>JBFXAN010000058.1:0-35580 GCA_050184225.1 Dehalococcoidia bacterium | reverse complement strand
TTCTTCGTCAATCCCGCCGAAGAGCTGATCATGCTCTTCCTCACCCAGCTGGTGCCGTCCAGCACCTACCCGTTCCGCCGGGAACTGCGCTCCACGATCTACTCGTCGATTATTGAGTAGCGCTCGGGAGCATTGTCACCACCAAGGCGCCAGGGCACCAAGAAAAGGTTGTACTTGGTGCCCTGGCGCCTTGGTGGTGCATCATTCTGGTTCGTCCGATCGCATGGGCTATGATGAGACGGTGCCCCAAGAAACCGGACATGTGAGGTGCAGAACGCTAACGTGCAATGGAGAATTCCCCGTCCCGCCTTCTCCCGTCACACCATCGACGTAACTTTGTCGCGGACCGCTTTGGTGGCAACTATGCACCGTTGCTCGTCGCGCTCGTCCTCCTCTACGCGGTTGCGCCGCTGCTCACCGACCACTACTGGACCGATCGACTGCTGGATGGTCTCTTCTACGCTACCGTCCTCGTCGGCGCCCGCGGCGCTACCGGCCGTCCGGCGCATCTGATCACCGTCGTGGCGCTCGCCATGCTGGGTATGGCCGCCTCCGCGTTGGGCGACCGTCCCGGCCGGCGGGTGCTGTCGATCGTCGGCGACCTCGGCAACGCCGCCCTGCTCATTGGCCTGTGCGTCCTCATCCTCCGTGACATTCTGCGCCACCCGCGCGTGCGCATTGACACCATCTTTGGCTCTCTCTGCGTCTATCTCCTGATCAGCCTGATCGCCTCCTTTCTCTATCTTGCGCTCGACACGGCCAACCCGAATGCCTTCCGTGGCATCAACGCAGGAGACAACGACCTTGCCGATCTGCTGTACTTCAGCGTCACCACGCTCGCAACGCTCGGCTACGGCGATATCACCCCACGCACGCAACTTGCGCGTTCTTTGGCGACGATCGAGGCACTGGCCGGGCAACTCTATCTCGTCGTGCTCGTCGCCCACCTCGTCGGCCTGCGCCTCTCGCAACAGCCCCCCGACACATCGCCGCCTGCCGACCATCCGCCCCGCGAGTAGGACCACCAGTCGCCACCCAGAATCGGGTATCCTTATCCGACACCAAGCGGACAGGATGGCCGCGCTCCCAGGGTGAGGTCACGGTTCGATGTAGCAGGCATAGGGCGTTCGGCAGCACCCTGTCCCCACCGGTATATGCCGCTATGATGACTGGGAACCTTAATTTGAGGAGTGTCTGCCAATCAACACAATCGCTCTCGCTGATCCAAGCTCGCATCAGGGCATCGAAACGACGGTCCTCACTCATGCAGAAGGCACCGCCCTCTACGCCAAACTGCGCGCGGACGTGGTTGCTGCCGGCATTCTCGACCGTGACTATCCCTACTACACCTTCTTGATCGCCGGCCTCGCCATCGCCACGGCGGTCAGCCTCTACTTCCTCATCCGCACGCCGTTCTCGCTGCCGCTGGTTGGCTGGGCGGCCGCGTTTGCGCTGGTGGGCGTCCAGCTCTGCGGCATCGTTCACGACGCCGGCCACCGCACCATATTCCGCTCAAAGGCTTTGAATACCCTGCTCGGTTGGTCCGTTGCCGGCCTGCTGGCGATGGGCTTTCGTTCCTGGCGCGTGCAGCACAATGTCCATCATGCTCACACCAATGTCGATGGACTTGACCCCGATCTTGATATTCCCCTGCACGCCTTCACCCTGCGCCAGTTCGAGCGGCAGGGCGGGTTCTGGCGATACGTCCGCCGCTATCAGGCCGCGTTTTTCTACCCGATGCGCACGCTCGTCGTCTTCTCACGTCGCCTTTCGGAGATCAGATACTATCGGCAAGAGCGCTTCAGTCCGCGTCTGCTCGCGGAGATGACTATCTGGGCCGCCGGCATCGCTGCCTGGTTCATCGTTCCGTTCTTCGTGTTCCCATTAGAAAAGGTGATCCTGCTCTTCGTCGTGATCCACCCGATCATGGGCTTCTATCTATCCAACGTCTTCGCTCCGAACCACAAAGGCATGCCGCAGATCCTGGAAGGAACGAAGATCTCGTTCCTGGAGCAGCAGATCAGCACGTCACGCAACATCACGCCCGGCCGATTCGTCGACTTCATGTACTTCGGCCTCAACTACCAGATCGAGCACCATCTATTTCCGACCTGCCCGCGCAACAAGCTGAAGCTGATCACGCCATACGTCAAGGAGATATGCGCGCGCACGGGTCTCGAATACACCCAGGCTGACATCATCACGTCGAATCGGATCATCCTCGGCGAGCTCAATTCAGTTGCGCGGGCCGGAGTGTAGCGGGTGGGAGGAACCCATGCCGGACTGGACGGGAGATATCGCGGTGATCGGCGGCGGCATCGTCGGACTGGCCACCGCCCGAGAGTTGCTCCGGCGCCGCCCGGGCGCCCGGCTCGCGCTGCTGGAGAAGGAGCGCCGGCTGGGAACGCATCAGACCGGCCACAACAGTGGCGTCATCCATTCCGGGCTCTACTACGCTCCCGGCTCGCTCAAGGCAACGGCCTGTGTCGCCGGCGCCGCGTCGCTGGTTCAGTATTGCGAGCAGAAGGGCATCCCCTTCGAGCGCTGCGGCAAAGTGATCGTCGCGCTCGACGAAGGTGAGATCCCCCGATTGGAGGAGCTTGCCCGCCGCGGACAGGCAAACGGCGTGCCGGGATTGGAGATGATCGGCCCCGACCGGCTGCGGGAGCTCGAACCCCACGTCCAGGGTGTGCGCGCCCTCTGGTCGCCGAACACCGGGATCGTCGATTTTCGCCGGGTGGCGGCGGCGTATGCCGAGGATGTCCGCACATCCGGCGGCGAGCTCTTTACCGGACACGCCGTGACCGGCATCCGACGGAGCGGCGGCCGCACCCGCCTGACGACGACCGGAGGCGATATCGAGGCCGCTGTCGTGATCGCGTGCGCCGGGCTCTACGCCGACCGGGTGGCGGCTCTCGGCGGCGCCAAGCCCGATCCGCGCATCGTTCCCTTTCGCGGCGATTATTATGTCCTCCGCCCGGAGCGGCGCCACTTGGTCCGAAATCTCATCTACCCTGTGCCCGACCCCGCCTTTCCCTTCCTCGGTGTCCACTTCACCCGCCGGATCGACGGCGCCGTCTGGCTGGGACCGAACGCGGTCCTCGCCTTCGCCCGCGAGGGCTATCGCCTCGACCGGGTCAACCCGCGCGATCTCGCCCAGACCCTCGGCTTCCGTGGCTTCCAGCGGCTGGCGCGGCGCTATTGGCGCACCGGCCTTGCCGAAATGTGGCGGGATGTGAGCAAGCGCGCCTTTCTCGCGTCACTCCAAGCCTACATCCCGACGCTGACTATGGCGGATCTGCTGCCCGGTCCCTCCGGTGTGCGCGCCCAGGCGCTGGCAGACGATGGCACACTTGTCGATGACTTTATCATCGATACTGCCCGCGGCGTCTTCCACGTCCGCAACGCACCCTCACCCGCCGCCACATCCTCGCTCGCGATCGGTACGATGATCGCCGATGCGGTCGCGCAGGAGAGCGACTAATCAGACTAAGGAGGTCACGGTAGTCCGATGCGGATTCCCAGGCTGCGCCGCCCGCTCCCGAGAACGGATCAGGCCGGCGCCTTCCTCGCCGCTGCCGGCGTGCCCCTCACCTTCCAGCGCACGCTCATGCCACGGAACACCGTTGACCAGGGGATCGTCACCGGTGTCTCCACCGCCCTCACCTATCTGCTCGCCGCCGTCGCGCACGACGCGATCGAGGTCGTCGCCGCTCGTTTGGCCGGTCCGCCGGCAAACCACGACGCCCACGATACCTCGGTCCGGCGCACCGCGCTCGGCCTTCACATTGCCGCCGCCGTCTGTGGGCTCGCGCTCCAACGTACCGTTCCCGAGCGCCGGTACGAGCCACTCACCCGATCCGCACTCCGCACAGCCGGTCACTGGATCGCCGGTAGCGCCGCGAGCGCCGCCGCCGTTAGCGCGACGGAGGAAGTCCTGCACACACTCGATCGCCGGGGTAGAGTCGACCTGGGCCTGCGTCACCTCCCCGCGACGCTCGTCGCCGGGGGCGTCATGGCGGCCATCAGTGAATACGGCCGCCACCGCCGCGCCGTTCGCGATCAGCATCGCACCGACGGCCCCATCGCCGACGTTCCGGGCGTTCACATGTCCGTGCTCCGCGCGCTCGCCCTCGGCGGAGGCGTGACCCTCGGGCTGTTTGCTTTCGCCGACGCTAATCGACTGGCCGCACGCGAGATCGGACGGATGCTGACAACCCTGCTTCCCGGCGATGTTCGCCTCTGGCAACTCGCCGCTCGTATCATCGAGCTCGGCCTGCTCGGCGTCGCCGTCGCGACAATCTATCGTCGTGCCAACCGCCGGATCGAAGCAGGCATGCGCAAGATTGAACCGGCCGTCTCGGACCCTCCCGCCGTCCCGTGGGTCAGCGGCGGCGCCGGTAGCCTCGTTCCCTGGGACACGCTCGGCCGCGAAGGCCGCCGCCACGTCGCCACCTACATGCACCACACCTGGATCGAGGAGGTGATGCAAGAACCGGCGACCAATCCGATCCGCGCGTACGTCGGCCTCGACAGCGCACCGACCGAAACCGATCGCGTCGCCCTCGCCATCGCCGAGCTGCACCGCACCGGCGCATTTGACCGCGATCTACTGATCGCTGTCTCCCCGACCGGCACGGGTTACGTCAACTACGTGGCGATCGAGTCCGCCGAGTACATGACACGCGGCAACTGTGCCACGGTCACCATTCAGTACTCCAAGCGCCCTTCCTCGATGTCAATCGACCGGGTCTGGGAGGGACGCAAGCACTTCCGCCTGCTCGTCGTCGCCATCCATGAGGAGGTGCGCCAACGCCCGCCGGAGAAACGGCCGCGCTTCGTCGTCTTCGGCGAGAGCCTCGGCGCCCAGACCAGCCAGGACGCGTTCCTGCACGAGGGTACGCGCGGTCTGACTGACGCCGGCGTCGAGCGCGGCCTCTGGATCGGTTCGCCGCACCTGAGCAAGTGGAAGGTGGAGGTCTTCGGTCCGCCGCGTCCCGACGTCGATCCAACACTGGTCGCCACCTTCGACAACTTCGGACAATTGGAGGCGATGGACCCGGAGGCGCGTGCCCGCCTGCGCTATTTCCTGATCACCCACGGCAACGACGCCGTCGGCTACTTCGGCGCCGACCTGCTCATCCAGCGTCCCGACTGGCTCGGTCCACCCGACACGAGGCCGCCCCGTGTGCCCTTGGACGAGCAGTGGCAGTCGCCGACCACCTTCGTCCAGACCCTGATCGACATGAAAAACGCGATGCACGTCATTCCCGGGGATTTCGCCGCCAGCGGCCATGACTATCGCGCCGACCTCGCCCGCTTCGTCCGCGAGGCCTATGCACTCCAATGTTCCGATGAACAGCTCGCCCGCATCGAAACCGCTCTCCGTCGCTTCGAGAAGGCGTGGCAGGATCAACTCGATGCAAAGGAGGCCGGCGGCGAGATCGCTTCCCCGTTCCCAGACGAGCACACGGGGGCCGCCGGCGCTGCCGTCGAAGCGGAAGCTTCTTCAGCGTCATGAGCGACGAAGGGTGGTGCGACAGCGAGGCGCTCATCCTCGAGATCGCCGCCGGCGGCGCGGTCGTTGCCCTCAACCTGATCGCGAACCGGCTGCCCGGCCACGTGCAACTGCCGGCCAACCTCGCCGCCGCTGGACTGGCCGCGTTGCTGGCGCGGCGCGCCGGCGTCGCCTGGGAGGACCAGGGACTGCATCCACGCGACGTGCCGCGCGGCGCGCGGGCCGGTATCACCGTCGCATCAACGCTGGCAACGATCACGGCCGCCGGCCTGCTCGCGCCTGGCGCGGGCGGCTTCTATCAGGACGAGCGGATTGTCCGTGCGAGCACGCGGCAGATGGTGTATCAGGTGTTCGTCCGCATCCCCTTCGCCACAGCACTGCCGGAGGAGGTGATCTTCCGTGGTTCTTTGCTTGGTCTGCTCACGCGGCGCCGGTCACCCGTCGCTGCCGCCGCGCTCTCATCGCTGCTCTTCGGCCTCTGGCATATTCTGCCCACCTTCGACCGGATCCCGACCAACCCCGGCACCCGCCATGCTCACGGCGACCCGCGAAGGACCGCACTCGTTCTCGCCGGCCATGTGACATCGACGACACTGATGGGCCTTGGCCTCTCCTGGTTACGTCTTCGGTCCAAGAGCACCGTTGCCCCGATCCTTGCCCACGCCACGCCGAATGCCGTCGGCTTTCTTGGCGGCTGGGCGATCGCGCACGCACCGCAGATCCGCCGCCGGCTGGCACGCGCCGTCCGCCGAAGCATTGAGAGCGGAACGCTGGCGCCCGCACCCACACGCCCCGACGATGGTGTTGAGACAGCGGCCGGCTCCGGCCCGTAGTCAGCTGCTCCCGTCAGTTCGGATGGCGCCGACGTACCCCGCCATCACCTTGATGGGCGACGTCCCGCTTTACAGAGCAGCCGCTGACCGTGGCACTGTTGACGGTGCGCCATGCCGGGCGAGCCTAAAGCTTCGCTGCAACGATGCAGTCGGAGACGTATTCGTACAGCGTGATTGCCTCGGGATTGCTGAATTGCCGGCGCTCGATCACCGCCGCTGGGACGCCGGAATCGACGCCCTGCAGCGCCACGCCAAGATCGCGGGGAAAGGCACGGCGCGCGTTTCCCGCGAACGGCCCCGCCGTGAGGAAGTCGGGATGACGCCGAAGCAGTTCGGTGAACGCTTCGAGGCTGGACTCGACACACTCCAGATTGCGGTCATCAAGATACGCCTCCCGCGCGGACGCAATCAGCGACCGGAGCTGCGGATCCTGAATCTGATCGGGTTTCGCCATCGCCTCATCTCTCAGGTTTACGTGCCGGCGCTGCCAATCAACCTCCGGGCCGTTGCCCGCGGCCGCGTGCTGCGTCAGAGCGTGGAATTGATCATGTGCGGCACGCCATCTAACTGCTGCTCCCGCCAAGGGCGGTGGACCGTCTCGTGTCGCTCGAGGAACTCCGGCATGACCTGCGTCCCAAACAGCTCCAGCGAGGCCATGATGTCCTCATGCTTGCGGTCGCCGCATTGAGCGATGAAGATCATCGCGTCCAGATGCGCATCTTCATACTGCTTGAGGTTCTGCCGAATGAAGTCCGGCGTGCCAATAAACCCACCGCGCTGACCGGCGCGATACAGTGCACGCTGTCCCTCATCCTCCGGCTCCTGGTCACGCGCCGCCCGGCTCTCCGCCTTGGCCTGCCGCGCGTCGATGAACTCCCGATAGAGATGATCGTGGCCCGGATGCCGCGGTGGGTTCGGCGGCGTCCCTCGTCCCAGGGAGAACGCGAAGAACTGCGCCCCGCTCAACCCCTTGGCCACCGCCTCCTCGTTCGTCGGGCTGCACATCATCGTCGCCACGGTCGCCACCGCCGGGTTGATCGCGGCGCCGATCGGACGGCACTCTTCCCGGATCAACTCGTAGTAGCGTGGGATGCGCTCCCCCGCCTCTTCCGGCGTCTCGAAGCCGAAACCGAGCGACCCGATCCCCGTCCGTCCCGCCAGCATGACCGTCTCCCGGCGCGATGCCGCGACCCACACTGGCGGATGCGGCTTCTGCACCGGCTTGGGCACGACGTTCCGCACCGGCATTGAGAAGTACTGACCGGCGAATCCCGCATACGGCTCCGAGGTCATCATCCGCAGACACTCGCGCGTGCCTTCTTCCCACATCTGCTTCTTCAGCCCGCGCTCGGTGCCGAAGCCACCCAGCTCCATGTCGGACGCGCTTTCACCCGTGCCAAACTCAACCCGCCCATCCGAAACGATATCCAGCGTCGCCACCCGCTCCGCCGTCCGCGCCGGATGATTGTGACCGGGCGGCATCTGGACAATGCCATGTCCCAGGCGAATCCGCTTCGTCCGTTGCGAGATCGCGGCGAGCACCACCTCCGGCGCGCCGGAGTGCGAGTACTCTTCGAGGAAATGGTGCTCCACTTGAAAGACATAGTCGAAGCCGAGCCGGTCGGCGAACTCGACCTGCTCGATCATTTCCTTGATGATGCGGCGCTCGTCGTCCGGGTGCCAGGTGTCGCGGTCGTATGGCTTGGGCAGCTGCAACTCGTAGAACAGTCCGAACTTCACCGGAACCTCCTCCACGACCGCCGGCATCACCGCGACCCCGGCCCGCATTCGATGCTTTCACCCGCCCACCAGCGGGACGCTCTGCCCTATGTACTAACGTGGTTGACGACTGTCAAGGGAGGTTGCCTCGGGACGGCTCAGTCAGAGACATTTCGCCACCACGGCGCCACGACACCAAGAGGACGAACAGTCTTGGTGTCGTGGCGCCGTGGTGGCGAACGATTCGGGTCAATTCGCGCTCGTGATCTGGATGAGGTTGCCACATGTGTCGTCGAAGACCGCCGTCGTCACCGGCCCCATCGCCGTCGGTTCCTGGGTGAACTCAACCCCGATCGCCCGCAGTCGCTCGAATTCCGCCCGCACATCGCCGACCGCGAACGACGTGAACGGAATCCCATCCTCTACCAGTGCCCGCTTGAACGGTCCGGCCGCCGGATGACCATCAGGTTCGAGCAACAACTCCGTCCCATCCGGATCCTCCGGTGATACGACCGTGATCCAACGGGCCTCACCCAGCGGAATGTCGTTCTTCTTCACGAACCCCAGCACGTCGGTATAGAACGCCAGCGCCTTCGTCTGATCGTCCACCAAGACACTCGTCATGTTGATCCTCATTCCCGTTCCTCATCGCTCAGAATCGGCCATCGTTCGATGATTCGCTTCAGGGGACTCGTATCCAGCTCGTGATACTTGTACCGCCCTTCCCGCCGTGTGCGCACGAGACCCGCCGACTCCAGCACATCGAGATGCTGCGAGATCGCCTGGCGTGACAAAGCCAGACCATGCCGCATCACCAGCCGCGTGCAGATTTCGAACAGCGTCTGACCGTTCCGCTCCACCAATTCGTCGAGGATTGTCCGCCGGACCGGCGCCGCAAGCGCGTCGAACACATCAGCCATCTGTGCGATACCATAGGCAAGTGATGGCTTGCCTGTCAAGTCGTCGATTCGATCAATCGCGACCTAAGGTTGCCTCTACCCAGACTTGTCATACTGAGCGAAGCGAAGCATCATCGGACGGCGAGATCCTTCGCTGACTCTCAGGATGACACCGGCACGCGGGTGCCACTCATGGTCTCGTTCGGCCCGCTTTGTGTTGCGACGCGCGACGGCCTCGATGACCGTCGCGCGTCTTCTGCTGTTGCTAAATCGGGATCAGTCTCCGGCGTGGGCGACCGCCCGCGCACCGAGGGTGAATCCTTCGTAGCCGTTCGCCCGCACCTCATCGCACTTCGTTCGATATGTACCGACGCCGCCGGGATAGGGCATGAACACGCGCGGCTTACCGGGGATGTTGGCGCCGAGATACCACGAGTCGGCCAGCGGAAAGAGCGTGAACTCGGCGATCTCGTTGACGTGGGCGACCCACGCCGTCTCCGCTTCGGCGTCCGCCTCGACGACCTCGATGTCGCGCTCGCGGGTGTACTCGATCAGGTCGGAGATCCACTCGACGTGCTGCTCGATCGAGACGGGCATGTTGCTGAGGACGGACGGGCTGCCGGGACCGGTGATCATGAACAGGTTCGGGAAGCCGGCGCTCGCCAGACCCAGGTAGGTCTTCGGACCGGTGGCCCACTTCTCTTTGAGCGGTAGCCCCTCCCGGCCGCGGATGTCGATCCGGAAGAACGGACCTGTCATCGCGTCGAAGCCGGTGGCGAAGACGATGATATCGAGATCGTACTCGTCATCCTCGGTGCGAATACCGGCCGGCGTGATCTCCTCGATCGGCGCGTGGCGGATGTCGACCAGTGTGACGTTGTCGCGGTTGTACGTCTCGAAATAGTTGGTGTCGATCAGCGCGCGCTTCGACGAGAACGGGTGGTCCGTCGGCACCAGCTTCTCGGCCGTCTCCGGATCCTTGACCGTCTCGCGGATCTTGGACCGGATGAACTCGGACGCCGTGTCATTCGCCCGCCGATCGGTCGCGACATCCTTGAACGCCCCGAAGAAGAAACTGAATCCGCCGCGTGCCCAGCCGGCCTCATAGAGGGCCCGCCGCTCCTCGGCGCTGACCTCGAGCGCCGATTGGTCCACTGGGTCGACCGGGAAACCACCGACCGACCACCGCGCCTTGTCCCAAATCTCGTCGTAGCGTGCCTTCACATCGTCGAGGAACGCGCGGTCCACCGTCCCGTGACGCGCGGGGATCGTGTACTGCGGCGTCCGCTGGAAGACGTAGAGATGCTCGGCCTGCTCGGCGATGACGGGGATCGACTGAACGCCGCTGGAGCCGGTCCCGATCACGCCCACGCGCTTCCCCTTGAGATCGACGCCGTCATGCGGCCAAGCACCCGTGTGGTACCACTGACCTTCAAAGGAATCCAGCCCCTTGATGTTCGGCACCTGTCCCGCCGACAGACAGCCGATGCCGGTGATCAGAAATCGGGCAGTCACCCGGTCGCCCTGGTCCGTCTCGATCTCCCAGCGATTGTCTGCTTCACGGAAGTGGGCTGCGGTGACACGGGTGTTGAACTGGATATCCCGGCGCAGGTCGAAGCGATCGGCAACGTGGTTGAGATAGGAGAGGATCTCCGGCTGCTCCGGATACTTGCCGCTCCACTCCCATTCCTGGAGCAGGTCTTTGTCGAACGAGAAGCAGTACATATACGCTTCGGAGTCGCAGCGCGCCCCGGGATAGCGGTTCCAAAACCAGGTGCCGCCGACGCCATCGCCCGTCTCGTAGACGCGCGCCGACATGCCCAGGATGTCGCGCAGACGATGAAGCATATACAGCCCGGAGAAACCCGCGCCAATGACCACGGCGTCCAGGTCGGTGCGGTTGGTGGTACTTGTCATCTCTATCTCCTTCTCCTCGGTCGGTAGGGTTGCTCGCGTGATGCAGACGCCGCTGCTCGGAGGTCAGATCCCGCGCAGGGCCGGTTCCTTCTTGCCCTGGCGGACGAGGCACGCGCGGACCGCTTTGACGACCTGCTGAAAGCCTCGTTCGCTCCCCGGCAACATCAGCAGCGTAAAGAACCCGTGCATCTGGCCGGCGTGCCGCTTGAAGTCCACCGGCACGCCGGCGGCCGCGAGCCGCTCGGCATACGCCTCACCCTCGTCGCGGAGGACATCGTGTTCCGCCGTCAAGACGACCGCCGCCGGGAGCCCCGACACATCCGCGGCGTGCAATGGTGCGGCGTCAGGTTCGGAGCGGCGCGACGGCTCGGGCGCGTAGTGGTCCCAGAACCAGATCATCGCGTCCCGCGTGAGCAGCAACTGATTCTCGGGATCGGTATAGGACGGCCGGCCGAAGTCCGCGTCCGTGACCGGGTAGATCAGCACCTGGAGCGCGATCGAAGGGCCGCCTCGATCGCGGGCACGCAGGGCCATCACGGCGGCGAGGTTACCGCCCGCGCTGTCGCCCGCCACGATGAGGGGCACGCTGTCTGTCCCGGCGATCTCAGCGAGATGCGTTCCGGCCCACTCAAGCACGGCGTATGAGTCTTCGACCGCGGTGGGATAGCGATGCTCGGGAGCGAGACGGTAGTCGACCAGGACGACCGCGCACGATGTTCGTTCCGCGAGCTTGCGCGCCATCGTGTCGTACTCGTCGATCGTGCCGAGCACCCACCCTCCGCCGTGGTAATAGACGATCACACCACGGGCAGGCTCCAGGGGTACGAGCACCCGCACCGGCACCTCCCCATCGGACACTGTGAGGCGATGCTCCTCGACGCGCGCCATCTCTGGGGCAGGACCGGCGAGCGCCGCCAACTCCGCCCCAAGGGCGCGGGCCTCTTCGGGTGTGCTCTCGTGCAGCGGCTTGCCCCCGGCCGCCGCCATCTGCTGAAGCAGCATCGCGGTCGCAACGTCAACGGTCATTCGCGCCTCCTTGTCGAGCAAGGTTCGATGTCGGGGATTCCCCAGCTCAAGGCCAAGGTGCACCGACGCTTCGACAGTAGACCTCGCCGGCCGGAATGCCAAGTCCCGTCGCCATCGCCCGCCCGCGCGTCATCCGCACCGTCCACCTCAAACCCACATCGGAGGATCGTGATCGAGTGGCACGGCCGGCCGGTCCCAACGGGTGGGTGTCTCGCTGAGTTGCGCGACCGGGGCGAGGTAGCTCAACCGTCCGTACGCGGTATCCGAGGTGATGGACAGCTGCTCGATCCGCGCCGCTGTAAGCTCGTCAGGAGCAGCAGCGGTGAGATGCGCCGGGATTCGACCCAGCCCGGCCACCCACCGCGCGGTCTGCGCGAGCGAGAGGCGCACCAGGTAACTCCCACCGTCACGAGCGCGCCGGGCGAGGGCGATCATCACGCCGAAGGCAGCCAGATAGCCGGTGCAGTAGTCGAGCACGGAGACCGGAAGCAGGCGCGGCCGGCCGTCCTGCGCGTACTCCTCGGCCATGCCGCTGACGACCTGCACCAGCGTGTCGAATCCCCGGCGCCGGCTCCACGGACCCTCATGGCCGAAGGCGCTCAGCTGGACATAGACGATGCCGGGGCGGATGCGTGCGATGTCCTCCGGACCGAATCCGCGATTCGCCATCGAGCCGGGACGGTATCCCTGGGAAAAGACATCGGCACCCTGGATCAGGGTCCGTAGCTGGTCGGCGCCGCCCTCGCTGGTCAGATCGAGCACGGTCGATCGCTTGCCGTAGCCGGTATCGATGTTCTGAAGCTCATTGTTGGGTAGCCGGCTCGTGCCGATGCGCAGCACGTCCGCGCCGTGTTCGGCCAGTGTCCTCGCACACATCGGCCCCGCCAGCACACGCGTTACGTCGACCACCCGGATGCCGGCGAGCGGACGCGGGCCAGGCGGGAGCGCATCGGGCGAACCGTCCCCGATCCGAATCACTTCAAAGAGCGGCAGCCCTTCGATCACGGCTCCCTGTTCAAGCGCAAGCCACTCGTCGCGCGACCGGACCATGCCCGCGCAGGCGCCGGCACCGACGATCGCGTCCTCTAACGCTTCCGCGTCCCATCGCCGGACGGCCGCGGCCAACAACTCGCCATCATCCGCGCCGTCGAGCA
Source organism: Dehalococcoidia bacterium (assembly GCA_050184225.1). Lineage (GTDB taxonomy): Bacteria > Chloroflexota > Dehalococcoidia > CAUJGQ01 > CAUJGQ01 > JBFXAN01. The sequence continues at coordinate 22,514 of JBFXAN010000058.1, read as the reverse complement.
CCGCCGCGATTCTCGCGCGATGGTGCGGAAATCCCCGATGCAGGTAGACCCAGCGGCCGTTACGCGTCTGGTAGATATCCTGCTGGAGCCCGCGGATCGACCGCGGCGTGGGTTGTGTCGCGGGCGGGTCACGTCGGAGGTATTCGGTGCTGCGCATGGCGGCAGCGGCAGCATCGACCTCGACGCGCACCGTCTGAGAGCGACCGCCGCGGATGCACCAGAGTTCCGCCGCCATCGCCGCGCTCGCGGCGATCGTCGCGGCGCCGGCTTCGCCGATGCGAAAGGAGACCGGGAAGATCGGATCGCTGCCCTGGAACGCAATTGCTTCCGGCAGGGGGGCACCAGTCTCGTGCCAAAGCTGATTGAATGCCTCGTTGGCGTTGGTCACGGCGCCCCTCCTCAGATCTCCGCGAACCTTCGGCACAACGATCACTCCCGGCAGCCGTGGTTCGCACCGAGTATAGCGTCAGGGAACGACCGAGGCTGTCTGCGCCGGCTTCGCACCTGACGCGTGGTGACGCTAGGGAGTGATGGAAAAGTCTCGTGCGATCGCCTCGTAGACGATGGCGGCCAGCCAGCTACTGCCGGTGTTGGTCAGATGAATGCCGTCATCCTGCCGCACCTTGGTCAGTTCGCCGATCGAGTCCGGACGAAAGGCGCTGTAATCCTCCTCGACTTCGCCAAACAGCGGCGCCACGTCGAGGTAGTGAACCCACGGCCGCTCCGCCGCCGCCGCGACCAGTGCCGCGTTGATGCCCGCCACGCTGGCGTTCTGCGCACCGTCCCGTACCACGGGCATACCCACCCAGTAGACCTCCGCGCCCACGTGCCCGGCAAGGTCCATCATCTCACCGGCCCGCCGCGTGTATTCCTCCACCCAACCCGACCGGCCCGGATGCACCGTTCCCCGCGCCCCGCGCATCTGCAGATTGTCATTGCCCCCCAGAAACAGCACAACTACCTCCGGCGCCGGCCGGGTTGCCATCGCTTGCCGGAGCCGCGCGGGCCAGTCGAAATAGCCGGGATTGGCGAGGCCCGACGATACTCTAAAGTCGACGACCGCCGCGATCCGGCCGTCTTCGGTGCTGAGACGCTGGATCTCGTAGCCCAGGGGTTCGGCGGCGGAATCGCCGGCGACGTAGACGCGGAGCGGCGCCGCACGCGTCGGGATGCGGGCACCGTTTTGGCGAACGGCTGCCGAAGCATTGAACACCGCCGGTGTCCGTTGTGCAGCCAGCTCGGGTTCAGGTGTCGCTGTGTTCTCGTCCTCTGGCGCCGCGCGCGGCGGAATGGCACCGCTGTGCGACACGGCAGCAGGCGTCGGCGGCGCCTCGCGCTCGAGTGGCACAATCCGAACGAGGTCGCCCTGGTCGGACGCCGTCGCTGTTTGGGCAAAATGCGGTACCGCGTCGCCGTGACCGGCGACCTGATCGAGCCAGCCCGCTGGGTGGCCCAGTCCCACACGAGTCGCCTCCAAAACGGCCAGACAGATGATCATCGCGGCGAAGACCATCCAAGGCGTCGCGCTCTCCACGCGCGGCCGCGGTGACTGGTCAGGTAGGGGCGGGTGTGGTCGCGGCACCAAAACGCTCCTTCAGCACTCAGAATTGGTAGTAGATGAACGGGGCGACGCCGGTTGGGCCGAGGGCGAAGGTGAAGGCGATGAACAACCCCAGCGCCGCCCCCTGTGCCACCAGCGGCACGCGCGTGACAGCGGTCTCCAGCCGTCGCTCCAGCCCGGCAGGAAGGTATTGCACGGTGATCGCGGCGGCGATCACCACCACCAACCCCGGCGTAACCAACGGCGCCGCGCCCCAGGCCGTCACCGACCGGCTGAGCAACGTCAGCGCTGACTCGACGGAATCCGCCCGGAAGAAGACCCAGCCGACGCAGACGAACAGGAAGGTGAGCAGCGGTCCCAGCCACCGGAGCGGCACATCAAGCGCGCTCCTCGACAGCTGGCCGTCGCCCAGGCCGCGCAGTCCGCGTTCGGCAGCGAGGCCGAAGCCGTGGAAGAAGCCCCACACGATAAACGTCCAGGCGGCGCCATGCCAGAGGCCGCCGAGCACCATCGTCAGGAGCAGGTTCAGGTAGGTGTGCAGGCGGCCGCGGCGGTTGCCGCCGAGCGGGATATAGAGGTAATCGCGCAGCCAGCGGGAGAGGGTGATGTGCCAGCGATGCCAGAAGTCTTGCAGCGACGTGGCCGCGTACGGCCGGTCGAAGTTCTGGGGGAAGCGAATGCCGAGCAGGAGCGCGATGCCGATCGCCATATCGGTGTACCCGCTGAAGTCGGCATAGATCTGCACCGCAAAGCCGAAGGTGGCCGCCAGGATCTCCGCCGAACTGTGCTGTTCGGGCGCGCCAAAGACGGGATCGACGATCCCACTGGCGAGAAAGCTTGAGATCACCACCTTCTTGAAAAGCCCCCGCGCGATCAGCAGGGCGGCGCGGCTGGCGTCGTCGTTCGAGAGCACGCGCGGATGGGCGAGCTGGGGCAGAAACTCGGCCGCCCGCACGATCGGGCCGGCGACGAGGTGGGGAAAGAAGGCAAGATAGACGGCGAACTCCAGCAATGAGCCGGGTCGCAGACTGCGCCGATAGACATCGACGACGTAGGAGATCGCCTGAAAGGTGAAGAAGGAGATCCCGACGGGGATTAGCACTTCGAGGAGCGGCGCCCGCGTCGAAAGGCCAAGATCCCGCAGCAGGTTGTTGAACGAATCGACGAAGAAGCCGTAGTACTTGAAGCCACCCAGCAGGCTGACATTGAAGACGAGCGCGGCGACCAGAATCGCGCGGCGTCCGCGTTCGAAGCCGCGTGCCAGGAGCACGGCCGCCAGTTGATTGACGAGGGTGGAGAGCACGATCAGGCCGACAAAGCGCCAGTCCCAGAAACCGTAGAAGACGTAGCTGGCGCCCAGCACGAACACCTGCCAGGCGCGGGCACGCGACCGAAGCCACCAACAGATGGGATAGACGACCGCAAAGAAGGTGGCAAAAGCCACGGTCGGGAAAAGCATGACGGCCCTCATCAGATACCTGGCACCGCGGTGAGGGCCCCGACACGGCTGAGATGCGCGACGCACGGGCAAGCGGAGAGCCGGGCGGGAACGGCCAGATGCCGTCAGTCTAGCGGATCGTGCCGGGCGGCGCACTGGCAATTATGGCGATGGCCAGGGGGCGGCCGGCTCGCGCTCTGCCCTGGCGATGCCGAAACGCGGACTGTCTCGATTGACGCGGCCTGCCAGGTTGGATCGGCATGAGGGACGTGACAAGGTGTCACCCAGGTGACTCCCCGCATGTTCGCCAGCCAACTGCGACGCGTTCCGCCCACGCGCATGCTGACACCACACGGATGGGTACCGGCACAAGCGGCGGCGGGCCGTGACTCTGAGCAGCCGATGCGGCGACGCACACGAGGATGTGATCACCTGGTATGCGTCCGGTACGGCAGGAGGTAGGCGATGCAAATACAGCCTGAGACAACCAACGCCTCGACCCGCGTGTGCAGGGCGCGAACGACCCTGTCGGACGGCATTGCGCGGCCCATTGCGATGGACGAACCGGAGACACCGGAGGCGGCGCTGGCAATCTGGCTCTCGTCCCGCATCGCCGGCGAATTCCCCTACGGGGCCGTGCTGGCGGCGTACCGGCGCGGAGGGAAACACTTCGTGCCGGCAACGCTGCTCGACGCGCTGGCCGGTGTTCGGGCGGGACTGTCGGCGGTACGTGGCTCGGCCACGAGCGTCCCGCTGCTCGGGCGGTTTCTCGATACCGCCCTGGACAAGCCGGATGGTCGCTTCACCAATCCGACGTATCTCGCGCTGAGCCTGCTTCCACTGCCTGCCAAGGACGACCCCAACCAGGAGATCACGGCCGTCGAGCACCGGTATGACCGGTTGATCGTCCAGTTGATCGCAGACGCTCTCCACTTCGAGATCGCCGCCGCGGACGGCGCGACGGAGTTCCTGCCCCAGCTGCGTCCGGATCGGCGGATCACGGCGAAGCGGTGCCGGTTGGGCCTTCAGGCAGTTGGTCCCGCGGCGCGACGGTTGGGCTTCGATGTCAGTGCAGCCGTCGACGATCCGATCGCGGAAGCCCGCCGTCTGTGGACGAATCTGGCTGCCGGCCTCTCCCGCGAGGAGCGTCGCATGCTGCGGTTAACCATGCTCCCGGTCTCCGAGATCCACGATGAGTACCAGTTTATCCGCGTGCTGCAATCCTACGAGGCGACGTTTGCCCTGGTGGCGGTGCAGATTCAGGCGGCCGTTCGGGCGCTCGCGGACGGCGAGGGCGGCCCGGCTCGTCAACGGCTGGAGGCGGCCGAGTCGGCGCTGCGCGAGGCGGCGCCGCTGTTCTCGTTGGTGGCGACGATGCAGACCGAGGCGTTTCAGACGTTCCGCGTCTACACCGAGGGTGCCAGCGCGATCCAGTCGCGGAACTACAAGATCGTCGAGTCTCTGTGCCGGCGGCCCGACGCCGCCCGCCTGGATTCGATCGCCTATCGCTCTGTGCCCGAGGTGCGAGCGCAAGTGCTTGACGGGCAGGCGACCCTGGACGAAGCGTTTGCGGCAGCCCGCACCGCCGGACGCCTCAGCGCGCGTGACACCGCCGGGCTGGAGCAGGCGATGTGCCGGTTCGCGACGACGCTGCGGCGATGGCGCCGAACCCATTACCGGTTGGCCGTGCGGATGCTCGGGGAACGCACCGGCACCGGCTATACCGAGGGCACTCCATATCTCAAGGCAGGGCAAACGATCCCGGTCTTCCTCTCGATCTCGGAGGAGGACGGCGCCGAGTCTACTATCGCCACAGGTGGAGACGTGATCGCACCCCATGCAGATCGGGAGGTAGGTCACCGCTCGGCCGCGTCCGGCACCTGTCCCTTCGCGTCGCTGGCATGGTCGCGCCAGGAAACGACGCCGCACGGAGTGAATACTCTCGCCTCAAGCCCGGATGTCGGGTATGCGCGCGTGCCCCGCGACGGTGCGCCGCGACCGTCGATCTCCGTCCATCGCTCCACCTCAACGGATATTGGGGAGCACTTCTTCCTGGAAGAGTTGTCGAGCGAGATCCCGCGTGGGATCGCCGCCCATCAACTGTCCGGAAACGACCACGCGGTCGAAGCCGAGCTGTTGTACCGCACGGATGCGGTCGATGCACTCGTCGGGCGGTCCGGCGATCCCGAACCGATCGATCAACTCGGGTGACACCGCGGCAGCATGACTGGTGCCGGACTCCATGTGATGGGTCATGTCATAAGAAGCACGAGCGGCAAGGAACTCGGCACGTGTCGCCGCATCTGAGACGGTTGCCGTGCCGGGCGACTGCATTACCGACCACCGGCCCATCGACGCAACCGTGCCCGCGATCAGACGTCGGGCCTCCTCGCGGTCGGGGTGCGCCACGACGGTGAGCAGTGCGGCGGTAGAGAACGGCGCCTCGGCCAAGCCGGCTGATTCCCGCGCCGAGCGCGTGATGTCGAGCATCGCGGAGAGACGGGCGAGATCGGCGCCGACGGCGAAGGTCACGCCATCGGCGGCGCGCGCGGCGAGCGTGATCACCTTCGGACCAGAGCCGGCGACATCGACGGGAACCTTTGGCTGGGCCGTGGGCAGCCAGCGGATCGCGCTCGCCGCCGGCACGGTCGCGTAGCCGAGGGAGTCGAGTCCCGGCAGTCCGGGAGCATCGTCGGGGTCGAACGCGACTGACTCACCGCGCAGATAGGACTGGAGCCGGTCGAGATAGCGGGCGAACGGCGCCAGCGGCATCGGGCCGAAGCCGAGGTGAGCGAGCGCCGAATCTCCTCGCCCGATGCCGAGCACCACCCGGCCGCTGCTAACCTCTTGCAGCGTCGCCGCCGCCGACGCCGTCACCGCGGGATGCCGGGTGACGGGGTTGGTCACAAACGGCCCCAGCTTCAGACGAGTCGTGACCTTGGCGGCGACGGCCAGCGCGACCCAGCATTCGAGCCGGAGGTTTTGAGAGTCGGAATAGAAGAGTCCATCGAAGCCGGCCGCTTCCGCGCTCACCGCCTGCTGCTCGATCGCCGCGACGGAGTTGTTGACCGCCAACGCCCAGACTTCAGCCATGCCTGCAACATCCTTACAACCGACTAAGGGGCGAGCACCACATCCACATCGTGCGGTAGCGACGTTCGAAGCTCATCCGGCAACGTCAGTTGATGTTCCATGAGAGCAGCCCTGCCGCGCAGTACCGCACTCTGATTCAGATGCCAACCGCACCACCACATCACTGTCGCAAGAAGCGAGTGCCATGGTGGAACGGAGGCGAAACAGAATGCCCCGAGCCTCAGCCTACCACTGGAGGAACATCAGCATGGATGTTCGAGGTGCACGTAGTCTGGTGAGCGCCCGCAGCGGCAAAAATCCCGACCGACAGTATCGGCGACCGAGCACACCACGCATCATCTGTCGGCAGAAGTAGGCCGAAAGCGCCCGCGGGTGGGCTGTCGACCAAATCTTTGAAATGGACAAGGGTGCCGGTTGACAAGTCATTAATACAACCATATGGTTGTATTAATGCAGACAGTCCTCGACCACGACCGCATCTTCGGGGCACTGGGTGATGCCACCCGGCGAGACATTGTGCGCCGGGCGATCGAGGGCGAGGAAGGGGTGGCAGAGCTGGCCGAGCACTACTCGATCAGCTTCGCGGCGGTGCAGAAGCATATCGCCATCCTCGAACGGGCGGGACTCGTCAGCAAGCATCGCGTCGGGCGGCGGAAGATCGTCCGCACCAACCTCGAGGCGCTCCGCGTGGCGCGGCGGCTACTGGACCGATACGAGGAGTTGTGGCGCGCGCGCGTCGAACGCATGAGCCGGCTCATTAGTGAATCGCCAAAGGAGGCAGACCGATGACCGTAACCGACCTTCGCAAGGACTCTCAGTCGCGCACGATGACGCTGGATGCCGAGTTCCACGCCTCGCCGGAGCGCGTCTGGCAGTTGTGGGGCGACCCGCGACAGCTCGAGCGCTGGTGGGGACCGCCGACCTACCCAGCGACGGTCGATACGCATGACCTGCGCCCCGGCGGCCAGGTCCACTACCACATGACCGGCCCGGAGGGCGACCAGCCACGCGGGTATTGGAACGTGGACGTCGTCCAGCCACCCGAGCGGTTGGTCTTCCGCGATGGCTTCGCCAACGAGGACGGCACGCCGAATACCGAGCTCCCGATGACGACCGTGCAGGTGACGATCCAAGACATCGGCGGCGGGAAGACCCGGATGTCGATTGAGAGCGAGTTTCCGACCGTCGAGGCCATGGAGCAGCTCGCGGCCATGGGCATGGAGGAGGGCCTGACGCAGGCCGTCGGCCAGATCGACGCGATCCTCGCCGAGGATTCAAAGGAGTAAGAACGATGCCGGAATTGCTTGTGGACTTCATCACCTCACTGGACGGCTACGCGTCCGCCGAAGGCTGGCCCGGGTGGTGGGGACTCGAAGGCCCGGAATATCTCGCCTGGCTTGACGAGCGGCCCGACCGCGACTACACGATCCTGATGGGGGCGAACACGTACCGGCTAATGTACGGCTTCGCCGGTGCATCCGAGGCATCGGACGCGGACGAGACCGCCGAAGCCGGCGCCATGGCTGAACTCACCAGGATGCCCAAGGTGGTGTTCTCCTCAACCCTGGAGGCTCCGTTGGCGTGGGCCAATACCCGGCTGATTAGCGGGGATGCCGTCGAGGCGGTGGCCGCGATGAAGCGCACCGGCACCAGCATGAGCACCCTCGGCAGCCTCTCCCTCTGCCGGTCGCTCCTCAAGGCGGGCCTGGTGGACCGTTTCCGGGTGGGCGTCTTCCCGGTGATCACCGGGAGCACCGGTCGCGAGCGGATCTACGACGGCTATCCCGATGTTGCACTCACCATGGTTGCCAGCCGGACGTTCGACGGCAAGATCCAACTGCTCGAGTACGTTCCCACGGTGCTCAGCGGCCCGCCCGGCGTGTCCCCCGTGTCTTGATGGTCAGGGAAGGACATCCGTCCCGCGATCACCGGAGCCTGCGCAAATCGCTTGCCGGCGGCACATCGAGAGTTGAGTGGCGGCGCCGCGGCCCACCGGTCATACGTGACAAGTCAGCCGCGCTGACAGCTTCCTGATCCAACAGGAGACCCACACCGGACTTCTCGCCGCGGCTGCGGCAAGGACCGGCCGCGACCGATGTGATCGGTGCGGCCCGGTCCGACTGAACGACAACCGAAGCAACGAGAGAGGAACCACGACCATGAAGCTAACGACCATCACGAACGTCTCCGTCGACGGCGTGATGCAGGGACTCGGCGGGCGGGACGAGGACCGCAGGGGCGGGTTCGAGCGCGGCGGGTGGGCCTTGCCGCTGTTCGACGACGAGGCCGCGACATTCCTCGGCGAGGTCTACGAGCGTGCCGATGCGTTCCTGTTCGGCCGGCGGACCTACGAGATCTTTGCCGGCTCCTGGGGAACCGGTTCCTGGGGGGAAGATCAGGGCAACAACCCGATCTCCGTGGCGTTGAACACCCGGCCCAAGTACGTCGCATCGACCACCTTGACCGACCCGCAATGGGCGGACACGATCGTCCTCTCCGGTGACGTCGCGGTTGCCGTCGCCGACTTGAAGGCCAAACCGGGAGGCGAGCTGCAAGTGCACGGCAGCGGCAGCCTGGTCCGCTGGCTGTTCGACAACCAGCTTGTCGACGAGATCACCCTGCTCACCTATCCCGTGGTCGTCGGCCAAGGCACGCGGCTGTTCCCCGACACCGGCCCGGACCTAGCGCTCGACCTGGCGGACTCGCGGTCCACCCCGAAGGGCGTAACGATCCAGGTCTACCGGCCCACCGGCCGCCCGCGGTACGCAACGTAAACGACCGATTTGACACGGTAGCCATTCCATCTCAGGAGTTGCTGCGCCACGCGGAACTGCACCCGTCTCTGGTGAATGGCGCTGCAGGTCGGTGCATCTCGAGATGTGGAGGATAATTGCTGAAGTGACGACGCGCCTACCACTGGACGAACATCGGCATCACAACATGCACGTAGTTGTCGCTGCCTACCGGCCGCAGCACGCCCGGACTCGACGGATTCGTCGTCTCCAGCGCCACCTGGCCGCTATCCAGCACAGACAGCACGTCCTGGAGGTACTTCGAGTTGAACGCGATCTTTGATGCATCACCATCGACCGTCGCGTCGATCTCACCCTCGTTGTCGCCGACCTCGTCCGCCCGAGCCGAGATATGGAGCTGCCCCACCGCTGGACCCTCCCCCGGCGTCACCTGCAGCCGCACGATGCCGCTCCCTTCGCGTGAGAAGATCGACGAGATCCGCGTCTCCCGCAGGAACTCCGACACCGGCACCACCGCTCGCGTCGCGTAGCTCTGCGGGATCAGCTGGCTGTAGTTCGGAAATGCGCCCTGGTTCAGCAGTTGCGCCACCATCTCCACCGAGTTCAGCCGGAAGAGCACCGACGAGCGGTTCGCGTTCAGCGTCATCTCGATCGGCCCCTCCTGGTCGCCCAGCAGCCGGTTCAACTCAGACAGCGCCCGGGCCGGCACGATCACCTCGAACGATGTCGCTGCCGGTTCCGCCAATGTCAGCTTGTGCACCGCCAGCCGGAAGCCGTCCGCCGCCGCCAGCGTTACCTCACCGCCGTCCACCTTGGTGTGGACACCCGTCAGCACCGGCCGCGAGTCATCCGTCGCGGCGGCGAATACGACCTGCGTCAGCGCCTTGCGCAGCGCCGACGGTTCCAGCCGGATCGTCGCGTCCCCCTCGACCGTCGGGATCGGCGGGAAGTCGTCGGCGTCCATGCCGCCGATCGTCGCCTGGTTGCGCCCGCACTGGATCTTCACCTGCCGCCCGCGCGGCTGGAGCGCCAGTTCCACCCGGTCGTTCGGCAGCGAGTCGATGAACGGCGTGAGAAACCGGGCCGGCAGCGTCACCGTTCCCTCGTCCTCCACCTTCGCGCCGATCCAGCAGCTCAGCGCGATCTCCATATTCGTCGCGGAGAGTTTCAGCCGCCCCCCGTCCGTCGCCAGGAGGATGTGCTGCGTGATCGGTAACGTGGTCCGCGAGGCCACGGCCCGGTTGACCACACTCAGCCCCTTCGCCAGATTCTCTTGCAGGCACGTTACCTTCATTGGAGTACTCACCTATACCAATTGGCTCTATGATCAGCATTGTAGCGCAGCCGTCAGACGCCATCAACGGAAGACCGCAACCGTGTCAAGACCGTTATGACAGTGATCTGCGGTTGTCAGCGACGGCCAAGGTTTGTGAACGCCGCCTGGGAGCGCGGGCATCCGTGCCCGCTACGGTGTCGAGCGGTGATGCGGGCACGGATGCCCGCGCTCCCAGGTGGCCGCATCGCACTGCCATGCAGCAATTCTGCAATCGGCGCCTTCAGGGGTCCTTCAGGTGGCAAGGCGGCGCTTTCAGGGGGCCGGGCGGGAGTCCGTGAAAGACTGATCGAGGTCAACAATCGCCGCGCCGGACCGAGACGGTCGGCGCGGCCGTTCGCCAAAACCACGAAGGAGATACCGACCCATGCACGCACGAATTCTGAAATTGATCGCGCTGCCGCTGGTGGCGGGCGCGGTCGCGCTGACGATCTTCGCTTCCGGCGCCAATGCCCATACCGAAACCCGCGGAGCGTATGCGGCGCTGCTGTCCGGCGGCACCGAGGTTCCCGGACCGGGCGACCCGGACGGCTTCGGCTACTCGCTGGTGACGCTCGATGCCGAGCGCGGTGAGGTCTGCGCCGCGATCTTTGCCGCACACATCGGCACGGCGACCGCCGCGCACATCCACCGCGGCCCGGTCGGCGGCGAGGGGCCGGTCGTGGTGCCGTTCACGGCGTTGCCGACCGAGGAGAGCCCGATTGTCTCTAGCTGCACGACCGATGTCGAACGTGACCTGATCGAGCGCATCCTCGCCAACCCGGGCAACTACTACGTCAACGTGCACAATGCTGAGTTCGCGAAGGGCGCCATCCGCGGCCAGCTCCAGTAAGCGCCTCGCGTTCCGCGGGCCGAACCACCCGCCTCTCTCCGACACGCAGCACCCTCGATCGCGGCATCCCCCACCGCGCGATCGGGGGTGCTGCGATTTTTCTCGACGCCGTTGGGCGTGCTGCTGCCGGCATGATGAAGACTGGACAACCGGCGGGTGAGCTGGTATTGTTGGTCTATACCCCTCCCAGGGGGGTAGGGTTGTCAATGGCATTGGCGTGCCCCGGCGCGCAGGAGTCTCGGTCATGCAGGCGGAAAAGCACGAGGCGCTCAAGCGACTCGCGTACATCGAAGGACATCTCAAAGGCATTCGGCGCATGGTCGAAGAAGACCAGTACTGCGTCGACATCATGAAGCAAACGCACGCGGTCAAGCGGGCGCTCGACCGGTTTGACGCGCTCCTCCTCGAAGGCCACCTCGCCGGCTGTGTGCCGGAGGGCTTCCGGGAAGGTCGCGACGAACAGGTGATCCGCGAGCTCAACGAACTGTTCGAAATCTCCAGGCGTTAATCGATGACGACGACGACACCAACCAACCAGTCTACCGGCGCCAACGGCCCACCCAGCGAGATCGTCTTTCCGGTGACCGGAATGACCTGCGCCTCCTGCGTCCGCCGGATCGAGAAGGCGCTCGCCAAGGTTCCCGGCGTGACCGAGGCCAACGTCAATCTCGCCACGGAAAAGGCCAGCGTCCGCTTCGACGCGGCCGCCACCGGACCAGAGCACTTCAAGGCTGCCGTCGAGAAGGCGGGCTATGGTGTGCGCGATCTGCCCGCACCAACCCCGACAATCGACACTCATGCCGCACACCATGATCCCGAGTCGCACCAACCCGCCGCCGGACCGGTCGAGCTTGTGCTGCCGGTCGAAGGGATGACCTGCGCTTCCTGCGTGCGTCGGGTAGAAAAGGCGCTCGGCAAGGTGCCCGGCGTCCAAGAGTCCAGCGTCAATCTCGCGACCGAGAAGGCGCGGGTGATCTACGATCCGGCCGCGGCGGGCTTCGACCAGCTCCAGGCGGCGGTGGAGAAGGCCGGCTACAAGCTCGGCGCGCCGCCGGCTCCGACGAGTGCCCAAGCTTCGGTACCGGCCACTCCTAGCGCCGCCATGGCCGTACCGACCACGGAACCGGTCGACGCCCACGAGCTCGAGCGGCAGCGGGAGGTCGATGACCTCAAACGCAAAGCCTTTGTCAGCCTCGCGATCGGCGCGGTGATGATGGCGCTCATGTATGTGCCGTTCGGCATCGACATGGACCTGCTCGCGCCGGTGTTGCTGATCGCGACGACCTTTGTCCTGCTCTGGGCCGGGCGGATCTTCTACAGCGCCGCCTGGGCCGCCGCCCGGCATGGCAGCACGAACATGAACACGCTGGTCGCGGTCGGCACCGGCGCCGCCTACGGGTACAGCGCCTTCGTCACGCTCTGGCCCTCGCTGGCCGAAGACTGGGGCTTCCCCCGCGACCTCTATTTCGAGACCTCGGCGATCATCGTCGCGCTGATCCTGATGGGCCGCTGGCTGGAGGCGCGGGCGAAGAAGCAAACCGGCGCCGCGATCAAGGCGCTGATGGGCCTCCAGGCGAAGACGGCGCGGGTGGTCCGCGACGGCGTCGAGGAAGACATTCCCGTCGAGGCACTCCAGGCCGGCGACCTCGTGCGCGTCCGCCCCGGTGAGAAGGTGCCGGTGGACGGTGTGATCACCGAGGGCGCCTCCTCCCTCGACGAAAGCATGCTCACGGGTGAGAGCCTGCCCGTCGACAAGGGCGCGGGCGACGAGGTGATCGGCGCGACGATCAACCGCTCCGGCAGCTTCATCTTCCGCGCGACCAAGGTCGGCAAGGACACCGCCCTCGCCCAGATCGTGCGTCTGGTCGAGGAAGCCCAGGGCTCGAAGGCGCCGATGCAGCAGCTCGCGGATACGATCGCCGGCTACTTCGTGCCGGCCGTGCTCGGCATCGCCGCGCTTACCTTTGTGATCTGGATGATCTTTGGTGGCGGACAACCGGACCCGCGGTTGACGCTGGCGATCACAGCGGCGATTGCCGTGCTGGTGATTGCCTGCCCGTGCGCGCTAGGCCTGGCCGCCCCCACGGCGATCATGGTCGGCACCGGCAAGGCTGCCGAGAACGGTGTGCTGGTCCGGGGTGGTGAGGCGCTCGAAGGCACCCGCCGGATCACGACGATCGTGATCGATAAGACAGGAACGCTGACGCGGGGCAAGCCGGCCGTCACCGATATCATCCCGAGTTCCTCGTTCCAGGTTCCGGCCGCGACCGCCGGCCAGGATCTGTTGCGGCTGGCGGCGGCGGTGGAGGTTGGGTCCGAGCATCCGCTGGGGGAGGCGATCGTCCAGCGGGCACGGGAACAGCGACTCGAATTGCCCAAAGCGGAGTTCTTCCAGTCCTTCACCGGGCGGGGCGTGCAGGCCCGCGTCGACGGCCGCGAGGTCGTCCTCGGCAACCGGACACTGATGGCGGAATACGACATCAACCTCGACGAACTGGCCGGCCGGGCCGCAGATCTGGCCGCGAACGGCGCCACACCGATGTATATCGCCGTCGATGGCGCACTCGCCGGGATCATTGCCGTGGCCGACACACTCAAGCCGGAGTCGCGCGAGGCGGTGGCGCAGCTGAAGGCGTTGGGCCTCGATGTCTGGATGCTGACCGGCGACAACCGGGCGACGGCAGAGGCGATCGCTCGGCAGGCCGGCATCGAGCACGTCCTCGCGGAGGTGCTGCCGGAGCAGAAGGCGGCCCAGGTGACGGCCCTCCAGGCCGACGGCCGAATCGTCGCCATGGTCGGCGACGGCATCAACGACGCGCCGGCGCTGGCACAAGCCGACCTCGGCATCGCGATCGGTACCGGCACCGACGTGGCGATCGCCGCCTCCGATATCACGCTGATCGGCGGTGATCTGCGCGGCATCGTCACCGCGATCGATCTCTCGCGGCGGACCGTGACGACGATCAAGCAGGGCCTGTTCTGGGCCTTCGCCTACAACGTCGTATTGATTCCTGTGGCGATGGGCGTCCTCTATCCGTTCTTCGATGTCCTGCTCAACCCCGTTCTGGCGGCGGCGGCGATGGCGATGAGCAGCGTCAGCGTCGTCACCAACGCCCTCCGCCTCCGTGGTTTCCGTCGCCCTACCAGCGCCGAGCAGATCCTGCATCCGCCGCTGGGCGCAAAGGTGCGGGAGTACGGCTACCTGGTCGGGATCGCGCTCGTGGCGCTGGCGATCGGCGCGGCGGCGATCTACTTCGCCCGTCCGGAGCACGCCGATGGGCAGATGGCCGCCGACGAGCACACGGCTACCGAACAATTCGTTTCGACCGGACAGCGCGACGACTTCCCCGCGACAGCGCCCGTGGTGGCCGCGACGCTGGATGAATATGGTATTCAGCTGGATCAGGCACAGGTGCCGGCGGGACCGGTGCGGCTGATGATCACCAACAGCGGCAGCCGCGGCCACGAAGTACAGGTCTACGACCAGCAGGCCGAAAGCAGCGGTGACCACGATGAAGACATGGGCGGCGATCGGCTGATGGACGGCGCCGTCGGCCGGCTGGCAATGGTTTTGCCCGGTCAATCGGTTGTGCTCGACGTGGACCTTACCGCCGGTACCTGGGAGCTTGGCTGTCACCTGCTCGACTCAGAGAACGGCCAGCAATTCGACCACTACGACCGCGGCATGAGCACGATCCTCAGCGTGTCCTAGCCGTTCGATCAAGCACTTGGAGTCCGGATCGCCGGACGAGGGAAAGGAGTTCCTCATGAAGACCGTTGTTTTGAACATACCCGATATCTCCTGCGAGCACTGCGAGCGGGCGATCACCGGGGCGCTGACGCCGGTGGAGGGCATTGAGGCGGTCGCCGTCGATATCCCGGCGAAGCAGGTCCGCGTGTCGTTTGACGACAATCGAGTCGACATCGACCAGATGAAAGAGATCCTCGCCGAGGAGGAGTACCCGGTCGCATCGGCAGCAGGTGTTTAGGAAATACAAACCAGTCCCGAAAGGAGCATCACCATGGCCACCGATCCGGTGTGCGGCATGCAGGTAGACCCGCAGACGGCTCAGCACAAGGCGGACTATGAGGGGCAGACCTACTACTTCTGCGCCCCCGGCTGCAAGCGAGCTTTCGAGGCGGAGCCACAGAAGTATCTCGACCCGAATTACAAACCGTCGATGTAGGCACATCGCGAGGGCGGCCATCGGGGCCGCCCTCGGCACTTCCCGTCGGAACAGCTGGGAGATCCTCCCCATGTCAACCCACACGTCGCACTCGACCCACGCCGGACATAGCGCTGCCGGCGGCACGATCGCACAGACCTTCACCGCCGACCTCGCCTGCGTGCAGTGTGCCCGGTCGGTCGAGCGAACGTTGCGGGCAAACCCACACATCGCCGCGGTCCATGTGGACTACGCCGCCAAAGCGGTCCACGTCACCTACCACTCCGACATGATCGAGCCATCGGCGATCCAGACACTGATCTCCGCCGCCGCGCACGGCTGCCGCTGCGCGCCGGAGGGCAGCGATGCCCAGCCGTCCGGCGCGACGGTGGAAAGCCTCGCCCACCACGCTCAGATGGCGCCGATCACGATGAACACCGCCGCTGACCGCATGCAATACGAAATGCCTTCGACCGCGGCCGGGAAGCTGCATCATGCGGCCCTCACCCCCGGCCCCTCTCCCGCCGAGCGGGAGAGGGGCGCACGAAGTGACCGTGAACGCCATCACGCACCTCAGTACAGTCTGACTGATCGACACGCTGATGCTCATAGCCCCGTTGAGGCTCCCCTCGCCCGCTCGGTGGGAGAGGGGCCGGGGGTGAGGGCCGATCACGCCGCCCACGCCGGCATGGGCCACGACATGTCCGATCCAGGCATGGCCAAGGCGATGGAATCGGACATGCGCAACCGGTTCTTGGTGGCGCTGGCGCTGACGGTGCCGACGCTGTTGTTCTCGCCCCTGGCGATGAATACCTTTGGCCTTGAGATCACCGGCGTGCGCGCGTCGAACTGGATCATGCTCGTGCTGTCCACACCGGTGGTGTGGTGGGCGGGCTGGCCGTTTATCGGCGGCGCGGTCACCTCCCTTCGCTATCGCCAGTTGAATATGAGCGTGCTGATCGCCACCGGTGTGCTCGCCGCGTGGGGCTTCAGCGTGGTGCTGACCGTGATCGACCCCGACGCGGAGACGTTCTACGAGGCCGGGGCGATGCTCGTGACCTTCGTACTGTTTGGTCACTGGATGGAGATGAAGAGCCGGCGTGGGACGACAGACGCCCTGCGGGCGCTGTTCGACCTCGTGCCGCCGACGGCGACCGTGATCCGCGATGGCGTCGAGATCGACGTTCCCACCAGTGCGATCGTCGTCGGCGACCGCATTCGGCTGCGTCCGGGCGACAAGGCGCCGGTCGATGGGGTCATCGTCGACGGCGACACCAGCATCGACGAGTCGCTCGTCACGGGCGAATCGGTGCCCGTGGACAAGGGGCCGGGCGACGGCGTGATCGGCGGCTCGATCAACCGAGCTGGTTCGGTCGTCATGCAGGCGACGAAAGTCGGCGCCGACACTGCCCTCGCCCAGATCGTCTCGCTGGTGCAACAGGCGCAGGCATCGAAGGCGCCGGGGCAGCGGCTGGCGGACAAGGCCGCCGCCTACCTCGTCGTGCTGGCGGTCGGCTCCGGCATCATCACTTTTCTCGCGTGGTATTTCTTCGGTCAGGAGACGGCGTTGGTCGCGCTCACCTTTGCCATTTCGGCGGTGGTGATCGCCTGCCCTGATGCCCTGGGCCTGGCGACGCCGACGGCGGTGGCCGTCGCGACCGGCCTCGGCGCCCGCTTCAACATTCTGATCAAGGATGCCGCCACCCTCGAAGGCGTGTCGCGGGTCAACGCGGTCGTGCTGGACAAGACCGGGACCCTGACTGAAGGGAAGCCGGCGCTCACCGATGTGGTGGTGTCCGGCATCGATCCCTGGACGGACGGACGCGCCGATCAATTGCTCGCAGTCGTGGCCGCCGCTGAGCAGGGGTCCGAGCACCCGCTGGCGGCTGCGATCGTGCGTGGCGCCGAAGCGAAGGGATTGGCTCTCGCACCGGCAACGGGTTTCACCGCCATCACCGGCAAGGGCATGCGCGCCCAGATCGATGGACACGAGGTCCTGGCGGGCAACCGCACCCTTCTGGCCGATGCTGGTATCGACGCGCGGGCGCTGGAGGAGCGAGAGGCGGCGCTGGCGATGGCCGGCAAGACGCCGATGTACGTCGCCATCGACGGCCAACCGGCGGGCCTGATCGCGGTAGCAGACACGATCAAACCGAGTGCCAAGAAGCTGATCCCGCTGCTCAAAGACGCCGGCATCGAGGTCGCGATGATCACCGGCGACAACCGCCGCACCGCCGAGTCGGTCGCCCAAGCGCTGGGCATCGACCGCGTCTTTGCCGAGGTGCTGCCCCAGGAGAAGGCCGGATACATCCGGCAGTTACAGGATGAGGGCAAGAAAGTCGCGATGGTTGGCGACGGTGTGAACGATGCGCCCGCGCTGGCTCAGGCGGACATTGGCATCGCGATCGGCGCCGGAACCGATGTCGCGATTGAAACGGCGCGGGTGGTGTTGATGAAGAGCGATCCGCTCGATATCGCCCGCGCGATCGACCTGTCGAAAGCAACCGTCTCCAAGATGAAGCAGAACCTCTTCTGGGCGAGCATCTATAACGTCCTCGCCATCCCCGTGGCGGCGGGCGTGCTCTATCCGTCCTTCGGCATCATGCTGCGGCCGGAGTGGTCCGCGCTCCTGATGAGCCTCAGCTCGATCATCGTCGCCACCAACGCCGTCCTCCTCAAGGGCGAGGCGAAGTCCCTCGCGCGCATCGGCATGACCACCTGAGACGGCTCACCATCAAGGCACCAGGATTTTTATAGGCCCAGCGACTTGGTGGCGACGCCGATCATCCTCGAAGATGAGCGAGCGTTGCCGTCCGTGCGCCGGCGCCGACCATCTCCTCGATCGCTTGTTCGGCGTCGTGCGGCTGGAGGTTGACGCCGCGGCTGGCGTCGAGCAGCAACGTGGCCTCGAAGCCGGCGGCGATCGCATCGAGCACGGTCAGCTTCACACAATAGTCCGTCGCGAGTCCGCCGATATAGAGCCGCTGCACGCCAGCGTCGCGCAGGACGGTGGCAAGACCGCGGCCATCGTCGAGGATCGATGGAAAAGCGGAATATCCCTCGTCCTCTGGGTCCATTCCCGTGGAGACGATCGCCGTCCCCGGCGGCAATTTCAGATCGGGATGAAACTCTGCTCCCTTCGTGCCTTGAATACAGTGCGGCGGCCACACGCCGCCATGCTCCTGGAAATGCTTCGTCTTCTCCGGGTGCCAGTCACGCGAAGCGAAGACAGGCCGCCCGGCCGCGGCGAAGCGGGCGGCGTATTCGTTCAGCAACGGCACGACGCGATCGCCGTCCGGCACCTCAAGCGACCCACCCGCACAGAAGTCGTTCTGAATATCGACGACGATCAGCGCGGCGTCATGCAGGAAGTCGGTCACGGATTCGCCTCCAGCGCAAAGGTTGAGTCGCGTTCAGGCGGGCCGGCGTCGATCAACTCGAAGCCGGCAGCCCGACACGATTGGGACGGTATTGTCCGATGGTTTGTCGTCGCAGTTCGACCAATGCGTCGCTGAATCGAACCGGGTACGGTTCTGGCGGGTTCAGGTCACGGTACCGCTCAGGCAAGGCTTCGAGGTTGGTCCGTGCTGTCGCGATTACCTCCGCGAGCGGTGGTGTGCTGTTCGGGAGCAGTCCGCCATCACGGATCATCGTGCGGAGTTGCGGCCGTCCCCGCGCGGGCGGCGACTCCGTATCGAGCGCGATCACGTCCTCTTCAAAGGCGCCGATCCGATAGACCTGCTTCCGGCCCGGCCACGTGCTCTTGTCACCGGCCACCTTCACCTTGGCGGTGTGCCTGCCGCCCTCCGACCAAACCTCTTTGTAGACCGTGCCGAGAGCGGCGCCGGGTATGTTGCGGGACGGATTGCCCGCGCCGACGGCGATGCTGGTGCCGACGCCAAACGAGTCGATCGGCGCGCCGGATTCGACCAGGGCGGCAACGGTGAATTCATCCAGGTCGCCGCTCGCGAGAATGCGGACGGAGGTAAGCCCAGCGTTGTCCAGCACCACACGGACCGCGCGCGCGTCGGCGGCCACGTCACCACTGTCCAGTCGAACCGCGTCGAGCGTGTGTCCCATCCGCTCCTGCACATCACGCGCCACCTCGACGGCGGTGTGGATCGCGCGAAGGACATCATACGTATCGAGCAGGAGCGTGTAGCGGTCGAACGACTCGGCCACGGCGCGAAATCCCTCCGCCTCGCTGTCGAAGAGTTGCACGAGCGCGTGCGGGATCGTTCCCGATGGAGGCAGATCGTACCTCTTCGCTGCCGCGAGGAACGATGTACTGACACAACCACCGATTGCCGCCGCGCGTGTGGCGACCAACGGCGCCTGCGCGCGGCGCAGCCCAAACTCCGCCACCGGCCGGCCGCGGGCGGCGTGGACGACGCGTGCGGCTTTGGTTGCGATCAGGGTCGCCGGACCCACGGCCTGGAGCAGTCCCGATTCGAGGAGGATCGACTCGCGAAAAGGCGCGGTCACGCGCATGAATGGCTCGTTCGGAAAGGCAACGCTCCCCTCGGACATCGCCGCCACCTCGCCGGAAAACCGCAGGTCTCGGAGTGTCTGGAGGAAGCCTGGCTCGTAGCCGCGCACCTGCGCCAGATACGCCAGATCGTCCTCGGAGTACTGGAACGTGCGGACAAATTCCAGCGCCATCTCGATGCCGGCGACGAGCAGAAAGGCGCCGCCAAACGGCGCCGAACGCACGTAGAGGTCGAACGTCGTATCGCCGTTGACACCGGACTTCCAACTGACATACGCGGCGTCCGGATGGTACAGGTCGGTCATCAATCCGGGAGACATCATGGCATCCACCAGGGGCACAGCTCCGCACACCCATTTGCAGCCATGGGAACGGGCCAGCGGCCTTCGTGTCAACCAGACACGAGCGAGCGGCCGCACTACTCAGCCGAGAATTTCTTCTACGGTCAGTGTTATGTCGGGGAATGCGGTAAGGGAGACGCGGTCGTCACGCGTGAGAACGGTGATCGAGCGGTATTCCCCGTTGCTCGGATCGCGGTAGATGCGCAGCCGGTCGCCCGGCAGATCCAATATCCAGACTTCGGGTATACCTGCCTCAGCATAGAGCGGCACCTTGGTGTCGCGGTCGAAACCCAGCGTCGTGTCGGAGACCTCGATCAAGAGCAGGATGTCTCGAGGATGTGGCGCCCGTACCGACTCCCCCGCCTCAGGAAGTCGCATGACTACGAGGTCGGGCTCCGGTTCAGAGTGCTCCGACAGCCGAACCGCATTCTGCACGCTTATGTATGCTCGCTCCCCGAGCGTGAGCGAGAAAATCCGAGTCAGTACGATCACTCGCCCAGCGTGCCGATCCCCTATCGGTGACATTCGGAGGATCACCCCTTCGATTAACTCGACGCGGTCGTCGGGATGGAAGATACCAACTTCACCCATGCGATGGTAGTCGGCGGCAGTGAAGCGCCAGGGGACCGTCGTCGCCGCGATTGGCTCCTTGACCTTTTCCATGTTCGGTTCCGTTCCATTCGCCGTGTGGCGCTGTGCCTCCACCGGAGATGCCATTCCTGCACTCACTGTACGAAGCGGGGACGGAAGCCGGCAACGCTCAACATCCGTCTGTACGTCCATCGGCAAGACCGAGGTCGTCGCGATAGATGACGCCGCCGCGCATGACGAAGACGACGCGATCGTGGAGCGTGGTGATGTCGTCGAGCGGGTTGCCGTCAATCACGACGAGATCGGCCAGCTTACCCGGTTCCAATGATCCGAGCAGGTGGTCGAGCCGGAGCAGTCGAGCGGCGTCGTAGGCGCCTGCGACGATCGCGCGCTCGGCCGGCATCCCTGCCTCGACCATGAACTGGTACTCTTCGGCATTGTCACCGGCCTTAAACCGGCTGGGGGCGCCGTTGTCGCTGCCAAGCGCGATCTCGACGCCCAAATCCAGAGCCATCTGAAAGCTGCGGACGTGGTGCTCGTGGACACCAAGGGACCGCTCCCAGCGCCACGGCTCGGCAATCCGCTTGAACTCGTAGTAGACGAAGGGGCCAAAGCTGGGGACCAGGAAGATCCCCTGCTCCCGCATCCGCAGACAGACCTCTTCATCGAGATAGATGCCATGGTCGATCGAGTTGACGCCGGCAGCGACGGCGTTCTTGATCCCCTTGAGGCTGATCGCGTGCGTCTGATTCAACTTGCCAAGCTTGCGCGACTGATCGACGGCGGCGGCGATCTCCTCGATCGTGTAGTGTTCTGTATCGATGTCTTGGTTGGCGGTGGCGATGCCGCCGGAGACGGCGAGAATCTTGATGCTGTCCACGCCGATGCGCAAGACCTGGCGTCGCACCTCCGCGCGGACCGCGTCGGCGCCGTCGACCTCGGTCGCCCAGAAGTGACCGTGACCGGCCGTGCAGGTAATCCCCGGTCCGCTGGCGATGATCCGCGGCCCCCAGGTCAGCCCCTCGGCGATCGCATTGCGGACATCGACATCGACGGCGTGCTTCGTTCCCGCACTTCTGATCGTGGTGAAACCGGCGCGAAGCGTCCGCTGCACTGCTTCGACCGTGCGGAGCGCCTGCATGCCCGGTGGGTCACTCTCATGGGACGGATCGAAGTCCCCACCGCCGGGATGGCAGTGCGTGTCGATCATGCCGGGCATCAGCGTGCGGCCCTCAAGGTCGATCACCTCTCCCTCGACATCGGCACCCAAGCCGGTCGCGGACCCGATGGCGGTGATGCGGCCGTCTTCGACCACAAGGCCGCTTCGCTCCGCATAGCCGCCTTGGCCATCTAGCAACAGCGCGTTGACAATTCGCATCTCACATGTCTCCGATTGAGCTGGCCCGATGGACCCGATACTGTCGCCTAACAAGTGCAATACTATATAAATCGTTTACACCAGCGACACAGCGAGGGGAGGACGACACCGCCGTGAAGTTCGGAATCTTCTATGAGCATCAATTGCCTCGGCCCTGGGACGATGGGATCGAGCTCAAGCTGTTCCAAGACGCGCTCACCCAGGTGGCACTGGCGGACAGCCTCGGCATCGACCACGCCTGGGAGGTCGAGCATCACTTCCTCGAGGAGTATAGCCACTCCTCCGCACCGGAGGTCTTCCTCGCGGCCGCCTCCCAGCGCACCAAGAACATCCGGCTCGGTCACGGCATTGTCCTGATGCCGCCGGGATACAATCCGCCCGCCCGGATCGCCGAGCGGCTCGCCACGCTCGATCTGGTCTCGAACGGCCGGGTTGAGTGGGGGACCGGCGAGTCGGCCTCACGCGCGGAGCTTGAAGGCTTCGGGATCGATCCGGGTGAGCGGCGGGAGATGTGGCGGGAGACGACCGAGCAGGTCGCC
>JBFXAN010000057.1:0-35843 GCA_050184225.1 Dehalococcoidia bacterium | reverse complement strand
ACCTTGCTGAACGGCGGTCTGCCGACCCAGGATGATCCGGCCTCGCCCGGTCACGGCTGTCTCCGGCAGCGGCGCCCCTTCCACCGACGCCGCCAACCCCGTCGTGGCAAGATACAAGGATGACAGGATGGGCGTAGTTCGCTAATAGGAATGCGGTCGCGCACATGCGCTTCCCGTCGAGATGACGGCGCCCGAGCCGGCAGGCTACACTCAGGCCAACGCGCGGGAGGTTGGCCCATGCAGACCGAAGCCGTTCGCCGGGCGCACGCACTGGTCGCCGGCGGCACCCTCAACACCGCACTGCCGGACGAGATCGAGTTCATCGTCGATCGCGCCGCCGGCTCCAAGATCTACGACCTCGACGGACGCGAGTACATCGACTACGTCCTCGGCTCCGGCCCGATGCTGCTCGGCCACGGCCATCCCCGCGTCGTCGCGGCGGTGCAAGCGCAGGCGGCGCGGGGCAGCACCTACTTCACCCTCAACCGCGAGGCGCTGGCGCTGGCCGAGATGATCGTCGACGCCGTCCCCTGCGCCGAGCAGGTCAAATTCGTCGGCAGCGGCACCGAGGCTACCTTCGCCGCGCTGCGGCTGGCGCGGGCGGCAACCGGCCGCGAGAAGATCGTCAAGTTCGAGGGCGCCTATCACGGCAACCACGACTACTCGCTCGTCAGCGTCACGCCATCGGACCCGCCATCCTTCCCCGCCGCTGCCGCCGAAACGGCCGGCGTCCCCGCCGCCGTGCGCGAGACGGTTCTGGTCGCCCCCTTCAACGACATCGAGGGCGCACGCGACGTGATCCTCGACCACCAGGACGAGGTCGCCGCCGTGATCGTCGAGCCGTTCCAGCGGTCGCTCCCACCGGTGCCGGGCTTCCTCCAGGGGCTGCGCGATGTCTGCAACCGCACCGGCGCCGTCCTGATCTTCGACGAGGTTGTCACCGGCTTCCGCTTCGCCTGGGGCGGCGCCCAGGAGCGCTACGCCGTCACGCCCGACCTCGCCTGCTACGGCAAGGTCGTCTTCGGCGGCTACTCCGGCGGCGCCGTCTGCGGCCGGCGCGACCTGATGTCGCTCGCCGACCCGGCCCAGGGCAAGGCCGGCGTCAACATGACCGGCACGCTCAGCGGCAACCCCGTCTCCGCCGCCGCCGGCCTGGCGACGCTCCAGGAGATCGCCGATCGCGGTCCGTCGTTCTACGAGCAGCTCTTTGCCTACGGCGACCGGCTGCGCGACGGCGTCGTAACGGCGTTCCGGTCGCGGCGCATCCCCGTGCAGGCGTCGGGCGAGGGACCGATCTTCCAACTCTATCTCCAAGAGCAGGCGATCCGCGACTACCGCGACACGCTCCACGCCGACGCCGCCCGCTGGAACCGCTTCTGCCACGCGATGATCGCGCGCGGCGTCTATTTCAACGGCGGCAAGGTCTACTGCTCCGCCGCGCACACCGAGGACGACCGGCAGGCCACGCTCGCCGCCTGCGAGGAGGCGCTCAATGACCTTGACGCATGACACCGTCGTCGATCCGGACCGGCTCTCTCCCCAACTGGCGACCAGCACGGCTGGCCTCGGCCTCGCCGGCCTGCCCTATCCCTCGCGCCGGATCCCGACGATCGCCGGACGCGGCGTCGTCGCCACCAGCCAGCCGCTGGCAGCCCAGGCGGGCCTGCACGTGCTCCGCCAGGGAGGCAACGCCGTCGATGCAGCTCTGGCGACCGCGATTACCCTCACCGTCGTCGAGCCGACCTCGAACGGCATCGGCGCTGATGCCTTCGCCCTGATCTGGGACGGCGACACGCTCCACGGCCTCAACGGCTCCGGCCGCGCCCCCGCCGCGCACACACTCGACCTGTGTCGGAGCCACGGCCTCAGCCTAATGCCGCCGCGCGGCTGGCTGACCGTGACCGTGCCCGGCGCCCCGGCCACCTGGCGCGACGCGCACGCGCGCTTCGGACGGCTCCCGTTCGAAACACTGTTCGAGCCCGCGATCGAGTACGCCGAGCACGGCTATCCGGTGACGCCGATGACAGCGGCGGCCTGGGCGGCGGCAGTGCAGCTCTACACGGCCGAAAACACCGGTCCCGAATATCGCGCCTGGTTCGAAACGTTCGCGCCGAACGGCCGCGCCCCCCGCGCCGGCGAGATCTGGTCCTCGCCGGGACACGCCCGCGCGTTGCGCCTGATCGCGCGGAGCAAGGCCGAGGCATTCTATGAGTCAGAGCTTGCCTCGGAGATGGAGACGTTCGCCACCTCGACCGGCGGCCATCTCACCGCCGCCGACCTCGCCGCGCACACGTCCACCTGGGTCGAGCCGATCGGCACCAGCTACCGCGGCTACGACGTCTGGGAGATCCCGCCGAACGGCCAGGGCATTACGGCGCTGATCGCGCTCAACATCCTCGAAGGCTTCGACCTGGCCCGCTACCCGCGCGAATCGACGGAGAGCTATCACCTCCAGATCGAGGCGCTGAAGCTCGCCTTCGCCGACGCGCTGACCTACGTCGGCGACTTGGATCACGCCGCCGTGCCCGTGCGTGGTCTGCTCGACAAAGACTACGCCGCCGAGCGACGGACGCTGATCGGCGAGCGGGCGATCCCGCCGGTCGCGGGAAGGCCGCCGGAGGGGGGCACCGTCTACCTCTGCGCCGCCGATGCGGACGGCATGATGGTCAGCTTCATCCAGTCCAACTACAACGGCTTCGGCAGCGGCATCGTCGTGCCGGGAGCCGGCATCGCGCTCCAGAACCGCGGCCGCGGCTTCTCACTGGAGGACGGCCACCCGAACGTGATCGCGCCGGGCAAGCGCCCCTATCACACGATCATCCCCGCCTTCCTCACGCGCGAGGGCCGCGCCGTCGGCCCCTTCGGCGTGATGGGCGGCTACATGCAGCCGCAGGGCCACGTGCAGGTGGTCGT
The DNA here is from genome assembly GCA_050184225.1 of Dehalococcoidia bacterium. Taxonomy (GTDB): domain Bacteria; phylum Chloroflexota; class Dehalococcoidia; order CAUJGQ01; family CAUJGQ01; genus JBFXAN01. The sequence continues at coordinate 32,930 of JBFXAN010000057.1, read as the reverse complement.
CAATCAGGTGGACTACGGCATGAACCCCCAGGCCGCACTCGACGCGCCGCGCTGGCGTTGGGACCAAGGGATGGAGATCGAGCTCGAGGCGGCAGCCCCGCCGCAGGTGATGCACGGCCTCGCCGCCCGCGGCCACACCGTCGCCGTCTCGCCCCGCCCGGCGCTGTTCGGCAAGGGCCAGATCATCGCCCGCCAGGAGAACGGCGCCTACATCGCCGGCACCGAACCCCGCGCCGACGGCGGCGCCGCCGCCTACTGAGCCGATGCTGTAGGGGAGGGTTCCAATCGTGCCCTCCCCTCGCACGCTCTCTGCGTCAACTCAATGCTTGAACGGGGCCGCGATGGCAAACATCCACTACGGCCGGATCGGCGATGTGTGGAAACACCTTCCGCTCGCCGAGATCCTCACGATCGAACGTCCGCATCACGTGTGGGAGTCGCACGCGGGCTCGGCCTTCTACCACCTGACACCGTCGTATGAACGCGATTACGGAGTCTACCGCGTCCGCGCCCGCGCCGCCGATGCGCCGCATCTCGCCGAATCCCGATATGTCGATTTGCTCCGGAGCCTGGAGACCGAAGGACAGATCCGTATCTATCCCGGCTCGCCCGCCATCGCCATGCACCTCCTGGGGGACGAGTCCACCGACTTTGTCTTCTGCGATACCGACCCTGACAGCCTGGCCGACATCCAGAGGGCGGCAGAACGCCTCGGCATCACGCCCACGCGACTGCGCCTCGTCAACGGCGATGGCCTGACGGCGCTGACACAACTGGGCGATGACCTTGCGCCGGACGAGGCCGCCGTGACGCTGGCGCACATCGACCCGTATCAGACGCTGCTGTCGGATGACTCCGGCCGCAACTCGTTCGACCTGCTCTGTCACCTCAGTGCGCACGGCGTGCGCTGCGTGCTCTGGTACGGCTACGTCGGCGACGAAGACCGCACGGGCATCTTCGCTGGCTTGCACCGCGCCCTTGACCGGCAACGCACATCGGCATCGGCGCTTCGGCTGTGGAACGGTGACATCCGGCTCGACGCGGCCGGCGAGCCGTCGCTCGCCGCCAACACCGGCGTGATCAGTTGCGGCATCATCACCGCACACCTCGGCGAGCGGTCGATCAACGCCTGCAATCAACTCGGCCGTGCGTTGGAGCAGATCTACGCCGACGCGCGGCTGATGGGCGGCTACAGCGGCGCGTTGCACTACACGTCCGCGCCAGTTATCGATCGTTGACTTCACCACAAAGGTACCAAGATACGTGTTCGTCTTGATGTCTTTGTGCTTTTGTGGATTGGCCGGTTTCGTAGTCGTCCATCTCCGGCATCGCAGGCATCGGCGGCGACGGAGACGGTGTTTTCCATGGCAGAGCGCGTCACCCCGACCGGTCAAACCTCCGGTCTAATACCCGTACGGCCGTTCAGTCGGCGCCGCGGTGGGTGCGGCCGTCGGCATCGGCGTTGGCGCCGCAGTGGGCGCCGGGGTCGCGGTCGGAGTTGGAGCCGGCGACACCGATGGCAATGGCGATGGCGAGGCTTCTGCCACCGGCCGGACCACGTGCCAGATACCGCCGACGCCATCGCCCAGCGTGTCGCCGGGTTGCTCATCGTCGCGGTAGAAGTAAAGCGGCCGGCCTTCATAGGCGACCTGCCGACCGCCATCGGCGCGCGTGATCATGCTCAAGGTACCGGTCAGATTCGACGGTGCGATCGGATCTCCTTCGTCGAGCAGCAGCGGCGGCCACGTTTCGGCGCACGGGCCATTGCAATTGCTGACCCCTGCCTCGTCGCGGTCGAAGCTATACAGCGTCATGCCGTTGCTACCGGCCAGGATCACGCCCAACTCACCCGCATCGAACGTCCGCACCGTCGTCAGCTCGGGCCTCGCCAGATGCCAGACCCCGCCGACACCATCGCCGGTGGTATCGCCCGGCTGGGTGTCACCCGCATAGCGATAGAGCGGCTGCCCGCGATAGGCCACCTGACGCCGCCCATCGGCGCGCGTGAACACCGTCAACTCGCCGCTGAGGTCGGGCGGCGCCACCGGGTCGCCGTCGTCCAGCAGGAGCGGCGGCCACGTCTCCGCGCAACCACCGTTGCAGTTGCTCACATCTGGCTCATCCCGGTCAAAGATGTAGAGCGTCAGGCCATCGGCATCGGTCAGAATCGCACCAAAGTCACCAGCCTGGGCGATCTGCACCGTCGGGGTTGACTGCGCCGTCACCCGCCCGCCCTCGATCCGCACGATCGCCCAGGCCGCGATCAATGCGACCGCAAGCACACCAAGTGCAACACCGATCCGCTTCTGCCTGCCCAACGAGCGACTGACCATGACCTCCCTGCCTTTCCGGAAAACACACATCCTCCACCACGGCAGGTACGTGGCATAGCGCGCCCCGGATTCACCGTGGCCGCCGGTGTCCGTTGGTGTCCCGAAAATGTGGGTAGGGGGCGTCGAAGTGCTACCCGATGAGGTATCGGTATCACCTGAAGATGCCTTGTTCCAGGCAGTACCATTACCTCAAAGTGTCCGGATCGACGAACGGCGCCGGAGGCGATCAGACGCTCAAGACCTTCAGCACTTCATCGCCGTAGTGGTTGATCACCTTGACCGCAATTCGCCCGGTCTCCGGCCGCTCGTACGGCCGGCTCACCGTCGAGTACAGCGCGCTCCACGCCGCCTCATCGATCTCCGCCCGCAGCGCCCGCTTCAGCCGCTCATACGGCTGGTCCGCCCCGGTGAAGTAGGCGTGCCGCACAACGAACGCCTCTTCGTTGTACGCCGTATCGATGAACCAGCAGGCGATATCATCCGTCGAGCTCGACCGGATCTCCCCCGTCGTCGGGTCATACACATCGACGCCACGGATCTCCATCACCAGCCGCCCATCCACCCGCTGACCCACCACCAGGTCCGGCTCGCCGAAGACCGTAAACAGATTCCCCGCCCCCGTCCTCTTCAGCAGTTCATCCCCCACCGCCAGATCCGGATTCATCCGCACCAGCAACACCGGCAGCTTGCCGTACTGTCGCGTCTCCTCGGCGATGATGTGACCGGCCCTCACCCCCGACCCCTCGCCCGCCGGAGCCAGCGAGGGGAGCATTGACTGGTCTTGAGCAATCGGGCTGCCGTCGGTCTGTCCGTGCCGAGGTACACGCTGACACTCATGGTCACTCAAAGCTCCCCTCTCCCGTCGGGACGGGAGAGGGGCCGGGGGTGAGGGCACGCGGTGAGGCCGCCAAACGATCAAACATACGATCAACCGTCTACACTCCGCTCCGAACCTACCTTCACAAGGAATTCAACCCCAGCCAGATTCACCAACGTACCCCACATCACAAAACGAACGATCAAACCCCCGCCGCCGTCATTGGAGTCATTATGGTAGACTGCCCTCCACCATCACCCCGCACGCACCTTGCATCACGGAACGGAGTCCCCCATGCCCGAGCTTACCGGCGGTCAGGCGCTCGTCCAGTCGCTCAAGATCGAAGGCGTCAACACCGTCTTTGGCCTCCCCGGCATCCAGCTTGATTGGGCGTTCGATGCCCTCTGGGAGGAGCGCGACAGCATCCGCGTCGTCCACCCCCGCCATGAGCAGGCCACCGCCGGCATGGCCGACGGCTTCGCCCGCACCACCGGCCGTGTCGGCACCGCCCTCGTCGTCCCCGGGCCGGGCCTGCTCAACGCCACCGGCGCCCTCTCCACTGCCTATTCCTGCAACTCCCCGGTGCTGATGGTCGCCGGCCAGATCCAGTCCGACCTGATCGACGTCGGCCGGGGTGTGCTCCACGAGATCCCCAACCAGCTCGGCATGATCCGCTCCGTCACCAAGTGGGCGGGCCGCGCGATGGCGCCGGAAGAGATCCCCGGCCTCGTCCATGAGGCGTTCAAGCAGCTTCAGTCCGGCCGCCCTCGCCCCGTCGAGATCGAGATCCCGCCCGACGTTCTTCAAAAGAAGGGCGACGTGACGCTGCTCGAACCGTACCAACCGGACCGCGCCCAACCGGACCTGGATCTGATCGAGCAGGCGGCGAAAGCGCTCGGCGAGGCAAAGAATCCCCTGATCTTCGCCGGCGGCGGCGTGCTCGTTAGCGGTGCCTGGGAGGAGCTTCAGCAACTCGCCGCAATGCTCCAGGCGCCGGTTGTCGTCACCGCCAACGGCAAGGGCGCGATCTCGGACCGCAACCCCCTCGCCCAATGGATGGTCGCGGCGCCGCTGCTGACACCGGAAGCCGACGTGATCCTCGCCGTCGGCACCCGCTTCGTCCAGCCCGCGACGATGCCCTGGGGGCCGAAGGAGGGCCAGCGCGTCATCCATCTCGACATCGACCCGGAGGAGATCGGCCGCAACCACAAGGCCACCGACACCGGCATCGTCGCCGATGCCCAGGCGGGCCTCACCGCTCTCGTCGAGCGCACCGGCCGCTACAACCACAGCCGCCCCTCGCGCGAGGACGAGCTGCGCGCGCTTCAGCAGCGGGCGGCGGCGCTGTTGGGCACCGTCAAGCCGCAGTCAGAGTACGCCCTCGCCATCCGCGCCGAACTGCCCGACGACGGCATCCTCGTCGAGGAGCAGACGCAGGTCGGTTACTGGTCGCGGCAAGGCTTCCCCGTGTACGCGCCCCGCACCTATCTCGGCCCCGGCTATCAGGGCGCGCTCGGCTTCGGCTTCAGCGTCGCCATCGGTGCCCAGGTCGCCAACCCGGACAAGAAGGTGGTGAGCGTCAACGGTGACGGCGGCTTCGGTTTCCAGCTCCAGGAGTTGGCGACGATCGCCTATCACGATATCCCCCTGGCGACCGTCATCTTCACCGATGACGCCTACGGCAACGTCAACCGCATCCAGCGGATGCAGTTCGATGGCCACGAGATCGCCTCACGTTTGAAGAACCCCGACTTTGTCAAGCTGGCCGAGGCATTCGGCATCGAAGGGCGGCAGGCCGCTACTCCGGATGCACTCCGCGGCCACCTGCGTGACGCACTGAGCAACGGCCACCCGATGCTGATCTCCGTGCCGATCGGCGAAGTGCCCAGCGGGTTCGGGCTGCAACTGACACGCTGAGGTCCGGCTTTGGCACGATCGTTGTCGCTATTCCTAAGGGCGCGGGCTTTCAGCCCGCCGGTGCGCCCGATGCCCCGAAGCAGACTGAGAGCCCGCGCTCTCAGGTAGTCGTGAACGTGTCAGCGGCCTAACCCGCCGCATTGGCCTCAAGCAGGTTGTCGATGTCGGACTTCCCTACGTTGAGCAGGATGCCGTCGACCGCGAGATCCTTCACCCAGGTCACCGGCAACTCCACATGCGGATCTCGCCTCGCGATCAACGGCCGCTTCAGCACAAGCCGGACCAGCGATCCATCCTCCGAGGAAAAACTGAGTTCCGCGACCTCTCCCACCTTGTCACCGAGGTTCGAGAGGATATCCATCCCCAGGCTGATCGCCGGCCGGTCATGAATGTCCGGCGTGAGCTGCTCGCCACCGGGGTATCCGCCGGGTTTGCCTTGCATCTGTCCACCGGAGGCGGTCGCCGTATCATAGTCCAGGTTCCCCCGAAATGACCCCTCCTGATCCATGGACGGCGGACCAGTGTAATCCGAGTCGACACCGTGGAGCGCATCAACGACACCGGCCTTCCCTTCGAACGTTTCTTTGTCCACGTCCAGGTAGATGATGTCGCCGTCCACCCGCTGGACGAACCGAAGCGGTACGACATGCTCGCGCCCGCGAAAGCCCTCGCCCTTGACCACGAGTTCGGTGATGCGATCCCGGTTGGCATCAGCGATGACCTTGTTCAGTTCACCTAGCTTGCCGTCCGTGCCCATCACGTCGGCGCCGAGTCGAAGTTCCACGGCGTTCCACTCCTTCCAGGTTTCTGCATGAGACGGGTCAGTTCGGACATTGAGGCACACGCTCCCCGCCGCCTCTGCCGGCACTCAGACTCGTGCATTGTGACGCATCCGGGAACAGTTGTCATTGCCGCCGAACGGTTTGGCCCGGTGGCGTTTCGCAGAGCAGCGCAGCGTGCCGCGCGACCGTCGCTGGCACGCAAATCCAGGCGCACGTCGCCCGCTTGCCGCCGCCGGCCATCCCACGGGTCGTCTTCGATGCCGGCTCCGATCCCTTGCCGCTCGCCGTTGCCTTGGCCGACACGCCGGCGACCTCCCGCAGACCTGACCCACGCCGACCGCCGGGCCGCTCGACCTGGACGAGCACCAGGGGGCGTCGCGCCGGTTCCGCGTCACGCGATCCCACCCACAAGCAGACGGTTTGACCGCACCATCTGCCTGCCGTATTCGCAACTTCCCAGCGGTGGTCACACCACCAGCCATCTCGCCATGGTTAAAAGACAAGTTCAGGGTAATGATCCTTGGTGATTCGCACCAAAGGCAACCCAATGTCTTGCTTGATCATTGGTAATCGGTTATGAGAACGCAACGCTGCCCGTTGAGTGTGCGTGTAGACGGCTCACAGCGCGGTCGATACGATACCTAGCGCGGCTGCTATGCCGTTGTGTCCATTGTTCGCAGGAGTTCACGTGCCCCAGCGCTTTTCCGGCCTCTGGCGTCATCCCGACTTTCTCAAACTTTGGGCCGCTCAGACCGTCTCTTTGTTTGGTACCCAGGTGACGACGCTGGCGTTGCCGCTAACCGCCGTCCTCGTCCTCCATGCATCTGCCGGACAGATGGGCGTGCTCACCGCGCTCAGCACATTGCCCTTCCTCTTAATCGGCTTGTTTGCCGGCGCCTGGGTGGATCGATTGCGACGACGGCCAATCCTTGTGGCTGCCGACCTTGGCCGCGCGGCGCTGTACGCCTCGATTCCACTGGCGGCCGCGTTCGACCGATTGAGCATCGAGCAATTGTATGCCGTCGCATTGCTTGCCGGGACGCTCACCGTCTTCTTCGACGTTGCCTACCAGTCGTACCTGCCATCGCTCGTCGACCGCTCTGAGCTGGTCGACGGCAACAGCAAGCTCGAGATCTCGAACTCGGTTGCACGGGTATCGGGTCCCGGCATCGGCGGCGCGCTCGTGCAGATCTTCTCGGCGCCGGCGGTGATCCTGCTTGACACGGTCTCGTTCGTGGTTTCGGTCATCTTTCTTGGTGCAATCCGGCGTTCCGAACCGCCGCCCGCCCAGCGCCGTCACGGTGCAAGCATCTGGGGAGAGATCGGCGAGGGCGTGCGCGTGGTCTTTCGTCATCCGCTGCTGCGACCGATCGTCGCCTCAACGGCGGTAAGTAACTTCTGCAGCGGTATTATCGCCGCCGTCTTTATTCTCTACCTCACCCGTACCCTCCATTTGGAGCCGTCCGTGATTGGATTGACGTATATGATCGGCAGCCTCGGCGCGGTCGGCGCGGCGTTGGTGGCGGCGCCGACCGCTCGCCGCTATGGTCTTGGACCGTCGATCATCGGCGGGAAATTGCTGATCGCGATCGGCACGTTCCTGCTGCCGCTCGCGGGAGGCCCGATCGCCGTGACGGTGGCGATCCTCATCTGCTCCAGATTGTTGGGCGGAGGGACGATCATCTCTAATGTCAACCAGGTCAGCCTGCGACAGACGATCACACCGGACCGGCTCCAGGGCCGCGTGAACGCGACAAACCGGTTTGTAACCTGGGCCACGCTGCCGCTTGGGTCGCTGCTGGGCGGCCTCCTCGCCGATGCCATCGGACTGCGGCCAACGTTGCTGGTGGCGGCAGTCGGCACAACCCTCGCCGTGCTCTGGTTGTTCCTGTCGCCGCTGCCCTCGGTTCGCGAGGCGCCGCGGCCGGAGGGCGAGATGGTAGCGGCGTAGCCTCGGGACGCCGTTCACGCGTGGCCGCCCGCTCGTCTACCCTGTGGCTATTAGATAGATGCTGTGGGCGACGGCGGTGCTCGCCCACGCGAGGATGTTCAGCCATGACATCAGTGCCCGTGCCGGACCCTGCGCCGTCCGGCCGTCAACCGATCGCGACGGTCAAGGTCCATGCCCGTGGCGAAGACTTCCGGATCGTCCGGCTCCGGGGGAGCCTCTTTGTCTGTACGAGACAGAACGGCAGCTGCTGTTGCGGCTGGGAGGAGAAGGGCCGGATGCCGTTCGAGCCGAGTCTCTGGGGCGACGAGTGGGAGCGCCGCCGCATCCGCAACCGGTTGCATCTGACGCTGAGCGGCTGCCTCGGTCCCTGCGCCGCCGGCAACAACGCCCTGCTCCTGATCCATGGCCATGCGATCTGGTTCAACGACCTCAATGACGAGTCGCTCGTGCCCGCCGTTTTCGACTACGCCGAGGCGATGCTGGCCGCCGGGCGCGTGCTCCCGCCGCCCTCGGTTCTATCCGGACATGTGTACGAGCGGTACGTGTCTCCACCCGACGACGGCCATGTTTCCCTGAACAGTGATGTTGATGATGGTGGCGGCCTCGACCGGCTCGATCCGGTCTGTTTGATGGATGTCGACCCGGCCACCGCCCGACACACGGTCGAGTACGAGGGCCGCACGATCACCTTCTGCGCGCCGTCCTGCAAGCGCCAGTTCCTCACCAACCCGCGGGCATATCTGATCGCCTGAAAGTCCAGCAGGCGTACCGTTCTGACCGGTCCACCAACGATCGTCAGCCTCGTTCGGATGGGAAACGGCCGGAGCTAGCGCGTCTCCATCCTCCGTGGGAGGTGTGGCGGAAGGTGCCACAGCGGTTCTCATACTGGCGTAGGTCCATCGCGTGGTGGGCGCAGCCGCCCATGCAGACCGGCAGCGCGATGCAGCCCCGGCATGCGCTGTCGGCAAACAGGTCATACGTCGGCCACTTCACCAGCCGGCCGTTCCGGTTCTGGTAGTCCCGGATATCACCGATCACCTCGTGCTAGCTCCCCACGGAATCCCAACACTTGTAGAGCGCACCGGAGCGATCAGGGTGACGCGGGAATGAACCCGGTTGGGTCTTCGGTCCTGCCGTCCGGATGCCGCACCAGCAGCCGGTACCAGATGGTACCCGTGATCGGCGGCGCGACCTCGACGCTCTCGATGCACCAGAAGTCCTCGATCCGGCCATTGCAGGGCACCGACCCCACCAGCGTCCACCGTTCCCAGCGGACGCGATCGACGCCGCGCTCGTGCCGAGATGACACCGATGCCGTCGCGGCATTTGGCTCTACCGTGATCCAGTCGGTGACCTGCTCGGTACGCCCGTCGCGGAGCGTGACGAGCATTCGGTACGAAGCATACGGCTCGCGTGCCGGTGGCAGCGCGAAGGCACGGACACACCAGAACTCCACGGGGTTGGCGCATGGCTCGTCGCTATAACGTGCCCAACGCTCCACCAACACCTCGGCGACGGGTTCACCGAGATGTAAGTCACGCCGGATAAAGCCGCCCGCCTGATAGATCACTGAGTCAGGGGCCGTTCGTCCATCGACCGTGAAGGTGACGACGGCGCCGTCGATGCCACAACCAGCCTGGGTAGCGGCAGAACGTACGTCCACCTGATAGGAGCCGTCTGCTGCCGTCGTCGTAACGCCGCACGCCGTCGAACCGACCAGCGCTATCACCGTCGCACCTGGCGCGGGCCGGCCGGCAACGCTGACGTTGCCGAAAACGCGGGCCGGTGGTGTGGTGGGACCAACCTGAGCGGCCGCGACCGGTATGTTTAGCGCGCCGGCAACCGTGACCATCAGCAAGAGTATCGTCCCAAACATCGCACGATGCTGAACGCGCGTGTCGTGTCGCATGGTTCTCTCCTCCTGTAATAGGCCAGCGCGTCGGTTCCGCGTAATCGATAACGCGGCGCCGGCGCCAATGTTTCTCGGCAAGCAATTGTCCGACGGCATCAGATGATATAAATCGTCGCAACTCCGGTGTGCACGGCGCTTCCACGATGTGCGGGTGGTGTATCGCCTTGGTTGCACGGCCGTCGGGCGGGCAGAATGGCAGCATGAGGGGTCGCGCCGTTCATTTCTCACAGGAGACACATCTCGATGATCGCACCTGCCATCTCCTTGGTTGCCATAAGCCGGCAACTGCATCTCCGCCTCGCGTTGCTTCTTGCCGTTGCTCTTGCCTCCTTGCTCTTCGCATCGGCATTACCTCAGGCAGGCCGGGCGACGGCAATCGCGGCGTCACCGTCCACCGGCGACGTTCCCGTGAGCATCCTTGCCTGGGCCGACCTCCCCAAGAGCGAGCCACGTAGCGCCGAACTGTCCGGCGTTGCCTGGGACAGTGCCGCAGGCACGTTGTACGCAATCGCGGATGACAGCCCGCGCATCGTCCCACTCCTCCCCAGCGCCGATTACCAGACCTGGACGTTCGGCGATCCGATCGCCGTCACCATCCCGATGGAGTGGGATGGCGAGGGCATTGTGCAGACGCCCGACGGATTCATTGTCTCGAACGAGTTCGGACCCAGCATCGTCGAACTGGATCGCGCCGGCGATCCCATCGGCGAGGTGATCGTCCCCGCACACTTCACCCGCATCCTGCGCAATCGCGGCTTCGAGGCACTGACGCTGTCCCCCGATGGCCGGTATCTCTTCACGGCAAACGAGGCGCCGCTGGAAGGCGATGGGCCGCAGCCGAGTGTGGAGTCGGGCGGCGTCGTCCGCATCCTGCGGATCGACCGCACCACGGGGACGGCGACAGAGTACGCCTACCGCACCGACCCGATTCCGGTTGCGGGCGACGGCGCCGACCGTGGCGTGGTGGAGATGGTCGCGCTCTCGGCCAGCGAGTTGCTCGTGATGGAGCGCTCTTTCATCCCCAACTTCGGCAACAACGTGCGCATCTATCGCGTGGGTATCGGCGGAGCCACCGATGTGCTCGGTACCGACAACCTCACGGATGCAACTCCAGCCCTCGCGAAAACGCTGCTTGTCGACCTTGCCGATCTCGATGACAGTGACTTCCCGGAACAGCGCCAGCCGCAGCCGAACAAGATTCTCGATAACTTCGAGGCCATGGCGCTCGGCCCGGTGCTGCCGGACGGCCGCCGCATCCTCTTTGTCGTGAGCGACGATAACCAGCGGGACACGCAGACCGCGCGCATCCTCGTCCTGGCCGTGGCCGGATTGCCCTAGCGCCTGGTCGCGACGTCGCATGGAAAAAGTTCCGCAGAAACTCATCCGATGTGTCGATCTCGGATGCCCTTGTTCGTCGTGATAGTAGAGCCAGAGTTGAGCCGGTCGATGGGGCCGGACGCCCGGCTCGGAATCCAACCTACAGAGGAGTAACCACCATGCGTATCCTGGGACTGATGAAGGCCGATGCGGAGTCGGAGGCGGGCACGCCACCCAGCCCGGAACTGCTGGCAAAGATGGGAACGTTCATGGAGGAGGTCGCGAAGGCCGGTGTGCTGATCGCAAGCGACGGGCTCCGACCAAGTTCCAAGGGCAAGCGCATCAAGCTGGTGGACGGCAAGGTCACGGTGATCGATGGGCCGTTCACCGAGTCGAAGGAGTTGATCGCCTCCTACGCCCTCTACGAGGTGAAGACGATGGAGGAGGCGGTCGAATGGACGACGCGCTTCCTCAACGTCATCGGCGAGGGCGAGTGCGAGTTGCGCCCAGTGTTCGATGAGTCGGACTTCGCGCCTGCTCCGTAGCACCCGCACGCCACCGCTTCGGTCGGGTAATTTGGTCCGGCCGGAGCGGTGGCCATGGGGTCAGAAGGGAGAACTTCATGCAGTTTCGCGCCACGCTCCTGTTGGGCGGCAAGACCGCCACCGGCATCCAGGTTCCAGCAGAGGTCGTCGCCGGTCTCGGGTCGAGCAAGCGGCCGGTGGTGCGCGTCACGATCAACGGCTACACCTACCGCAGCACGGTCGCGGTGATGGGCGGCGAGTTCATGCTCCCCGTCAGCGCCGAGGTCCGCGAGCATGCCGGCGTCGTCGCCGGAGACGAATTCGAGGTCGGCATCGAGCTCGACACCGAGCCGCGCGAGGTGGCCGTTCCCGCCGACTTCGCCGATGCGCTCGACGGCGATGCAGACGCCAGGCAGTTCTTCGACGGTCTGTCCTACAGCAACAAGCGCCGGATCGTCCTCTCAATCGAGGACGCCAAGACCCCCGACACGCGGCAGCGGCGCATCGACAAGGCGATCGGCAATCTGCGGGAGGGGCGAAGCAGCCCATGAATGTGCCGCTACGGAGCGACGCCGCCCAATGACACTGACTCCCACTCCTTTCCTTTTCCTGCTTTAATGAACAGCACAAGAAAAAATCGTGCGTCGTGTCGATCTGATTGATGCCTGTTCGACGTCCTAGTAGAGCCGCGGCCACCTGGCAGCGAACCCCGGCAGCTTCGGCTCCAAACCTGACTGATGCGAGGGAGAAGGATGATCTACATGCTGCAAATTCTGTATGACCCGAGCGTGCCGGTCGACTCGAACCGGCCCTCACTGCAACCACAGCATGCAGAACTCGAGCGCGAGCTTCGGGAACAAGGGATATATCTTGGCGGAGCCGGGCTTGCACCCGTCGAGAACGGCCGGCGAATGCGGGTCAAGGCAGACAGACGACTCGCCATGGATGGTCCCTTTGCCGAGTCAAAGGAAGTGCTCGGTGGCTTCTTCGTAGTGGAGTGCAAGGACGCCGGCGAGGCACTAGAGATCGCGACGAGGGTCCCGACGAATGAGCAGAGTTGGATAGAGGTACGGCGCATCGGCATCTGGCATCCGCTCTAACGGCGCCGTGCTCGGCAGGGCAGGCCGTGATGCCACGATCTCAGTCAGTCCAGGACTTGCGGCCGTGCCGTCGGAGATGCTCTGATCGATCGCGATGACGGCTGCCGATGCTCATCGCGCGATCGACGCGGTTTGGCGGATCGAGTCGGCGAAGCTGATCGCCGGCCTCGTTCGGATTGTGCGCGATGTCGGCCTCGCCGAGGAACTGGCGCAGGACGCGCTCGTTGCCGCCCTCGAACGATGGCCGGAGTCCGGCATCCCCGATAACCCGGGCGCCTGGCTGATGGCCACCGCCAAACATCGCGCGATCGACCACTTCCGCCGGAACAAGCGATTCCAGCAGAAGCTCGACGTTCTCGGTCACGAGATCGAGACGCAGCAGCAACTGGCGATCCCAGAACTGGATGCCGTGATCGATGACGACATCGAGGACGATCTGCTGCGCCTCATGTTCATCGCCTGTCATCCGGTGCTCTCAACCGAAGCGCGGGTCGCACTCACCCTGCGCCTGCTCGGCGGACTGACCACCGAGGAGATCGCGCGGGCGTTCCTGATCCCAGAGCCGACCGTCGCCCAGCGGATCGTCCGGGCCAAGCGGACGCTCGCCGAGGCACGCGTGCCCTTCGAGGTTCCCAGCGGGGCCGAGCGCGCCGCCCGCCTGTCGTCGGTGCTCGGCGTGATCTACCTCATCTTCAACGAGGGCTACGCGGCGACCACCGGCGATGACTGGATGCGTCCCGCGCTCTGCGAGGATGCGCTCCGGCTCGGCCGCATCCTCGCCGGGCTTGCCCCGAATGAACCGGAGGTCCACGGCCTCGTCGCCTTGATGGAGATCCAGGCGTCGCGGGCGCGCGCCCGGATCGGCCCAAACGGCGAGCCGGTGCTCCTGCTCGACCAAGACCGCGGCCGTTGGGATCGGCTGCTCATCCGTCGCGGTCTCGCGGCGCTTGAGCGGGCGGAGGCGCTCGACGGAATACGCGGTCCGTATACCTTGCAGGCCGCGATCGCCGCCTGTCACGCGCGGGCGCACGCGCCGGAGGAAACCGACTGGCATCGGATCGCGGCGCTCTATGCGGCGCTCGCACAGGTTTCACCCACGCCTGTCGTGGAATTGAATCGTGCCGTCGCCCTGTCGATGGCGTTCGGACCGGCAACAGGACTCGCACTCGTCGACACGCTGACCGCGGAGCCGTCGCTGCAGAACTACCATCTGCTGCCGAGCGTGCGCGGTGATCTACTCGCCAAGCTCGGCCGCTTCGATGAGGCCCACGCCGAGTTCGAGCAGGCAGCATCACTCACACGCAACGCACGCGAGCGCGATCTGCTGCTCCGACGGGCGGCCGCATGCCTCCGCGACTCGGCGTCACGCAACCTCCTCTGATCTCCGCAACGGTCAAGTCCGACGAATCACCTTGACGGCGGCTGCCAGCGGTGCAATACTTAAGCAGATGATTAACCAATCTCAGTCGCTCGACCTCGTGTTCCAGGCGCTGGCGGACCCGACCCGACGGATGATGGTCGAGCGGCTGAGTCGGGGCCCGGCCTCGGTCAGTGATCTCGCCCGGCCCTTCACCATCTCGCTCCCGGCCGTGGTCCAGCATCTCCACGTTCTCGAAGCGAGCGGACTCGTCCGATCGGAAAAGGTGGGTCGAGTGCGCACCTGCCGCATGGAACCGCGAACGCTGCAGCTGGCCGAGCAATGGATCGCCGAGCGGCGGTCTGGCTGGGAGCGCCGTCTCGACCGACTCGGCGCATACCTCGCCGAGCATCCCGAAGAACCCCAACCGTAGGAGTCAGTCATGACCAAACGATCCGTTACTCACTCCACCTTTGTCATCGAGCGCACCTATCCCGCATCGCCGGCCCGTGTCTTCGCCGCCTGGGCCGACCCGGCGATCAAGTCCCGCTGGTTCGGCGGTCCCGAAGATTGGGGACCCGAGGAGTTCGAGCTTGACTTCCGGATCGGCGGCCGCGAGATCAGCCGCGGCGGACCCGTGGGCGGCCCCGTCCACGCCTACGAAGGCCGCTATTACGACATCGTGCCGAACGAGCGCATCGTCTACGCCTATGACATGCACATCGACGAGACGCGGATCTCCGTCTCGGTGGCGACGGTCGAGCTAAAACCCAGTGGCGCCGGCACGCGGCTGATCTTCACCGAGCAGGGCGCCTACCTCGACGGCCACGACATTCCCGCCGAGCGCGAGCACGGCACCGGCGAACTGCTGGACGCCCTCGGCGCCGAGTTACAGCGCCAACCGGCGAACGCCTGACACGCCGGAACTAACCGCATGTGACCGCTTCCGCAACGCGGCGTCGCTGTGTCGTATCAGCGATCGTGCTTTCCTCCCGGCGGTTACCCAGGAGCTGTGTGATGAGAAAACTCATCTTGTGGAACATGATCAGCCTTGACGGCTACTTCGAGGGTCCGGACAAGGGAAGCATCGACTGGTTTCGCTTCGACGAAGACCTCGAAAAGTACATCCTCGAAACCCAGCAATCCGCCGATACACTCTTGTTCGGCCGGATCACGTATGAAGGGATGGCCGCCTACTGGCCATCCGCTGAGGGACAGATCGCTGACTTCATGAATAGCGTACCGAAGGTCGTCTTCTCCAGGACGCTGACGCAGACCGACTGGAACAACACGACGATCGTCGGCGACAACGTTCCCGACGAAGTCTCGAAGCTGAAAGCGCAACCCGGTGGCGATATCTTCGTCTTCGGCAGTGCGGACTTCTCCGCGACCCTGATCGAGCACGGCCTGGTGGACGAATACCGTTTCGGCATCAACCCCGTCCTCCTCGGTTCCGGCGTGCCCTTCTTCAAGGGCAGCGCAACGGCGCGCAACCTGACGCTGATCGAGTCCAAACCGTTCAAATCCGGACTCGTCATCCTGCACTACAAGCCTGATTGAATTGGAGAACGCGATGCAGATCCGCACGCACACCGGCATCAGCCTCGACGTTTTCATGGCACACGCCGATGACCTCCCCGTCTGGGACGCGATGCCCGACTTCGTACCGGGACAATCGTACGGCTACCCGGAGTTCAGCGAGCAGTGCCCCACGATTATCATCGGCCGCACCGTCTTCGACTTCGGCCACATGTAGGGGATGTACCAGGTCATGTCATACTGGGAGACGAGAGATCGAGACCCATCGATCACGGAGTATGAGCGCGAATTCGCGCACCTCTGGAAGTGCACACCGAAGGTCGTCTTCTCCAAATCCCTCGGTCAGGTCGAAGGAAACGCCACCCCGGCCCTTCCGCCCCTGAACCACCAGCTCAACCTTCGCCTCGTCGATTCCCGCACATTTCGCTCCGGCGTCGTCTACCTCGCCTATCAGCGGGCGGGCGAACGTCGGGAAAGGTGAAAGAGTCCAGATGAGTGGTAACGCTCCAAAGTCCGGCCTTCCCTCCGGCTTGAGCAATCCCGCACGGCGGGCGCTCGCCGTGGCCGGCTATACACGGCTCGAACAATTCACCGGAGTTAGCGAGGGCGAAGTCCTGAAGCTGCATGGCATGGGTCCCAAGGGAATCGATCAGATCCGGCGCGCCCTCGCCGGCCAGGGACTCTCGTTCGCCGCCAGGAATCACGAGACGGGATGAGTTGCTGATGAGCGCTGGAGGATTTTCTCAGGCACGGCTCGCGCGCATGCAGGACGTGATGGTCGGCTATGTCGAGCGCGGTCAGGTACCCGGCCTCGTCACGCTTGTCTACCGCCGGGACGAGGTCCATGTCGATGCCCTCGGAACGATGACGGTCGGCGGTGGTGAGCTGATGCAGCGCGACACGATCTTTCGCATCGCCTCGATGACGAAGCCGATCACCGCGGTGGCGGCAATGATCCTGGTGGAGGAGTGTCGGTTGCGGCTGGACGAGCCGGTGGACCGGCTGCTGCCGGAGCTGGCCGATCGCAGCGTCCTGAGACGGATCGACGGACCACTCGACGACACCGTGGCCGCCCACCGGCCGATCACCGTGTGCGACCTGCTCCAATTGTGGACACAATTTCACCGCTCGGTGTCGCCGTCACCGCCTCGATGACATACCGTTCCGGCGAACCCTGGCGGAATACTTTCACCCGCACGCCGAGGTAGTCCAGCGCCTCCCGCTTCCGCTCGTAGGGCGCGTGCTCCAGCCGTTCGGCGACTCGCGCACAGCCCGCCTGGAGGTCGCGAAGCGCGGTTTGTGCCGCCTCCCACGCCTCCCGCCGCGCGTTGATCGCGTCCCGCTCCGCTTCGAGCCGCGCGAGCTCGTCGGAGAGTTGCGCGACCTTCCCCATCATCAGGCCGGCAACCTCCACCGTCGGCGCGTTGCCGACGTTCGCGAGATAGGTGTCGCGTTGCTTCGTCACCTTGGCGATCTCCCGCTCGAAGCCGGCCAGGTCGCCGGCCGTCGGGTCGTTCGCCCGAAGCTCCTCGATCTTCCTGGCGATCAAGTCGGGGTCGCGCAGCACGGCGCTCACCCGCTGCCAGACAGCATCGTCAAGGATCTCGGCAACGATCGTGTGTTGCCGGCAGCGGGCCGGATCGTACTGCCAGGAGACACAGCGATACTGATAGCCCGGCCGAGGCTTCCGCGTGTGGGCGTACATCGTCCCGCCGCAGTGGCCGCAGATCGCATAGCCGCCGCGGAGGAGCGTCGCCTCCGGGTCGTGATGGTTGCGTGACGCCATCGCTTTGTTCGCAGTGAACCGCTCCGCGACGGCCTCGAAGAGTTCCTCCGAGACGATCGCCGGGACCGCGTTCTTTGTCTCGATTACCTCCGGGTCATCCGCGTGCCGGCGTACCACTTTCGTGACCTTGCCGCTGGTGGCGTCCTTGATGGCGCGATGCCGGAAGGCAACGACCGTGCCGGTGTAGATCGGATTCCGCAGGAGACTATGCACGCTCGATGTCTGCCACGGCCGGCCCTTGACAGATGGCACGTCACGCGCGTTCAGGTCGGCGGCCAGGTGTCGAATGGAGCGTCCCGCCGCAGCGTCTTCGAACAGCGACCTGACGATCGGCGCCCGGAGCGGGTCGAGGGCGAGCGTGGTCTTGACGATCTTCTCGTGCCGCGTCTCGGTGAGCCACTGATAGCCGTACGGTGGATACGCGCCGACGAGCGGCGCCCCGCGCAACGCGCGGCTCTGCTTGCCGCGCCGGGATCGGTCCTTGAACTTCTCCCGCTCGATCTTGGCCGCGAACCCTTTGACGAACCGGATCAGTTCGCCCTCCGGGCTGCTGTCGAGCGGCTCAGAAACGAAGTGAATCGCGACCTGATGATAGTCGGCTTCGGAGACGATCACGCCCAGGTGCGTGGGATCGCGGCTGAGCCGGTCAATCGCGTAGCAGATCACCGCGTCAACGCCCCGCCGGCGGACGATCTCGCGGAGTTCTGAGAGGCGCGGCCGCTGCCAGAGTTCGGCGCCGCTGTGAACCTCGCGGTAGATATCGACAACCTCATACCCATGCGTCGCCGCGTACTCCCGGCAGGCCGCTTCCTGTGACGCAAGGGAGGAGTTCGCCTCCTGACCGGACGTACTGACCCGGACGTAGATCGCCGCCGTCGTCATGCCTGCTGTCCCTCCGTCTCTGCTAGCTCCACATCCAAGCCCTTGAGTGCCAGTTCAATGATCCGGCTCGGCATTTGGCGCTGTTCTTTCTCCCAGCGATAGATCGTCCCCTCGGCCACGTCGAGCGATTGAGCCAGCTTCCGCCGGCTCATCTTGCGCGCTTCGCGCCACGCCTGCATCTCCGCACCTCGCATTACCAGATAGTCGCTTGCCCCCACTTGCGGAAGCAAGTTCATGGACGTATTGTACCATTGGATTGTGCCAATGGCATGTACCACTGGCATGGAAACGCGATGAAGGAGGCGCCGCAAACCAACCAGCAGGCAGCGATGCACCCAAGGGAGGAACCCCGCTATGAACTACACCCATGCCCAGCCCCGTCCGCGGATCGAGGGACGCACCAGGCCCCGGCGACGCTCGTTCTTTCAACGCACGTCCCTGATCTGGCTGATGCTCGCCGACGCCGCCATGAAAGCGACGCTGCTCTGGCTGTTCCGTCCGGCCGCGACGCTCGCCTCAACCGCGCTGGTTGCCGCCATGCTGCTGGTGTCCGGCTACCTCGTCACGCTGATGATCAGCGCCATCCGGCGCCGAGACGCGGAGGACGCCGGCGACGATGCGGCGCCCAACATCGAATGGAATGTCGCGTGTACGCTGCTGTGTCTCTGCCTGCTGGCGATCCCCTTCGCCGCCGGCTGCGTCCTGGGAGGTTTCGTCTCATGATTCAAACGCTCACCTACGACAGCACCAGCAATGCCTATCGCCAGATCCCCGCCAGCATCATCCCCGCACGCTACCGGCCCGTCCTGCCCGCCTTCGTCCTCTACCGGAGCCGGACGCTGCGTCGCAGTCACCCGGAGGGCACAACCGACAAGGGCGGCCGCTGGTATCCCGTGCCGGAGGAACGCCGCGACTGCTGTACCCGCATCCGCACGCCAAGCCGGGCGTGGCCGTGGTCCCTGCTGGTGCACTGCCGCACCGCTGGCCACATCGCCACGCTGCTGGACGTTGAACCTCGGCTGCTCCGTGGCCTGATCCTCTGGCTGGCCAACTACTGCCGGGATACGACGACGGCGCCGGTGAACCTCTGCGGCGTCTGCGGCGCGTCCTGGCCGTGCGAGCACCGGTCCTGGTGGACGCCAGCAACCGACGATCCCAACCTCATCGAAGTGCCGTCCGCGCGGGCGGATATGACCGTGCATCTGGGAGGGATGAACCGATGAAAGGCCACAAGGTAACGACGATCGCGAAAGCCGGGAACTGGACGCTGTGCCGCTGCCAGTTGTGCCGGCAGCCCTACCAGTTGAAGACGGGTCCGCCGAAGCATGAGCGGATCGTCAAGTTCTTCGACAGCCGTGCCGAGGCCGTCCAAGCCTTCGAGAAAGAGACACGCGGCTCGCGCTAGGGTTTCCACGTAGGACAGCGTACAAAGACGCCGGTGGGTTCGCTCGCCGACGTCTTGCGTGTCTCAGATTACGGCTACGACCGATGACGATCATGCCAGTCGTATGCTTCGGCAATGACATCACCGAGCGTTGGCCAGTCGTCCGTCAGCGGTCGCACCTCAACTTCATCACCGTTCTCGTCAAAACGATGTACGTGATGCGGGGACGCTTCACCAGGCCCAAAGTGCCGAAAGTTGTCGTAGCGAAAGATGGACAGCACCCGATCACCGACGCGCCGATGGACCTGATAGGCGTAGCGGCGCGTCTTGACCTGCGCCCGACCACCTCGAAGCCGCACGTCCTGAATCTTGCTCACCGCGATCTCAATGCCGTCGACACAGTAGAGGGCGCCATCCCAGCGGACGAGGTTCGCGGTGATCTCCGGTGCGAGGGTGTCGTCGAGGATGAAGTGGTCGCGGTAGTCCTGAATGAAGCGATCGTGGATCGCCCAGTACTGATCCCAGCTATTCCAGTCGTGTCGACTGCTCACCGGTCAGAGCCTGGTAGGTTTCCCAATCCATCAACCAGTCGCAGATCTCGGCTGTCTCCCGCAGCCGGCCGGCGACCAGTTCGTCGCACAACCGTTCAGAACTGAGCTCGTACCGCGCTTCATAGATGCGGATTGATTGACGCAGCCGTTTGATCAGTCGATCGCGGTTGGCGCGCAACACGTCAGCGCTATTCCAGATGGCCTGATCAACGACCATGACGACCCTCCCTCCGCGGGCGCCCCTGCCGACGAAGCGCCTCCTTCAATCGTAGCACCCCTGCACACGAGCATGATGTCACGGTGGTTACACAGACACCAGTCTGTCAGCCAGGGCGACGGTCAAGTGCCTGTCGCCTCGTTGCTCGCTCGACCCGGGCACATCGAGGATCAGCGAAGGGGAGGGGTTGCGACGGGCTTGTGTTGACTTCTCCACTCCACGATAGCGATTGCTGCCCCGGAGACGCGATTCTGACGACGTTCGAGGCCGAGAGAGTACCGGAACCACTGGACCGCACGATGCCCCAGGAAAGCCGTCCCCTGGGGCATCGCACCGGAAAGAGGCCGGATGCCAGCGCCGGGCCCGAATCCCGACGCCGGCGTGTGATTAGAGCCAGCCCTCCCGCCGCGCCCGCGCCTCCTGCTCCCGATGCACGCGGAGGATTTCCTCATCCTCAGGACAGCGGCCACCATTGCTCAGCACCGGCGTCCCCCGCCACGCCGGCCGCGACGCGCCGGTGAAGCCCTCCCCGAACGCATCACAGAGCGTCTCGCCCAGCGAACTACCCCAGCCATAGCCGGCGGCGTGGGCGAGTTCATGGGCGATCACGAAGTCCATGTCATCGCGCACCAGTTCGCGGTTGAGGAGGATCTTCTTCTCGTCGCGGTAGCACTCAGCCCTGGTGCCGTTGTGCGTATCCTCGGCCGTCGGCGTGCCCCACCGAATCGCGTACCCGAAATCCTCCGCCACCGCCAACAGCGCAAGCTGTGTGTCGATCTCCGAATAGTCCGCCCGCAACGACCGCCCGAACGCGGCGGCCGCCTCGATCGTCCCGCCCCACTGTTCAGCCAACGATCCCGGTTCGGCGATCTGCGCCGTCTCATCCGGCTTATGCCGCCGCGCAATCACGCCGCTGTAGATCTCTCCGAGCGGATCGACGGTCCGCTGCACGAGGTTGCCGTCGCCGTCGGTTTCGTGCCAGACGTACGCCGGCTGATCCCGTGCGGCGACGGCGGCGGCCAACCGTTCCCGCTGCTCCGCGCTGATCTGGAGCACCCCGCCGCGGCGGTAGCCGCTGATGTGGCGCGGGTCCATTCCCAGCAGATGTGTCGGCATGACTAAACCTCCAACCCGAAACCACGGCGCGTGTTGCGCTGCCGCGTCTCCGCGTCGATCGCGGCCTGGACCCGCTCCTCGCCAGCGTCGACAGCGGCCTGGAACTGCGAGCGGATGTCAGCGATCCTCGCCTCCAGCTCGATGTCGTCAAGGATGACGCGACCGAGCGCTTCCGCCGCCTTCCTTGCCCCGTGGAGTGCCTCGACCTTCACCGCGAGCCGGACATGGTGCTGATCCGTGGCAGGACCGGCGACGAACTTCAAGGCGGACTGTTCACCTGCGGCGACCGCCGCCAGCCCGTCGAGTTCGGCGAGGTAGCGCCGCAGCAGCACCGGCAGCTTCACCGCGGCGAGTTCGGCTTCGATTGCCGCCTCGCGCCGCCGGCCGCGCTCGAGCGCCTGACTGTGCGCGACGATTGCGGCTCGATAGCGACGCTCCGGCGAAGTCAGGACTTCATACGCTGCGTCTCGCTCGTCGCGGAGTTGCTGGAGTTCCTTGGCGTTGGCCCGCCGCTCGGCTTCCAGTTGTTCGATCAGTTCCGCTCTCCGCGCCTGGTCGCCGGTGAACATGTTCTTCAATGTCTTGCCAATGGCCATTCCATCACCTCATCGAAAGGCCCACAGGCCGCGTGCTGTTTGCAGGACCGGCGCCTGGCCGGCGTGGTCCGTCATAGGCTGTCTTCCAGCCGCAGCCTGGGATCGAGCGGATTCCAGCCCGGCCGCGCCCATTCACCCTTCACGTGGTCCACATGGGAGTAGAACCAGCCCGCCACGGCGGAGGCGTCCGCATCGAACGACAGCCCCCGCGCGTGACCGGTTTCAAGATCGCGGACGTGCCGCTCGCAGGCCCGGCGGACGAGGCTCCCCACCGTGACGGTGCCATCAAGGACATCGAGCGCGTAGCAGGTGGCGCGGTCCCAGCAGCCCGATACATGGAACCGGTAGCCCGCCAGGATCGGATTCACCACGAGCGCCGGAAAGCGCGCCCGCCGCGGTGCCGTCAGCGCGTCCCCTTGCTCGATCAACGTGTCGATGGTGATGCCGTTCTCGTGGACGGTCTGGTACAACCACTCCACGAACGGCGGCCGCCCGCCCCCCGGATGCAACTCCTGCCGCTTCAGATACTCGTCGCGCAACTGCGCGTACGCGGCGAGCAGGCCCGGCCAATCCTCACCCTTCGGGACGAACCCGTCCGCCCATTGCATTGTGTTGATCTGGTCGAGCGAGAGCGGCCGCTTCCGCTTCGGGTCGCGCTGTCGTCGTGGCATATCAGCCATACCTCCTGAGCTGTGGCGGCCGGGTCGCGTCCGCCGGCGGCTCCACATCGAGGTCAAGTTCCCGGAGCGCGCGCAGGTAGACGGTGGCCGAATCACGCGCGATCGCCACCTCCGGCCGCGCTTTCGGCTGCCCAAACCGGTCGATAAACGTCAATCCCTCGCGGTCGAGCACCTCGCGCGCCGTCTGCCCCCGGTCCCAGGCTTCAGCCGCCAGCGTCAGGATCTTGAGGTGATGCGACTCCAAGACGTAATCCGCCACGATCTGCGCCCACCACTTGCGCGTGGCGACGCTCAGGTGCCGTGGTGGCCTCGGAGTGGACTTCGTCATGCTTCACCCCAAAAGTTCCGTTGAACCGGGTACACGGCCACGAAGATCCTGGTCCTGCACCGTTCCGCGAGCGACATGGTTTCGACTTTCAACCCCGTTACCCCCTCGCATCGCCAGCACTCCGCCGATCCTCTGCCGACTTCTTGCCGTGGCAGGTAGCGCACAATCCTTCGAGGTTGTCGAGGCTGTCCTCGCCGCCGGCCTTCCTCGGAAGAACATGGTCGGCAACGGTCGCTACCACCGTGCGGCCGGCTTCCAAACAGCGGACGCACAATGGCGAACGGCGAAGCGCCAGCCCCCGGAGTTTCTGCCACCGAGCCGTGTGATAGTACGCATCCTCCGGCCCGCGATTCGCTGCGTCGGCTCGACTCTGCTCCTTGCGCCGCACCTTCGTATGTGTCGGGCAGCGCGGCGTGAGCGACAAGGCCGGACAGCCTGATTCCATGCATGGGCTAGCCAACCGTCGTGGCGACATTGGTTACTCCCTCCTTGCCCGTCCGTTGCGGCCAGCAGGTGATCTGTCCGCTCGGCAGCACGCGCAGCACCCCCGCCGGCCGGAGATACCCGCACTGCGGACAGGTCGCGGGCTTGGTCGGTCGGTCGAGGCCGCAGCCATCCTGACAGACGTGCTTGCTCACCGAGCACCTCCCAGGTACGGCGGATGTGGGTCGCAGTGCAGGCAGACGATCCGCCAGTCAGGCAGGCGCCGGAGCATCGGACTCCAGCATCCGCAACTGGGACACAGCGCCTCGGTATCCCGGCCGAAGCCGCGCCACTGAATCCGAGGGTTTGAGTGCTGAGTCACCATCATGCTTTCCTCCCGTAGATCGTCCGCCAGAACGACTGACCGCCGAGCCGCACCGCACAGTCGCCGCAGACCGGATAGCGGCTCACGACCTGACACAACGCGCAGGACGTAAAGCCGTCGCGCGGCTCTTTTGAACCTGATGTAAAGGTGTTTGACATCAAGGTTTCCACACGAGCGTCGTCCATGTCGCCTAGATCCTTAGTGTTAACGCGCTTTACATCAGGTTCAGAATCGCCGGCCGGGTTGACATCCGAGTCGCGGCAGCAGGGACGATGGCATCGGCTCAGGTCGGGGTGACAGTGCTGGTGTGGCCGGCCCGGATCCTTCGGCGGGACGAACGTCGCCAGCGCCTCCAGAAACGTGAACACACCGCCGCTGAGTTTGACGGTGCGGCCGCGTACCACCTCGCGCTCGCCGACGATCTCGCCGGTGTCGGTGTCGATGATCGGCTGCCGGGCAAAGCAGTAGCCCAGCGTGAGCAGTCCCCACGCCTCGAATCGCTTCAGGTGGTTACTGACGCTTTGCCGCGAGACGCCCGTCATGGGCGCGATCACGTCGCCGATCCAGGCGACGAACGAGCCGTCCGGTTGCAGCCGGCCGCGTTCTTCGGCGGACACCGCTTCGACGGCGAGGGCGATCCCGGTGTTCGCCTCGTGCTTGAGGGCGCCGTTCTGCCGGATGCGAGCGGCGATGTGGAGCAACCGTCCTTGCAGGATGGCGACCTGCTCCGCGTCGCCGGCGGCGGCGCGTTTGGGGCGGAGATACGCGATCGGCTCCCGCTCCCGATTTACGGCCTTGCGAGCGGTGATCGTGTAGTACGCAGGCCGGCCGGTGTAGCAGTTCCAGCCGAGGCGGCTGTCACGGTTCCGCAGTCCCGCCGCGATGCCGCTCGCGGTCATGCCGTGCTCTTCGAGGATGCAGCCCAGCCGGTAGAGCGTTGCGGAGCGGTCGATGACGCCCGGCTCGTCCTTCCGATAACTGACGAGCTCGCCCCGCCAGACCCGGAGCGCGTCACCCTCCAGGCGGACCGGCGGTTCGTCGCCCTCACCATCCACGTCTGCCGGTGACGACGTTCGCGCGGTCCTGGCCGGCGCTTCCGGCAGTGCCGCCAGGAGTTCATCGGGGTCGTAGATCGGGCCGTCATCGCGGATGATCGTGACGATCGGCGGATCGGGATACTTTCGATTGGGGAAGCCAGGGACGCGGAGCAATTGATTTATGTCCCAGCCGCTCGTATCGGCGCCGATTGCATAGACGAGTCGATGGTTGATCGCCTCACCGGCCTCCGGCTCGATCGCGCGGGAGAGCAGCCAATACTCCTGGGTGCGTCCGGGGCTACTCTCGACGGTGATCGTCGATGCCGGTAGGTGCGGCGGTACCGTCGCGCCGTCGCCGTCCACCCAGGCCGCGCGGACCCTCGCGGCGTTCTCGCGGTTCCCGCCGCGCTTCGGGTCGACGAACAGCGCGGCGCCGGCGTAGACCTCGCGGCCTTCGTTCGATTCCTCGATCAGCCATTGCTCTGCGTTTCCTATCGACTGCGGATACGGGTACATCGCTTTGTGGACATCGAGGAGGGTCTTCACGCCCGGCGCCGGCCGCACGCCGGAGAAGACGTAGAGATAGCCGCGTTCGCCGTCGAAGATCCGGCGCCACAAGACGAGCGCGGCGGTTGTGTGGCGAGAGGCCGGGGCGCTCATCATCCCACCGCCACGTTGTACCGCCGCCGAAGCTGCCGCGTGCAGCGACAGCCCTCTTCGGCGTAGTGCCGGAGCAACCCCAGCCGGACGCCGGTCACGTCATCGACCACGCCGGCTGCGGCGATCAGGCCGACCATTGTGCTCGCGTGCTCGCAGTCAACGGTGACGATGCGGAGGTCGCCCTCGCCGTCGCCCTCGACCGTGAGCGTGGCTGTGCTAGACTGAATCCGAGAATTGCGTCCGTCCATCGCGTTCTCCGTTCTTCATCGCGCCGCCGGAGTTCGCCGCTCCGGCGTCCGCATTTTTCGAGCTTTCGTCATCGTCAGGCCGAAGCAGCCACGCCCACAGCCGCCGGCCGGCTGCCTCCCGTGCCGCTCGATGGTTACGCGGTGTTGGTGACGGCATCGCTACACATCTCCGTTCTGGGCCGAAACCCCTACGGGAGACGCCCCGTTTGCTGTGGATGGTCCCGATACACTCCCCCGGCGATCCCGCAGCCGTGCTGCGCTCTGTTGAGCCGCGCGGGAGTGCGCCCGGCGATAGGCTCGCTCGGCTTGCGACATCGCCCCGGCCCATCCGTGGATCAACAACTTCTTCGAGTACAGCGGGAACAGGTCAGGCCCGCACTCGGCCAGCAGCGCGGAACAGGCGGGACAGGTGCAGTTATTCGGCATCGCGGCGACCCTCCTCCCGACTGCGATCCGTCAGCGCCCGCTCGATGATGTACGCGGCCTGGTCGGACGGATGGCGCCGCTCGTCGCGGGCCAATCGGACCAGCGCGGCACGCGCGTCGGCCGTCAGAGGCACATAGAGCCGCTGCACGACGGTGGGATAGACCATGTGACCGCCTCCCTGGTGATGTGATCCCAGGTTCAGCGGTCAGGGTGGACGGGTAATACGGGCGGACAGAGATGTCCGTCCTTTTCCTTAGCGGCGCATCTTTTGGAGGATGCCCTTGATCGACGAGTAGCTGAGGCCGTATTCCGACGCCAGTTCCCTGCGCGTCTTGCCGGCATCGTGCTTCGCCAGGATCTCCCGGTTGCGGTCAGTCGTGTCGATCGGGCGGCCGCCTCGCTGCCGGCGATCCGCCGTGCCGTCTGCTGGTACCGACCATCGTTCCGCCATCGCCGCGAGAAGATCGTCCTGTAGGCTGGCGACGAGTGGCGAGCACCAGATCCGCACCTCGCACCGAGTTCGGTCGAGCCGGATCAACCGAACGGCGACAGCCGGCCCGTCCAGCGGCCACCGCTCGCGCTCACCCGTCTCAGTGTTACGCGCCTGGACGACGCCACCGAGCGTCACCAACCGCCCGCGATAGTCCTTCGTCGTCTCAGGCGTCGTCAGATCGAATTGTCCGCCGACAAAGGGGACGATCCGCCGAAGTGGAGGAGCGAAGTAATCGACAACCCAGGCCGCCAGCGCCTTCGGCGTCGATCCGAGGATCAGCGGTTGCGGATCGGTGAGCTTGACGCCCTTGCGTGATATCGTCAACATGTTCCGGCCCTCCAGCGGCCTGAGCCACGCCGCCGGCGGTCCCACCCGCGCGGCGGTCCTTCGCTCTAGTATCTATCAACCCGCCGCTGCCGCCAGCCCTGCTATGTCGCGGTCAGACCAGCGGAGGAGGCGAATCAGGTGTCGATTGTGTCCGTAAACGGCTCACCTTCCGCCTGGGCTTCGGCCAGCTGATGGCGCCGCCGGATGCGTATCCGATCCTGAAGGCCGCGAACGAGCGGGAGATCGGCATGGGGCCGCCCAGTCCGCTGGCCCCACCGGATGAGTGGATCCGCCGCCTGGGAACGCTGCCGCTGATGTATCAGCCGGGCGAGCGCTGGCTGTATAACACCGGGTCGGATGTGCTGGGCGTGCTGATCGCCCGCGCCGCCGGTCAGCCCTTCGAGATGTTCCTGCGCGAACGCATCTTCGAGCCGCTCGGCATGAAGGACACCGGCTTCAGCGTGCCGGCCGGGAAACTCCGTCGGCTGGCGGCCAGCTACTGGACCGATCCCGAAACCGAGGCGCTCACGCTCCACGATCAAGCCGACGGCGGTCTGTGGAGCCGTCCGCCCGACTTCCCCTCCGGTGCCGGCGGGCTGGTTTCGACCGTCGATGACTGTCTTGCCTTCGGCCGGATGATGCTCAACCAGGGTAGGTACGACGGCCGTCGCATCCTCTCCAGGCTCTCCGTCGAGGCGATGACGACCGATCAACTCACGCCCGAACAGTGCGCGGCGGCGAGCGGCTTCCTGGGCGAAAACCGCGGCTGGGGCTTCGGCGTCTCCATCATCACCCGTCGCAACGGCGTGGCCGCGGTGCCCGGCCGCTACGGCTGGGACGGCGGCCTGGGCACCTCCTGGTCTGTCGATCCCAGGGAGGAACTGATCGGCATCCTCATGACTCAGGCCGCCTGGACCTCCCCCAGCGGTCCGGCTGTTTACGATGATTTCTGGACCTCGACCTACCAGGCGATCGACGACTGATTGAAAAGGAGCGATGAGATGGCTGGCAAGAATCCGACGGCTGAGTTGGAGCCTCGGTTCAGCAGCGATGATGCGACCGCGACGCCGTGGTCCGAGGCAGCCCGCTGCCTGGAAGTTGCAGAGGTCTCCTGGCTGACGACCGTTCGGCGGGATGGACACCCGCACGTCACACCAGTGGTATTCGTCTGGCTGGACGGCGCGCTGTATTTCTGCACCGGAGAAGATGAACGCTAGGCGAAGAACCTCGCGGGCACCCCGCATGATGTCGTCACGACCGGACGGAAGGAACTGACCGAGGGTCTCGACCTCGTGGTGGAGGGGGACGCGATGCGGGTGCACGATGCGGCCACCCTCCGGCGCGTGGCCGAACGCTTCTCCTCGAAGTATGATCCGGCCTTCCAATTCACCGCCGGTGACGGCGTCCTTCGCGGCGACGAAGGCAACATCGCCCTGCTCTACGAAGTCGCGCCGATGACGGCCTTCGGCTTCGGCAAGGGAGAATCCTTCAGTCAGACCCGCTGGCGCTTCTAGATCGAGGTAACCCTATGTGTCGAAGCATCAAGACCCTGCACAACTTCAGCCCGCCTGCCACGGACGAGGAGATCCAAGCCGCCGCGCTTCAATTCGTCCGCAAGCTGAGCGGCGTAACTCGACCATCGAAAGCGAACGAGATCGCGTTCAACCGCGCCGTCGATCAGATCGCCCACGCGGCGCACGAACTGCTCGACGCACTCGTGACGACCGCCCCGCCCCGCGACCGTGACACCGAAGCGTCAAAAGCGCAAGCCAGATCCGCCCGCCGATTCCCCGCTGCCGGATGAGCTCGCGACCTGGAGCGGGCGGTCGGGGCACACGGTGCGGCGCTGGCTGGCGCGCTTCCTTGCCGGTGGTAGTGCCGTCCTGGCCGACGTACCGCGAGCGAGGGGCCGCCGAAGGCCGGTGTCGCCTCCCGGGCGGCGCTGGAAACGGCGGTCAAGACGCCACCACCCACGAGGATGTCGCGCGCTGTACGGCGGAATTGGCCGTGGTGGGGGAAAGGTAGTTGCCGAGCCGGAGCGGTATCAGGTCCATGCAGGCACCTTCTCAGCCCGCCGGGTCGATCAGACCCCAGCGTTCGCGGATCAGCTGCTCGATCCGGCCGAAGACAAGCACATCGACGAGGATGCCGAGCAGTAATACCACGATCATCGCCGACATCAGGCCTTCAGCATCGGCCAGTTCCCGGGCGAACTGGAGCCGGACACCGAGTGATGGCTGGTTGGCGATGATCACGAGCAATTCGCCCGCCATCAAGCTGCGCCAGGCGAATGCCCACCCTTGCTTCATTCCGGCGACATAGCCCGGCAGCGCTGCCGGCAGGATCACGTGCCAATACAACGACAGTCCGCGGGCGTTCAGCGTGCGTCCGGCGCGGAGCAAAAGCGGCGGAATCTGGTCGACCCCAGCGATCAAGCCGTTGGCGATCGCCGGCGCTGCCCCGAGCACGACGACGAAGAGGATGGCGGCTTCGCTCAGCCGGAAGAGGAGGATCGCCAGCGGGAACCACGCGACCGACGGCATCGATTGCAGACCGGTGATCAGCGATCCTACAGCGGCGCGCAGCACCTTGACCCGGGCCACGGCCAGCCCGACCAGTGTGCCGGCCACCAGCGCAATGCCATAGCCGACCGCGGCACGGCGCAGGGTGACACCGATCGCCCGGATAAGGTCGCCGTCGGTCAGGTCATTGAAGAGGCGCTGCAGCACCGCCGATGGTCCGGGCAGCACATACGACGGGCGCCACTCGGTCCAGACAACGAACTGCCAAGTCGCGAGGACGAAGACGAGCGCGGCCAGTCGCGGCCACGTCGCCCGCCATGCGGCGCGAAGCCAGCTTCGCCGCGGCCCGGCGGCAGAGGCGGTCTCTGCCGGTTCGGGGTCAAGCAGGTCCGGCTCACGCACCGGCGTATCAAGCCGCAGCATGGCGCTCGGCCTCCTCTCGGAGCCGGTCTGTGATCGTCGCCGCCAGCCGCGCGACATCCGGCGACTCGAGTCGGCGGGGACGCGGCAGATCGACCGGATACTCGGCGGCGACCCGGCCCGGCCGGCTGGAGAGGACGACAACCCGGTCGCCGAGGCGCACCGCCTCTCGCACGTTGTGGGTGACAAAGAGGATGGTCAAGCCGGTTTCCTGCCAGAGCCGTTCGATCTCCTCGTGCAGGCGGTCGCGCATCATCGCGTCGAGCGCCCCGAACGGCTCATCCATCAGCAGCAGCCGCGATCCCTGTGCCAGGGCGCGGGCGAGCGCCACCCGCTGGCGCATCCCGCCTGATAACTCGTGCGGCCGTTTTCTCGCAAACCCGTCGAGATGAACCATCTGCAGCAGCCGCGAGACCTCCTCCCGCCGCCGCGAACGTGACAGGTGTCGCATGCGCAGGGGAAACTCCACGTTCTGCTCGACCGTGAGCCAGGGAAAGAGGGCAGCCTCCTGGAACATCAGCGACGGCCGGCCGTCGAGCAGTTCGATCGACCCGCTAGTGGGCCGGTCCAGTCCGGCGATCAAGGTGAGGATCGTGCTCTTGCCGCAACCGGACGCGCCCAGCAGGCAGACGAATTCACCGCTCCGCGCTTCAAGGGAGACGCGGTCGAGCGCGTGAACGGCCCCCGCCCCGTGGCCGAACTGCTTTGAAACGCCACGCAGCGCTACGGCGCGGGTATTGCCGGAATCGGTGCGGGCACCGGCGTCCGCCATCGCTGGCGCAGGAAAGATCATCTGGCTCATTGCACCTGCACCTCTTGGTTGCCGGATTGGCGGAGAACCTCGTTGAGCGGTCCCAGGTGATAGATACCGTCGAGCTTGACCTTGCCCTTATCAAGCAGACCGAAGTCCGCGGCATCGTCGGCGGATGCGCGCAGTGACGCGGCGATCGGGTCGTTGGTGAAGACGAGGTTGCGCCAGGCCGCCGTGATCACCGGCTCGGCGATCGCCTTACCCGTGATCCGCTCGATCACGTCGTTCACCAACCGCTGCGCCTCGGCCGGCTGCGCGTTGACGAAGGCGGTCGCCTCAACATGACCGCTCAGCAGCCGCGCCACGGCGTCGGGGTGCTCCGACAGGAACGCGGTGCGGACGACGAGATGGGTCGTCACGTAGGCGCCGCCCGGCCAGAGGTCGCGTTCGTCCACCAGGATCTTGCCGCCGCCATCGAGCACGAGCCGCGTCGCCCACGGCTCCGGCACCCAGGCGCCGGCGATCAGGCCCGACCGAAAGGACTCGAGCGACTGCGCGTTCTCTTGTGGCAGAACCGAGACGTCGCCGCCGCCTTGCAGATCCGTCTTCAACCCCTGCTCCTGCAGCCAGCTCCGCAGCGCCACATCCTGTGTGTTGCCCAGCTGAGGCGACGCCACTTTCTTGCCGCGAAGATCCTGCGCGTTCGAAATCTCCGGCTTCACGATCAAGAATGCGCCGCCGGAGGTTGCACCGGAGATAACGCGGATCGCCTCACCCTTCGAACGCACAAAGGCGTTGATCGCCGGATTGGGACCGATATAGGTCGCGTCGATCGCGCCGGAGAAGAGCGCCTCGACGGCGGCGGGACCGGCGTTAAAGGTAGCGGTCTCCAATGTGACGTTGTCGCCGAGGTTCCTGGCGAAGATGCCCGACTCGATGCCGGCGATGCCGGTCGCGTGGGTGATGTTGGGGAAGTAGCCGAGACGGAGCGTGACGCGGTCCGGCCTGCTGCCGGCGGAACCGACACTCTCCGACTTCGATGAATCGGAGCCGCCACAGGCCACGGCGAGCGCAAGCACGAGCAGCAAGGGCAGGAACAAGATGTGCGCACGACGCATACGGCGGTCCTCCGGCGAGGCGTTCGACCGGCCCGAAAAAGGACCGGAGGCGCACCCATCTGAGCGCGCCTCCGATAGACCGGTCAGCTATTTTTGAGTTTGTTGATACACTATTCGACTTCAATCACGCTAATCGGCACCGCTGATGAAGTCAAGTCGCCGAACCGGACGATCACCACGGGGTCCAGAATCCGAATTGGAACTTGACAGCAGTGGGGCGACCCCGATAGATTGCTGTTGTTGAGTTTGATAGTCAAGTAACTAAGAAAAGGCGATGATGGTGGCGGAAACATCCAGTGCCGCCCCTCCCACGATGGAGGAGCAGCGGGTTCTGCGGGAGGTTCTCACCGCGATCCGCGCGATCAGTCACGGCACGGTCACGCTGATCGTGCAGGATCGCCGCGTGGTACAGATCGACCGCACGGAAAAACGCCGTCTCGCCAACTAGACAGCACCGGCTGACCGGACATCCGGAGGCCCCATCCCTACGAAGTGGGAGCGGGTCTCCGCGTGCATTCTGGTCATCAACGCCGATCGGCGCGACCGTGGGAAGGGGCGGACGTGATGGTAGCTAGAGCGATCTCTCCACGTGTTGAGCCGCAGGTGAACGCAGTTGCGGTCGGCGCGGCCGAAACCGATCCGCCGGAGGCGATCACCGCCGCGCGCAGTGGCGCCCTCGCCGCCCTCCGTCGTGCTCGTGCGGGACTCTCACGACAGCTGCTGACCGAGATGTGGACGGAATCGGCCAATCTTGACGTCGCGATCTGGGGTCCGCTGGTGAGTGATGTCGAAGCCGGCCGCTATCTGCGCGACGCCGCCGAGCGCGGCGTGATCTATCTCGATCCCGCGCCCCCGGTCGAACATCGCGGCCGGTTGCAGCGGTTGATGCGCCGGCTGACCGTGCGCTAGAGGCTGTTATGCACTTCCGACAACAGCGGGGCGGCACGCGCCAGTGCCAGGCAGGCGAAGGCGACGAAATGGAGCCCAGCCAAGGTGGTGTGCAAGCGTTCGTAGTCCCGGACCAGCCGCCG
>JBFXAN010000056.1:0-35907 GCA_050184225.1 Dehalococcoidia bacterium | reverse complement strand
GGCGAAGACGCGGTTTCCGTCGACTTGAAGGCCAAATCTGATTCAACAGGGGCAAGTGACATCGCCGTTACCGTCGTCAATGAAGATGGGACGCTAACGTAACGACTACGCTATCGTCTTGCTTGCAGCAGTACGCGGCCGGGGTTCGTCCCCGGCCTTTCTGATGGAGAGTCCCATGTCCTACCTGGTCGACACGAAGAAGTTGCACCGGATTCAGCTGAACGAGCCGTTCAGCGTGCCGGTGATCAATATGGAGACGGGGACCGTCACCGAGCAATGGCGGCCGCCGTTCGACGACTCGGAACACTGGGTCGATATCCTCGACGAGATGTCCGACTACGAGCGGCGCTCGATCCAGACCCGCGCGGAGTCGATGGCGTTTCAGTCCGGCGATCAGGCGCTGACCGGCGTGCGGATGTCGAGCACGAACTACGAGCGGATGCAGCTCGCCCTCTTCGGCAAGACGATCAAGGGCTGGTCGCTCACCGATGGCGAGCGGCCCTTGCCGGTGAACGAGGATATCTTTCGGCGGCTGGGACCGGTGGGGGCGTGGCTGGAGGATGCGATCTGGGCGCACTACCTCCACCAGCAGTTGACGCCGGCCCAGGTAAAAAACTTCGTCGGGGTGCCGTCGCCTTTTACCTCGGAGGCGGCGCCCTCGACCCCGCGCTTGAGCGAATCTACCTCGCGAAATGGTACGGAACCCTCCCCGATCGAATCGACTGCGGACTTAGTGACCGAGATCGAGCCTTCACCTGGATCATGATCGGCGCGGAGAACGAGGCGGCGGCGATTCGGGCACAGCAGGCCAAGGCGAACCGGGGGAAGGGCACGCCGACCTATACCGTGCTCGACCTCGACGACGATGTGTCGCAGGTGGCGGAGCAGGCACGGCAACGGGCGCTGGCGGCGGCGCGGGGCGATACATGATTCGCCTGAGGTACCATACAGGTCCGTCCGCGTGGCCATGCTCCTGCACAAAACTATGTGGTAGTGTGGGTAAGCAGACGACATGTGTCTGTTTACGGGTTATTGCAGGAGCAAGGGAGGTTCGGCATGCCAGCGCATGAGACGGTCGCAGTCCAGGAGGCTCGTGCTCAGCGCGCGCGCGAAATTCGTGACGGCGCGCTGAGCGACAAGGATTTGATGGATCAGGTTCATTCAGCGTCTCAGCCACACGCGCCGCGGATGCCGTGGCGTCAGCTACAAGCTGAGTGCAACGCACGCGACGAGTAGGATGTTTGAGGCGGTCATCGTTGGCGAAGGCACGATCGCGGCATATCGGGCACTGGGTCATGCCGATCGAGAAGCGGTCGATCGCCTCATCCGTATCATCGAGATGGCGCCGGAAATCGACGAGTTACATAAGGCGCCGGTGCCGACGCCAATCGGGATGATGACCGCCTATGACAGCGGGACGTGGCGCATCATGTACAAACTGGTGGACAACGCAACGGTAGAAATCTGGGGCATCTCCCGGATTCGGGATGAGCCACCACTCCCGCCACACCTGCGTCTGTAGCACGCATTGAACGCAAAACCCCGGCTCATCGCCGGGGTTTTGCGTTGGTGGGAAGGGTCGGGACCGAAACCGAGAAGCCAGCCGATTGAACAGCCAGAGGTCGAAACGGGGTAGACTACGGTCATCCTGATGAGGAGCGGCAGCAGTGCGTACCCCTGACCTCGCCCGGCTCGCAGCCGGCGCAATTCTCATCGTTGCCCTTGTTGTGATCGGTACGCGGACCTATGTCGATGTTCGCGATGCGCCGGTTGCGATCGAGGGCACGCTTTACCTGCGGGCGCTTGTACAAGTCGCCGTTGTGGGCGGCGTCATCGGCGGGATTGTGATGGCGATCCACGCCTTCGATTCGTAGTTCGTAGCCAATTCAAGCGGGAACGTGAGCACAACCCGGTCATTTCTTGACCGGGTTGTTTGTTGTGGAGGTGACGACATGGCAGAAAAGCTGTCCATCCTCGTTGACCTCCAAAACCGATCGTCTCCGGCATTCACCTTCAAGGGAAAATGGAGCGCGCACCGCGCCTTCTGTTGGCTCGTGTCCGGCGACCATGCGGGGCCTCCTTTTCATAGGCGGAATTCGGGGGTGTACCTCAGTTTGGAGCAGTATCCTCCTGTCATCCCGAAACGTTATCGCTATTTGATCCTACACGCCAATCACCCGCAGCACGATCCCCCGAAGGGTGAGTGTTGTGCCGGACATTCGTCCGGTGCGACTCTGGTTCATCTCACGAGAAGAGGTTGATCGCTGGAAAGTAAAAGGACGATCGTCACGAGGACGAAAGCCGAAGGTCGAGGGGTGAGCCCTAATCGTCGGCGCGGGTCGCGATGTAGATCGCAAGTGCGAAGCCGATCGCGACCAGGACGAAGAATCCGCTCTCGACATAGAGGCCAGAATTGGCGGTGGCATTGACGAGTGCGCTGTCGCCGGTCGCTCGCTCTGCAAAGAGCCGGATCACGATCACGACGAGGGCGATCGCTAAACCGATGCCGGCGACAACACGGATCGGCGTTCGCCACGACCCGATGACCTCATCCCATGAGGATGTGTCGTCGGGTTGTTCGTCCATTGGAGAGTCAGCATAGCGCTGTGACATGACGCCGGTAGTGTAGCGCACAAAGCACGCGAAAGACAGGGCGGGTCAATGACCCGCCCTTTTGTATGCCCGCGCGGGCAGTAGGTAGGTCATGGCCGAAAGACTAGCGATAGAAATTTCTGCCAGAAATCAAAGCTCTCCTGCCTTCGCTGCCCTGCGCGGTGATCTACGTGGCGTTGAATCCGATGCGAAGACGGCATCAACCGGACTGAGTGGCATGGGCAAGACGGCGGCTGGCGTTGCGGTCGGCATGGCCGGGTTCGCCAGTGCCCAGAATCTTGCATCAACCGCCCTTCGCGGCACCATCGGCGCGGCGATGGACTATGAGAAGGCGCTCAACGTCATGCAGGCGACGAGCGGCGCCACCGCGGCCGAGATGGCGCAGATCAGCGCCCGCGCCAAGGAGCTTGGTTCCGACAATACCCTGGCAGCGGTGTCCGCCAGCGACGCAGCGGAGGCGATGACGGAACTGGCGCGGGCAGGTCTGTCGGTCAACGACACGATGTCCGCAGCCAAGGGTGTGCTCCAGTTGGCGACCGCCGGCCAACTCGCGACCGCTGATGCCGCGATGATCACGGCCAATGCCCTCAACGCCTTCGGCCTCTCCGGTTCTGAGGCGACGCGCGTTGCCGACATGCTCGCCGCTGCGGCCAATGCATCGAGCGCCGATGTCGCTGATCTGGGCATGGGCATGTCCCAGGCGTCAGCCGTCTTCCACAACGCCAAGCAACCGATCGAAGCCTTGATCACGGCAATGACGATGATGTCGAACGCCGGTGTCCAGGGGAGCGATGCAGCCACATCACTCAAGACGGCCATGCTTTCCCTGCAAGCGCCGGTTGCCAAGGCGCAGGCGGTGATGGACCAGTACAACATCAACGTCCGCGATGCCGCCGGGAACATGCTGCCCTTCCGCGAGATCGTTGAGGAGATATCGACCAAGCTTGGCGGGTTGTCCAGTGCCCAACAGGACGCCGCGCTGAAGACGATCTTCGGCTCTGATGCCATCCGTGCGGCACAGATTGTGTTCATGGCCGGCGCCGACGCCTACGACGAGAACGCGGCGGCGGTCGGGAGAGTCGGTGCGGCCAATGAACTGGCTGCGGCTCAGATGAAGGGCGCGGCCGGGGCCATCGCCGCGTTCCAGTCGGAACTCGAAACGATCGGCCTCTCGCTTGGCGAGAAGGTGTTGCCGCACATCGTCACGCTGATGAGCGGCATCTCCGGCCTTCTCGGTGTCATCACGATGCTGCCGACACCGATCAAGGTTGCGACTGCGGCGCTCCTGGCATTCGGCGCGGCAGCCCTGGTTTTTGCGGCAAACCCAGTGGTCGCGGCGCTCCTGTCGATTGGCATAACGCTGGCCTTCGTCACGGGCAAACTTGAGCAGGCGAAAGCTGCGCAAGAAGCGCTCAATGCGGGGCTCATGGGGGCTAGAGTCTCGGCGATGGAGACTTACGCCAAGGCGCTCAAGGGAATCGCTGACGAGGGCGGTGGTCTGGCAGAACGGCAGAACTTCCTCCGAGGGCAGGTATCGTCACTGTCGATCGCCTATGGCAAGGGCAATGACGAACTTGAGATGGCGGTCAAGAAATACAACGAACTGGAGAAGGCGTACGGCAAAAATTCCGTGCAGGCCGAAGCCCAGAAGAAGATCGTCACCGACTTGACCCAGTCGCAACATAATCTTGCCGGATCGCAACAGGTGGCACGCGCGGCGATTGAAGACGGCGGCGCGGCGCTGATGGATCAAGCTGAAGCGGCGACATCCGCCAAGCGTGCGGTCGAAGAGTCAATCGGCGCCGTCAATCAAGCCGGCGAAGTGGCGGATGAGGTATCTCCGAGCCTCCAACTCCTTGCCGGCACGCTCGGTATTACCGCCGAAGAGGCCGAAAAACTCAAAGACCCGTTCGAGGCGGCGGTGAAGTGGATCGATGAACTGACGGGCAGTGCAACCGCTGCTGAGATGACGTGGAACCGCCAGACCACGGCGCTGGACTCAGTGGCCACCAGTGCTCAGGCGATGACGACATCACTGGACCCGGAATCCCTGGCAACATGGGCAGCCCGCGCACACGAAATGGTCAACCAATCCGAAGCGGCGGCACCGGCCATCGCCGCGATGCACCGCGAGATCGACATCATCGCGCAGGGCGGACCTGGTGCGGCGGACGCGCTCGACCGTCTGAACAAGATTGTTGATGCGGCGAAAGCGCCGTATGCCGACGCAACCTCCGCGACCCGCGCCTATGCCGACGCGCAGGGTGCAGCCGCCAAGGAGGCACTCGGCATCGGCGGCGCGTTGGAATCCTTGCGCGGTATTCTCGAAGACTTTGTCAATCACTTCCTCGTCTCGATGGGCCGCATCCCGCCGGCCGCGCAGGAAGCGATGCGCCTGACGGAAGAGGCGGTCGAGATCGACCTGTCGAAGCCGGGGTCTGAACTCGCCATTTCACTGGCCAACGGCTTTGACAAGGAGACGGTCCGAATTGTTGACGGTGCCGGCAACGTGATTCACGAGGTCAAGGGTGCGCTGTCCGGCGCCGATATGTCGCCGGAAGGCGTCGGACTGATGAAGAAGGTCGCCGCTGCAATGGAGGCGGGCGGCGTCGATGTTAAGGCAGCAACCATCCAGGTCATAACGGACGACATCAAAGCAACGATCGGCGCAACTGAACTGTCGCCGGAAGCCGAGGCGATGATCGGTTCCCTGGCGGCGGGCATCGCCTCCGGCTCGCCGACGGTGACGGGGAACGTCGACGCGATCATGGCC
Organism: Dehalococcoidia bacterium; assembly: GCA_050184225.1. GTDB lineage: Bacteria > Chloroflexota > Dehalococcoidia > CAUJGQ01 > CAUJGQ01 > JBFXAN01. The sequence continues at coordinate 30,521 of JBFXAN010000056.1, read as the reverse complement.
GCCATTACGCGCATCATCAACGGGGGAGAGGGTGCAGCAGCGAGCGCCGGCGCGAACTTTGCCAACGCCTTTGCGCTGGCAATCTTGAGTGGTGCGCCCAATGTCGCGGCGGCGGCGCAAACCCTGGCATCGACGGCAGAGACAAACCTCGGTAACTCGCTCGGCATCCACTCGCCCTCAACGGTGGGCATCTTCTACGGCGAGCATTTCGGCGCTGGCTTCTCGCTCGGCATCCGCAACAGCACCGGCGACGTGATCGCCGCAGCCGAACACCTGTCGTTTGAGGCGCTGGCCGAAGTCGAATCGGCCGTCAACCGCTTCAACCGGATGGTCAACGCGGGCGGCATCAGCGTCGAAGACTACGAACACGACCTCAGCAACCTGATCGACACAGTGAACACCCTTCATACCGGCTTCGGCCCAATCCTCGAAGACTTCTCGCGCGCGGCGACCATTCCCTATGAGGCGGCGGGTGCAATCCACACCGTCATTACCTCGATGCGGCAGGCGAACATCGACACGGCCAACCTGGAGCTTCGGATCGCCGAGTTGAACCGTGAGCTTTCATACACGGACCCCTACTCCGACCGGGCCGCCGCGATCAAGAACGATATCCAGATCCTCGAATCCTGGCGCGGCCAGATTCAGGCGGGGATCGACGTGCTCGACGCCGAAGCCGCCGCCTTGGAAGCCAACAAGACCGCCTGGGACGGCGTGCTGGAGGCACGGGAGAAAGCACGCACGGCGAAGGCAGCCGCCGACCGGCTCGGCCCGGGTGGGGCTGATGTCAGCGCCCTGCTCGACGCGGCCATGGGACCGGAGGCGACGGCACAGATGGGCCGCGATGCCGTCGCTGGCCTCGATGCGTTCGTTGACGACCTGCTGGCGAAGGGTGGACCGGCGCTCCAGGCGACGGCCGACAACCTCCGCTTCCTGTTCTGGGCATCGTTCAACCTTGATACCCCGGAGGCGCGGGCAAATGCCAAGGGGCAGTTCGACAACGTCATGGCCGGACTCAATACCGACGCGGTTGCGGCGATCACCGTCAGCACTGCAACCATCAACAACGCGCTGACCAACTCCCTGTTCGACGAGGCCACCATCCAGAGCCTCGGAGAGAAGACGGCGGGCTTGCGGGCTGATATTGCCCACATGCTCGACGTTTCCGGTACGCCGGAGGCGGCGCAGGCGATGGATAACGTCACCGATTTCCTTGCGGAGTTCGAGGCAACTCTGGCGAAGCTCCCGGCCTCGATCCGGGGGCCGATGACCGAGGAGTTTCGGGCGGCGGTGCAGGCATGGGCGGCGGCGCCGAACGACCCAGCGGTGATCGACAACCTCTTGAACGTCGTCAGTCGGAGTGAGCAGGCGATGCGTCTCTTTCCCCAGAACCTCGACGCGCTCCGACCCGAGGTGCGTGAAGCGGCGATGCGCCTCTACGGCGAGGTGGGTGCCAGTCATATCACCTTGGAGGAGGCGATCGCCCGACTGGATGCGATCAGTCAACTGATCCCGCAGAACTTCGCCAGCCTGGCACCGGAAGTCCAGGCAGCAGCATTGCAACTGGCCCATGGGGTCGAACAGGGACTGATCCCGGGAGAGGATGCAATCGCTCGATTCCAGGGCTTCGTCGATACGATCCCGGACGCGCTGGCCGATATCGATCCGCGTACCCGGCAGATCCTCACGCGGCTCGCCAACAACTTCCTCGACTTCGGCCAGGACGTGCACCAGGCGAGTGACACCGCCGCGAACGGACTGCGCCAGATCGAGCAGGCGGCAGCTTCGGCGGCCAGCACGGCGAACCCAGCGCTGGCATCGATTGACCGCCAAATCCAGGCGCTGATCGCGTCGTTCCAGCAGGGCGGCATCTCGGCGGAGCAATTCGCCGCGTCGATGAACAGCCTGCAAGCGGCAGCGGCGACGGCCGAGCGGGTCGCGGCGGCCGGTGGCGGTCGGGGTGGCGGCGGTGGCGGTGGGAGCGGGCCGGACCTGTCGGGGATGAGCCAGGGCGACATTATCAGCTACGCACTGATCTTCGGGCCGATCAACGCGCAGTTGCAGGGGGCGCTGTTGCAGTACCAGCAGGCGACGTTGGGCGCGACACCAGAGTATGCCTCGTTCCTCGAAGGGGCGCGGGCGTCGGGCGCGGCGCAGCACGGTGGCGAGGCACAACTCGGCGCCCTCGTGCGCCGCGCGTCGAATATGGGACTGGCGGCAGAGGCGCACGCGATCGAGCAGGACTACTACAGCGGGCGCATCTCTTTGGGCGAGGCGATCAGTCGGTTGCAGGCCCTGATCAGCGGCGGCGGCATCGAGGCGCGGGCGGGGCGGATCAGCAGTGCGGCGGCGACGCTGCGCGGCGGTGATGGAGGTGCCGCGGTGGTTGGTGGCGGCAGTCGCGGGAGCGGCGTCGCGCCGATCGTCAGCGAGTTGCAGGGGTCGCGCCAGGAGATCGCGGCGATGCGGCAGGAGTTGGTACTGCTCCGTCAAGACCTCACGAGCGGCCGCGTCACCGCGCGGGTGTCAGAGCGCGAGATCGGTGAGGCGGCGATGAACCACATCACCCAGGATCAGCGAGGGCGGTTCTAATGGCGGTCGTGATCAAGTCCTACGGCGGCGTCCCCGTCGGCTCTACCGGCACGCCCTATGATCTCCACGTCTCCACCGACACCGATTGGCGGCTGCAATCGCGGACGGTACTGCGTGACCGGCTTGGCGACGCGCCGATCCAGGATGGCCAGGGGGTGCTCCCGCGCGAGCTCCGCTGTGAGTTGCAGCCGGGGAGCACGGCCAACGCCGACCGTGATGCCTGGTGGCGGATCGCGGCGGGGGTGTTCCGTGCCGACGGCGTCGCCCGCCCGCTCGTCGTGGAGTGGGAGAACGCCGACTACCGGGTGATGGCGTCGGTGATCGACCTCGGCAACTACCCAAACCTGCCGATGAGCGCGTCGGCAGACGTGGCGCGGGTGCTGATCTTCCAGATGGCCGATCCCGCCTGGGAAGCCGTCGCGACCACGACCGATAGTAGCAGCCCGCTGACCAACGCCGGCAATACCGTGGCGCTGCCGGTGATCACGATCACGCCGATCACCTCCACGCTCAACCACGCGCGGGCGACGATCACCGACACGCTCAACTCCGGCGCCCACGCCTACCCGGTGATGCTGACGTTCGACGGCCAGGGCGTCGGCGCAACGACGGCGGCGGACTTCATCGTCTTCTGTAATCATCGCGAGATCCCGTTCACCGTGCGCGACCCGAACACGGCGACAACCGATGTCATCGTCGATCTGGACATCCCCCAGGCGGGCGGCTCCGTCACGGTTGATATCTACTTCGGTAGCTCGATCAGCAACACCCTCACCGCGAGCCAACTCCCGGCACACGGGCGGGCGTTCACCGACAGCAATTGGAGCAACACCAACTGGGTGTGGACGTTCGACAACATCCTCCACACGCACGCCGACAACATCTCCGGCGTCTGGTATCCGGGCAATACCGGCGCGCAGTTCTCGGACAAGCGCGGGTTCATCACCTCGCAGTCGGGCGGGTCGCTCGTGTTCACGTTGCAAGACCCGGCCAGCGCGCTCATCACCGACCTGGCCTACGACTCGATGATCATGATCGTCGGCGGCGCCGTCGCCGGGGCATCGAGTGCCCTCTCCGGCCTCAGCCGAGCGACGGCGTCGATGACGAACAACGGCCGCGCCTTCGTCCGCTATCTGGTGCCGGGGGATCTTGCTTGGCGGGACGCCTGGACGACGACCAGCGACGGCACGGTGACGACGGCCGTTGACCTGGACAACGCCTTCGTGATCGCGGTCGGGATTGAGCCGAACGTCTCGGCCAGCACCGGGGAACTCACGCTCTCCGCCTCCGGTGACTTCGCCCTCGCGCTGGCGAGCAATCCGACCGTCAGCGTGGCGACACCCGTCACGGCGCGGAAGCTCGACCACCGGCTCGTCAACCTCGCCACCGGTGACGTGATCCGCTTCGGCCACCCCGACCCGGCGGCGGCGTCGGTGATCCACGCCGTCTATCTCGACGACGTGGACCTCGTGATCGACTGCGAGCAGCGCGGCGCGATCCGGGTGGAGTCGGGGCAGCTCTACGGCGAGATCACGCCGTCGAACAAGGCGCTCGTGTTCCCGTTGGAGCCGGGCCTGAACGCCTGGGCCAACTCGGCCGGCGAGAACGAGATCACCAATCCGAGCGGTGAGTCCGGCACGACCGGCTGGACCGACGACGGCGACACGACGATTACCGTCGAAACGGGGGCCGTCCGGCCCGGCACGCGGGCCTCGCTCAAACTGACCTCGGACACCAACAACGAAACGCTCAACGCGAAATGGTCACACACGATCAGCGGCACAACCACCGGCTGGATCGCCCGCGCCGGCGGGTGGGTGTACGTGCCGGCGGGGAGCAACCTGATCGGCAAGGCGCTGTTGATGACCGTCCGCGAGTCGGGCGGGGCGGAAGCGGCGGCCGAGACGGATACCAGTCATACGCTCGTCGTCGGCTGGCAGTTCGTCGCGGGCCTGCGCGTGATCGCGGAGAGCGACCGGACGGCGATTGTCGCCGACTTCCGTGTGCTGGACTCCGAAGGGCCGGATGCGGGCGACGTGCTCTACCTGAGCGGCACGGCGCTGCACCTGACGGAGGAGGCGCTCTACACCGTCGCCTTCACGTACAGAACTCGGCTGGCGGTGTAGCCATGTCGATGGTGCAGTTGGGTGGCGATTGGTTCGACCTGCCGGTGAGAGTGACCTACCGGGCGGCGGCCACGCTCCAGGACGGCGACGCGGCGGTGTTCGTACCGCGCACGTCGCCGGCGCATCACCCGGACTACCTCGCCGACGCCGAGATCGACGCGGTGCCGATCACGATCAATCCGGGGCAGTTGGGCGCCTGGCACGGCCTGGCGATGGCGGTTGACGAGGATGAGGACGGCGTTGATCTCCAGTGCGTCCACATCTCGCGGCTGCTCAAATCGCTGCCGGTGCCGCGCGACCAGACGATCACGAATCAACCGGCCGGGGCGATCGTCAAGCAGGTCGTGACGCAGGTGTTCGGCGCGCGCGGCTCGTCGCTGTTGGTGCCGGGTCGGTTCACGCTGGCGCCGCCGCTGATCAGTTTCGACCTCACCGGCCAGGACACGGGCAGCGTCGTCAGCACGCTGCAACAGTTGACCGGGCAGGAGCTATCGATCAGCGGGTCGATGGTCAACTGGCTGCCGCCGCTGGCGACGGCGTACGAGCCGTGGCTGTCGAACGGGGTGGACCTGGTGCGGCCCCGGCGAACGATCGACCACAACGACCGCATCCGGCGGGTCTACACGCGCGACGATGGCGGCCGCGAGCTCGACGCGATCGACGCGCGGGCGACGACAACCCCGTGGCAAACGGCGCGAATCGAGACGACGTCGGAGACGATCTTTGCCCGGCAGGCGCTCCAGGCGATCGGCTCGCTCTACCAGTCGTTCGAGGCCGATCACACCTGGACGGTGGGACTGCGTGACGTCGGCGGCCACTGGGCCGGCGTACGTGAGGGGATGGCGCTGAAGTTGAGCACCACGATCGGGTTCACGGACACGTGCCCGGTCGTGCGGGTACTGAGCCGGACCTACACCGAGGGGTCGGCGGTGCTCGCCCTCGAGGTGGAGCGGCTGCCGGTGCCGGTGGGGGGTGTGGCGACGATCGGCGCCCTGGTGCCGGTGCCGAGCCGGGTGCGGCGCTCGTCGTCGCAATTTGGCGTGCGATTGCAGCGGGTGACGAAGGAGATCCTCGGTCCGCCGACGTTCCCGCTGTTGTGGCCGATTATCACCTCGCAGTCGTCGTAAGGCGGCGGCGGGGTGCGGAGTAGTACGCAGGCCGGGGTGTTGCCCCGGCCTTAGTCATGTCCAGGAGGGACACGCGATGGAAATTGGTATTCCGACGTTCTTGCCGGTCTTCCCGATCTGGCTATTCCCGGTGCCGGTGCCGACGCTCCCGCCGCCGCCGTCTGGCGGGTCCGGGTTCCCGCTGCTCTTCCCGATTGCCCAGGCGCTCCAGGCGCCCGGCTGCTAGCACACCTGGCCTGATCACCATGCGGAGGTGTGAGCGATGACGGCGGATGAATCGCGAGCGATCTGTGCCGAGTTGAGCGGGATTCAGCGGGCGCTGACGACGCTCGCGGACCGACAGGCGTCCGTCGAGAAGATCGTTGACGGTATCCGCAAGGATGCATCGGACTCGCGTGAGCGATTGGTCCGGGTCGAAACACGGCTGGATGAGGACCGGGCGGCGCGGGATCGGGAGTCCCGCGTGCAGCAATGGCGGGGCAGCACCGGCGTGAGTTATGCGATCGCCGCGTTTGCCTTCGCCACGATCCTGGCGATGGTCGGGATCGCGGTCTGGGGGTAGCAGAGGTGCGGCGATGGACGGTCACACGTCGTTTGGCTGGTGCCTGACCCATGGGATCGCGATCAGCGCGTGCCCGTGCCCGAAGCCGTGGACGCCGGCAATCGAGACACCGCCGGAGTTGGTGCGCCAGGAGGCGAAGGGGCCGGGATGCTGCACGATTTGCCACTCGTACACCCTTCCCGACGACGTGGTCGCGGCCTGGCCGAACGGCGCTGTGCTCTGTCTCTGGTGCCTGGACAACGAGGGGCAGAACCACAAGCGCCCGTCGCAGCAAGTCCTCGACGAGATCGAGATGAAGCCAGAGGATCATGCACTGCTGTGCATCAAGCGCGAGGTGAACGGATAGGAGGACGGAGATGGATGTGACCTCGTTAGGAGTGTCTGTGGTTGCTGTAGGCGCAGCCAGTAGCCTCATTGTCCAGGTGATCAAGGCGATCGCGGTCCGCGTGCCGTGGATGGCGACGCTCGGCGGCGGCACGACGGCGCTGCTCGCCTATCTCGTCTCGGTGGGGCTGATGTACGCGCTCACGCTGGCGGGTTACGGGCCGGTTGAGCAGGAAGGCGTGGTCGGCGCGATTACGACGCTGGCGGCGGGCCTCGGTAGCGGCCTCGCGGCACAGGGTATTTACACCGGCACCAAAGCGGTCGCGCGGGCGGGTGAGGCGGCGTGATGCGAAAGCGAGTGCTCAATCTGCGGGCGCCGTCACGCTGGACGGTGGCGCTGATCGCCGGCGTGCTCGTGCTCGTCGCACTGGCCGTCGCGCGGGAGCCGATCACCGAGTTCGTCCGGGGCGAACAACTCTATCAGGCGACGGCGCTGACGGCGGGACGGGCCGACCTTGACCTGACCGTACCCAAGAGCAATGTCACGGCGGCGACGGTGGAAGAGGCAAAGCCAGGGCGTCCGGTGGCACTGACGACGGCGCTGCCGGAGGGGACCGCCGAACCGGCAGCGCCGCTGATGACCTGGTACAACGCCGACGTTGCCGAGGGCAAAACGCAGCGATGGTGCTTACTCGGTGACGCGGACCTGAATGATATCGTCCGCGACATCCTCAACGACCTGGCGGCGGCGTTCCCGCAGAACGTGCGGTGGGTGGAGGATTGCGCGAATCCGGCGTATTGGGCAGGGGAGGGTCGGGCCGCGATCGACTGCGGCATGGATCAGGCGGTCGGCTGCGCCGTCTACCTCTCCGATCGCTCCGGGCGGGTGACACACAACCCGGCCTACACCGATACGCGCCCGAACCGGCTCCAGGTGCTCCGCACGACCTACGCGCACGAACTGCAGCATCTCGCCCTCAACCTCGGACATAACCCCTGCGGGGTGATTCTCGATCCGGCGAACGGCCAGCCGGTGCCCTCGGTGATGACGCCGGTCGATCTGGGCCGGGGGGCGTCGTGCAGCGAGCCGGCAGCGCGAGGATTGGAACCCGCGGATTGGTTCTATGCCTACGGGTATTACGACATCCCCGTGCCGGGGGTGCCACCGGAGCCATCGCCGGGACCGCCACCGGCCCGCCAGATCGCGATTGAGATCTGGCTGCCGAAGGCGGGCGACTGTCCGGCGGGCTATGCGGCGTGGGATACGTGGTGCGTCACCCGGAGCGATACCGCGCCGCTGCCACCTGATGCGGCGGGGTGGAGTCACCGCGTTGAGATTCAGCCGGACGGAACGATCGTCTGGCTCGACGAGTGGACGGCGGTGCCGTGATGGTGATGCGCCGTGGAGCACCGCGCTCGCTGCCCTCGGTGTGGTGGGTACACGCTCGTCTGGGACGCCGGGCTGCGCTCCTGGTGGTGTTGGTGGAGATGGTGCGCCCGCGTGTTCTCAACGGCCAGTGTGCCAGCACCTGAAGAAAGGACGGAACCACCGTGCGCTACGTGATACTCGCGTTCTTCATCATCGCGACGTTGTATTTCGTGGGCGTGATCGTCATCAACACGGCGGCGTTGATCGGCGGTTCCTAAATCGGAGAGGCTCGTGAGGTTTCTACGGCTGAAAGCGTGTTATCTATTCATCGCTGCCCTGATGTTGACTTGGGCAGTCAGCGCAACGGCGACCGAGGCAGCGCGGCCGGTCAGTTGGGCTGAGGTCGTCGCCTGGACCGAGCACGACGCGGCACGGTTCGGCGTCTCGGCGGATTGGCTGCTGGCGATAGCGGTCTGTGAGTCGTCGCGGAATCCCTACGCGGTCGGGTGGGCGGCTTCTGAGGTGGGTCCGTATCAATTCAATCCAGGCCGGGGTATCTGGTGGTCGCTACCGGAGTCGCGACAGGTGGCACTCGATTACACGCGGGCGTCGATTCGATTGCAGGTCCAGGCGGCGGCGCGCGCGTTCTCACTCGGATATGCGTCGCACTGGAGCTGCAACCGACTGATCTGAGGCGACGGCGGAGGAAGTGATGGCTACTCGCATCAAACCAAGCGAACGAGCAGCGGCGGCGGCGTGGCTACGAGCCGAGTACCTGCAACGCGTCCGCGCCTTCCTCGCCAATGAGGCCGATCAGCAAAGCATTCTCCATTGGCTCGCCGGCTATCTCCAGGCGATTGCTGATACAGAGGATGAGGATCTGGAGAACATGACCGCGAATGCGTGGCTGCTCTTCTCAGAATTTGACATCGGCAATCTCGACGACGCCGGTCTCCGCGCGGAGTTTCAGGCATTGCTCGAAGAAGCGGAGGCGACATCATGAGCCGCTTCCCACGCCGCCGTCTCGCGTTCCTGGCCGCTACCGCCGCGGCAGGGCTGGGCCTTGCGCCGCGTGCCCGCGCTCAGCCGGTTGACGTGCCGGGCGAGTTCCAGCACGTGCCGATGCTGCCCGGTGTCGCGGGGCCATACAGCGCGTTGGCCGGCGTTGATCCTGGGTTGGCGCTGCCTCAGCAATGGGTGCCGTCGACGAGTGTCCCGGCCCTGCCCGCGTTGCCGGCGTTTCTTCAGGCGTGGGTCGATGCGGCGATCACCTACCGGCCGGCGCGGAGCGCGTTCTCGCCTCATGCGTATGGCTACGATCATCACAAACTCGGCAACGTCTGGCACATTCCAGTCGCCGGCTCACTGTCAGCTCTCGATAACTGGTTCCTCTCAGGGCAGACGCAAGGACTCACGACGTTCGGTGTCGGGCGGGAGAAATTGCTCGACCTTGAGATCACCATGCCGGACGGTTCCCGCTGGTCGGTGCCGGTGGCGGCGGTGAGTCAGTACGGTCCTGCGATCGGCCCCTGGGCACCGTTCGCACAAGGGAGAATCAACCTCTCCGGTAACTGCTCCCTCGCGCCGCACCCGGTCTACTCGTATCTCGGTTCCGGGGTTCCCAACGGCGCCGCGTGGTCGTGGGAGTTGGTCGCATGGTCCGGCGCGGACGGTCTCACCGACCCGCAGATGAATGGCAAGATCTTCGGGACGGCGATGTGTGCCGCCTACTTCGGCCATGAGATCAGCCCGCTGAGTGAAGGGTGGCACGGCCAGATCGATAGAGTTGATCGGTGTTTCGATCCCGGTTTCGCGGGTGGGCCGTTCGGTGGCATTGAAGCCGAATCACAGGCGGCTGCGCGCGCATTGCTGGCGGGTGATCCGTCACTCCTTCGTGGGGCGGTCCGGCTGAACACTCCGGCATGGCAAGAAGAGGCATGGCGAGCGCTGGTCAATATCAGGGTACGCAACCAGCAGGATGCGATCCGCATCGCCGTCCGTGAACAGCGCGATCAAGAGCGCGAGGCGGCGCTCGCCAACTACCAGGGCGACTGGCGCGACGTGGCACTCCAGGTCTGGGATGAGCAACGACTCCGCCCACGTGACGACCGGCATCTCGCCGATGCCCGCTTCACGGCCGCCATCACCCAACTGGAGCGACTCGACCCATGACCGAGCACATCCACCGCTGGCTAACCATCCACGTCTACGGCGTGCCCGCGTATCTGATGTGTGTCGGCATCGACGGCTGCCTGGCAGTGCGGGGTCATCAACAGACAGGAGCATGAATCATGGCTGCCAATGTCCGCCGGGTACCCAACATTGCCACCGCGACGATCCGCCGCATCCCCGACGCCGCGAGCGCCTGCCGCCGCACGCCCTCGCCATAATGAGCCTCCCTCGGTGCCCGGCCGGGGGCTATGCGTCGTTTTCAGGCCACCGGCAGATCGTCGGGGTCGATCAGCCAGCGCCGGCCACCGGGGACGCGGCGAGCACGGACGCGGCCGGAGCTGGCCCAGCGATAGAGGGTCATCTGCGTGCGGCCGCAGAGCGCGGCGGCGACGCCGGTCGTGATCAGATCCTGTTGGGTGACGTACTGGCCGTGGCGCTGGAGATAGCGGTGGATCGCCTTCGGGGTGCGGCCCAGACGCCGGCCAATTGTCTCGATCCGCCAGCGGGTGAGGTTGTCGATCACAAACGTCGCCTCGGCCTCGGTCCAGCGGCGACCCGCCATCGTTTCACCACCGCATCCCGTAGCGCGTGACCAATTTTCGATAGAGATCCGGCCAACCGGCGGCGAGTATCCACCCTGGCGTCAGTGGCAGTGGCCCGACGCGCTGCAACTCGCGCGGGATATCAATCGCAGTGAGCCGGTCGTAGACCGGGTTGGAGGGCATCGACGACTGTGCCAGGTATGCCCACACGTCGTGTAGCGACCAGTCCGCGATCGGGTTGCAGCGCCATTGCCCCGCGCTCGTTTGATAGAGCACACCACGAGCACGGAGATGGACGGCGCGATACGGCCGCTCCTGCGCCCGCAGGCCGATGAACCCCCCATCCCATCCCTCACGGGCACCGTAGTCTGGTCCGAGGCGCGCAGTCCCCGGCAGCGACTCCCGCCAGAAGGGACGATCGGTCCAGGGCGTGAACCAACCGCCGTGCTGGGCCGTGCCGAACATCGGGCGGAGGTCGATCGCGAGCGCCGCCGCCGTCTCCGTCAGATAGGTGACCGTCTCTGGATACTCAAGTTCGTCGTCGAACCAGATCGCGGGGATATCGGGACGTTGCTCGCGCACGAGCGCGAGCACGACGGTCGAGTCCTTCCCGCCACTCCACGCCACGTAGGGCTGCTGCATCTGCGCCAGTGCGCGTGCGATCAGGTCATGGGCGCGGGCCACCCGGCGCGGAAACGCACCAAGCCGGGCGTGGAGCCGGTCGCCGGGCAGGAGCGCGCTCACGGCAGCACACAGAGGGTTTGGTGGGGGACATGCCGGCCGGGCGGCTTGATCCCCCAGACGAGCCGCGTCCCCTCAATCCCGTGCGCCTCAGCAAACGCCACCGGCAGCGGCCGGTGGAAGCGAGCGAGATCGGGATCGCCGTCCTCGGTGATCTGCCAGTCCTCGACCTCCCCCCAACCGCCGCCCCGACCGCCGCCGACCTGATCGCAGCGCCGGAGTAATCGCCGGATCTCTGTCGCTTCGCCAATGCAGTGCCAGATGATCGCCTCGGCGTAGACGATCCGGCGGGCGAGGCGGTAGTTCTTGTACGGCCCAGCCGCCGTCATCACGCGCTTCTGTTTCTCCGGAGCGTAGGTCAATGCCGCCTCAACGTCGAAGCGGCGGTGGAAGAACTTGCGGCCTTCCCGTTCAACCTGAACGATCGGTGACGACACCTGCCACCACCAGTGATCGCCGTCTGCCTCGCGGCCCAGCGGGAGATCGTCACAGACGACGAGCGGTACCGCTCCAGTCTGGCCGAGGGCGAAGTCATCGCCGCCCATCCGCTCGAACAACGACCAGTAGGCGAGAATTGCCGCGAGATCGGGACTCCACGGATCGGCGGCCGCATAGCCGCCGCGCAACGTTGCCGTGACACGCAACGGGATCATGCGACCCGCCTCCAGCCGCCCTGGTCCCAGCGGCGCCGGGGCCGGCCTCGGCCCTTGCTCGCCGGCACAACCGTAACGACGGCGGGCAAGAGTGCCGGATTGGGGTTGCTCACCACGCTGACGACGAACTGGTAGCGACCGTCATCGACGCCGACGTCGGCCTGCCGGCGGCCATCACGCAATCGTCCGAACCGGACGGCGCAGGGATAGCGCAGTCCAGCGAGGATCACTGCCCGCGCCTCGGCGACAGAGAGCGGCGCGATCCGGGCGCAGAATTGGTGGATCGCGTGGGGCGTAACGAACGCCGGCCCCGCGATCACGACGCCACCCCCAACAACCCCCGGATCGTGCCGCCCTGCTCCACCAGCATCTCCTGGTAGAGTCGCAGCACATGGGCATCGTAGGCGTGCAGCGCTGCTTCTGCCGGCGGGAACAGGACCGGCGTGTCGCCGTCGCAGATGAAGAACCGCTCCTCCTCACCCCGGTCGAGATCACGCACGGTGTAGGCGAGGCTGACGGCGCCGTGGCCCCGCGACGCCTGGCCGCCGATGTGCGGCGATCGCGCGAATGTGTAGAGCGCCGAGGTGAGACAGCCCAACTCGACCTCGCTGGCGTCGCGCAGCGTGATCTCCGTCGCCAACTGCGTCCCCACCGCGACCAATTCGACCGTCATCCGCATCTGGTCGGCGGGACCGTCGCGCTTCGGTTTAGCCGGCGTCGGCGCGGCGCCATCATCGCCGGCGAGCAACGCGCCCTGAACCGGCGCCGGCAGCGCGCGGAAGCGGTCGTAGGCCGGGTTCTTGCCGTCATCGGTGCGGCTGAACGATTTCTCGAAGGTCATGTCCCGGTAGGTGCTCGTCACAAGCGGCCGGTAGCGGGCGGGCAGCGCCGACAGCGCTTCGTGACAGAGGGGGTAGCTGTTGGCGACCCGCAATTTGCCGGGGAGGATCTGGTTGCCGACGCCGCCGCCCCAGAGCGCCACGAGCGGGATCGCCTGACGATACTGCCGCGCCCGATCGAGATCGACGACCATGTCGCCGCCGATCCGCCCGCCGGAAAAGAGCAAGTGGAACGTATCGAGCGGCAAGCGGGGGTTGTCGAGTCGATGGAGCAGATAGAGCGAGGCGAGGTCGCGGAGTTGGCCGCGCCAGGCGTTGCCGGCGTAGCAAAACACGTCGAGATACGATCCGTCCGGCTGACGGATCGGCTCCTCTGCGAGGTAGGCGGTCGTGCCGATCGTCTCGCCGATGTGCGAGAGCGGCGCCCGCAGGTCGAACAGTCCCGTTAGTCGCCAATCGGTCATGATTCAAGTACCTCCGTCTCCCCGATCACGTCGAGCGCGGTTTCAAGCCGCCGCTCAATCGGACGCTCGCGCTCTAAGCGATCCCTTGTCAAGGCGATCACCCAGGCGGTTTCTCGATAGAGCACATCGAGGACGGCGCGATGGTCGGCCCGCTCGATCACGCCGACGCCAAACTCGCGGCCCGGTTCCTCTGCTAGTTCGATCACCTCGCCGGTTGAGAGCACGACCTCCGGCACGGCGCCCTTGACGCCGACGGCAATTGCGGCGGGGTGGATCGCCCCACAACTCATCCGAGGCTTGAGCCGTTCAAGGAATTGGGGCAGGTTCTCCGCACGCTTGGCGGCGGCTTTGACAAAGCGCTCGTTCTGGCTCCACACGTCCGGCGTGATCTTGTGCCGGGCACGATCGCGACTGCGCCAGACGGCATAGACACAGAGCGCACCAACCGCCGCGTGCTCGTCGCTCGTATCGAAACCGTAGACGGCCATCACTCCTCCTTCTTCGGCCCTTGGGCACAGAACAGCGCGAGCCGTAACTCATCCGGCGCCTCAATGCGCCAGCGCTCGGTGGCCGCACTGAGCGGCTTCCACGCCGCCAGGTGCTTGAGCACGAGGTGCGGCGGGTAGACATTGCCCCGGATCGCGTCGCGGCTAAAGCCCAGGCGCAGTAACGCCTCGACCACCGGCAGGCCCGCCGCGAAGCGGGCGCGGTCGAGGTAGACGCGCTCCTCCTCGACCTGGACGGGGAATACATCGCCGTCGTAGGCGACGGCGGCACGGAAGAGGATGTGCTTCTGGCCCGACTCGGCAACGACGGCGAGGAACGGCGGCGCCGGTGGGTCGAGCAGGATCTCGCGCCAACGGGACCGGGACGGGCATTCGTGGCCGGCGGCGCTGAACAGGTGGGAGTAGGAGCGCCAGGAGAGTGGGTGCTTGTCCTTGAGGCCCATCGCGGGATGAACGGCGACGTATGCCTTCCACGGCTCAGTGGCCGAGGTGTAGACGCACGCCTGACAGACGGTGCGGCTGGTGGGATCGGCGGCGCGGTTGACGTTGGTGAAGGTCACCGGGATCGCCAGTTTCACCGGCCAACCAGCGCCATCGGTGGGACCAGCGCAGAGGTAGCAGGTGGTATCAGGACCGGGATCGGCGGGGGGCGACCACAGTGGGGAGCCAAGGCATTCCCAGGCGAACCGGCTGGCGCTGCGGGTGGCGGCATCCATATCCTGAGGATACACTGGTTGTGCTGACAATTCAATGCAACATCGGCGTCAGCGAAAACGCCTCGGTGAACAACCACCGAGGCGTTGCTTTGCGCGTGTCCCAGGCTAGCGCCCGCGCGGTCGTCCCGGCGTTCCCTTCACCGCCAATGCCGCCACGTCCGCTTCGGAGAACAGCCACTCCCGGCCGAGCCGTTGACCGATCGTGCGCGTGGTCGCCTTGCGCCGCACCCACTCCGGCGTGACGTTGAGGCGGGTGGCGACATCGGTTGCGGAGAGTACCCCGCGCGGCCGGCCGTTGCTGTCCGCCGGCGGCTCCGTCTCGATCGCAACGGGAATGTCGGGGTGGCCGCTGCCCATCACGCCAAATCGTCCGTCCGCGAACCGGCCGAAATAGAGCGTCTTCCAACCGTCCGGCAGGGCGGCGACGAGGGCAGCGGCACGCGGGTCGGCCTCGGTGATCGTCGGGTCGAGTTCGAAGCCGGCGAGGGCGGCGAAGCACGCGGACGGCGGGTCGTTTTGGAGGGAGACAAGGCGGATCATTGACTGCCTCCTAGCCCAACCGGCGGAATTCGGTGATCTTGGATTCGGCCGACGGGTTGTTGTCGGCGTCGCCGTGGGGTGCGTCGAGGATTGCGTGCAGGCGATCGTTAAACTCTGCCTCGGGCATGGTGGGGGCGGCGACAGCATCAATGGCGGCGAAATATGCCTCAAAGTCGTAGATCGGATGTGGCGTTGTTCGGCCTATTTCCATAAAACCGGGCACCTCGCCCTGAATCGGAGCGCCAAGGACTTCGCCGGCGATCTCCTTCGAATCGGCATTTCTGTGGTCGATCCACCACGCCGCACTGCTTTGCTCTGCCTCGGCCCTATCAGCCGCAAGTCGGAGCGCACGCGCACCCGCGAGAATGTGCGGATACGGCTCCACGAGATTGGCCTGACTTCGCTCGGACTCATCAGCACGATTCCGCATCCGCGTCAGTACATCGCGCCGAATCTGCTCTGCCCATGCCACCTGTCTCTCGCTACCGGTCAATTGCGCTGCCATCGTCGTCTCTCCTGGCTACCGAGGTGTCCGCCACCTCACACTCTAAGTGTACGCCAGCGGAACTGTTTTGTCAACAGGGATAGAATAGAGAATGGCGGGACTTTGAGACGCGATGGATAGGTGTGGTCTATAGAGATACGCCGACGCCGCCTATTGCGCCCGTGGCCGTCCTCGCTGCCGCCGGTCGCGCAGCCGCTCCAGATCCTCCGGGCGATACAGCCGGTCCCGACCCACGAGCCAACCGACATTGCGCCGGCGGGCGACGCTGCGGAGCTGGCTCTGAGAGAGGCCGACGAGCGGTGCAACCTGCTCGCTCGTCAGCAGTTCGGCAATGGCGGCGTCGCGGCCGCAGGTGTAGGCGCGATGGGCGAGGCGTTCGAGGATGTGCCGGCCGCGCACTTGGGAGCGTGGGTCGAGATCCGCGAGGGCGGCCTCAACCTCGGTGACGACGAAATCAGGGAGGTCCATCGCCCGCCTCCTCCTGGCGCAGCACACGCCGCACGGTCTCGTACGAATACCCAATCGTATCGGCAATCGCCCGCGGTGATGCACCGCCGGCATGGAGCGCCCTGATCTGCGCGCGCTGCGCCGCGGTGAGTGGCGGCGAATAGGACTGCCGGATAACGCGGCGCGGGCGACTGCTCGTGTGGATCGTCCGTGGTGCGCCGTGCTCAATCGCCCAGAGCGCTAGGTCGAACACGCGCCAGTGAAACGGCATTCGTGTGCCGCGTTCGAGGTGACTAATCGTGGTCGTCGCCACCCCCAGGCACTGCGCGAGATCATCTTGTGACAACCCCAGCGCGAGCCGGCGCGCCCGTACCGAGGCACCGAACCCCTCCGGCAGAGGCGGTTGTCGCGCGGAGCTGAGACGCTGGATTTGATGCACGCGCTGGCGGCTCACCCCATACTCCCGCGCAAGATCGACGGGCGATGCTCCGGCCGTGAGTCGCCGGAGCATCGCCGCATCGCGCTCTGCGATCACTGGATCAATCGGTCGCCCCGCCACCGTTACGCCCACCCGCCGGCGGCGAAGTGCGCGTCCACGGTTGCCTGCACGTCCTCAGCGTCGAGGTCGCCGGTCACACGCACCGCGTGCGTTCCCTCGCGGACGGTGATCACGGCCGCCGGATACGCCGCCGTCAGCGCGTCGTCCAGTCCGTCCAGATACCGCTCCAGGTCCGCCCGCGTCGCCACGTCGCCCAGGTGCTCCACCGTCGTCTCCACCGTAATCGTCGCCATCGTCGTACCCTCCGCGCTGCCGAGGCTCCCATCGCCTCACCCTCTGAGAATACCAGCGCGAGCGATTGTTTACAATGGGGTGACGCCTCGTTTTCAATCGCTACCGATTGATTTTGTCTATAGACTCAGCTGCCCTCGGTCGCGGCGAGCGCATCGCGAAGGGCGTCCATCACCTGCACCGGCACCAGGACGTACGGCGCGTATTTACCATTGACGGCGGTGGGCTTGGACCAGTCCACCACGGCGTGGGCGGCGGCGAGCAGGCGGTTGTACTCACAGAGTGGAACCGTACGCATTCGGTGATGCGTGACGCCATCTGCATCCACGACACAACATGTCTCTAAGAGATACTCGTTCACCATCTATCCCCTCCCCGGCCGCGCGGCGCGGCTCAGTCGTCAGCGTTACGCATCGGGCATCCGTGCAAGGCGCCGGGCTGTCGCGTGGAGTTCGGCAGCCCACGACCTCCAACGACGCTCCGTTCGGATGCTGCCATGCTGCCGAGCATCAACCGAGAGACGCTCGCATGATTGCGCGAGCGCGTGCAGCACGCGCATTGGGTCGTGGTAATCAAGCACGACCGCCATTTGACGAATCAGCCGTTCATCCTCGGTGGCTATCATGTTCACTCCTCCTCTTTGCCGCCCCCGGCCGCCGTCGTGCGGCGGGGTGGGTTAGGCTTGTTCGCCGCGTGTAGCCCGAAGCGCCTCGTCCATGCTCCGCTTGCCATGTGGGTCGTACTGGAGCAACTGAGAGCCATACGGCGTCGTCAATCGGAGATGGACCTCGCCGCTTTGTGATGTCGAGAACGATACCTCAGCGTCGCCAACCGTGAAGACGCCGCTGATCGAGAGCGCACGGTGTGCGACCAACTCGCCCCATTTCTCCCAGCGTGGATCATGGCGTGTCCCTTTTTCGAGGTTGCGGACGGCAGCCTCTACCACCGTCTCGTCAATCACTGGTCCCACACGCACCTGGAGTGCAATCGGATACTGGAAGTTCGTCATCCTCTGTTCCTCTCCCCCGGCGGCGGTGGTCCCGCGCCACATCTGCTATCCTATCCTCGCTCACCCACCACGCGTGAGCGGAGCACCGGCGCCGTCGTTCGCGGCGGCGTCAGCATCTCGCCTTCTCCTCTCCGCTCGCTTGCGGGTGACGACGAGGCGCATGAGCCCCGTCCACTCGTCGCGGGTCACGATGACGCCCTTCCGCCACAGCCACCGGTCGAGCCGGGGGATCGTCTCCACATCCGGCCAGCCCAACAGCAGCAGCGCCTCACCCTCACACGCCCAATAGCGGCACCAGATCGCGTCGAGGTCGCGTGTGTCGTCGCCTGACGTGAGCGGGAGCGGTAATTGCATCGCCATCTCTCCGGCTCATCCTCTCCTGCCAGCCGCGCCGGGTGGCGGTGGGGCGCTAGTCCGTATGAATTGCGCTGATGTCATTGATATGCACGAGATCCACAATCGACGCCTCGTCGTTCCAATCGGTTTCCGCGACGATCCATTGCCCGTCCGTGGTTGGTTGCAGGACGCGCCAGATGCGGTCATCGCCTCGGACGCTGATCCTGCAACCGACCGCCAGGCTCCACAGGTCAATCATCACAACATCTCGCAGCAGCAGAGGAAGCGCTGCGCCGGCCACCGGTGCTCAAAACAGATGGACCGCACACCGCGACACGTCCCACACTGCCAGCACCGCCGGCACCTCAGCGCCGGACTCAGCCGCTCAATGTGTCGCTGAGCCTCGTTCGCTGCTAACTGGGCATCCATGTGATTCGTCGCCATGTCGTCGTGCTCCTCGCTGCTGCTGCGTGCCGGTGGTGGGGTGGGGTTAGTCGGTGCCGTAAAGCAGAACCTTGGTGTCCTGCCAGCACTTCGAGCACTGCTGCTGCTTCGACCACTCCAACTGTGCTGCGTCCTCGAACCACACCGACTCTTTGTGCCCGCATGTCCGCTGGATTCGCTTCGTCATCTCGGTGCTCCTTCGTGTGCTCGTCAGTCTCTATATTCTTAGAATATGACCATTGGCTATACTCTGTCAAGACCATTGGCTATAAAATGCACCCGGCATATAGCCGTCGCAGCATAGATGCAGCCTATGACCATTGGCTATAGAGTGTGATAGAATGGAGCCAGAGGTGCCGAAGATGATCTCGGAGTACCGCAAGCGTCGCGGCCTCACGCTCCAATCTCTCGCTGAGAAACTCGGCGTGCATTGGGAGACGATCTGGCGCTGGGAGAATGGAAGGCGCACACCCCCAGGCCGTCTCGTTCAACTCGCCTTACGCGGCCTAGACGATGAGGAGCGAAGCAAGAAATGACGGTCGCGGCGTTCCAGCGCCCGACCGTCTGGCATATGCGAAGGGAGCGCACATGCACCCCGATACTATCATTGCATCACGGTTCTGGGAGTACGTTCGCCGGTGGCAAGAGCAGCCAGATTGGTGGGCCGAGGATGATGGTTATCCAGATAATTGGGATGGCGGTTGGCGACGCCGCGAGGATCATGAGTGCTGGCCTTGGCCTGGTCATCGTACCCAGCAGGGCTATGGAGTGGCCTCATGGCTTGGCGAGCAGGTCGGAGCACATCGAGTCGCTTACGAGTTGACATATGGCCCATTGCCTCCGGGCCGAAGCGCCTGTCACCATTGCGACTATCCGCCGTGTTCCAATCCAGCACATCTTTATGCAGGGACGGCCGCAGAAAACGGTGACGACAGAAAGCAGCGCCGCGCGGGAACACGCTCATCGATTCATTACCTCAATCCAGCAGCCAAGTATGAACGGTATCGGTGGGAACGGTGTTTGATGAAGCAGAAGCAAGCAGCGACGGCAAAGTGACAGTAGCCTCGCCTGCGACACCCGCCGCCCGCAATCGGAGGAGGACTAGCATGACCCGCATCTCAGTCGAACCCGTCCACCCCGGCGTTCACCTGGCCGACGAACTCGCCGCGCGTGGTTGGGGCCTGGATGATCTGGCGCTGATGGGCATCCCGGTTGAGACATGGCAGGATCTCATCCACGGGCGCTGTCCGGCTCGGCACCAGCGCCGAGTTCTGGCTCAACCTGCAAGCGGCCTATGATGCCGCGTCCTGAGCGCGGCCGGGAGGATGCGGGGATGGACTAGACAGGAGTTTGACGCGATCGAGCGCCGATACAAGGCGATCCAGCGACCGGCCGGCTACGTCGCCACGCCAGCGCAGATCGAGGAACTGATCGCTGACGACCTACCGAAACTCCTGACGGAGATCAAGCGCCTCCACCGCTGGCAGTGACCACCGACGGGAGGAGGATGGGGATGGCGATACCAACGAAGAAACGACGCACAGCGTTCCTTGAAGCCTTCTATGAGCGGGTCAAGTCGGTGCCGCACTTCCACGCCATGCGGGTGGAAGAGGACACGTACCCACTCGCGATCACAACGGAGATCTGGGCGCCGCTGCTCGATCGTTCGTCGCGCGATCTCATCTACAACGCCGAGTTACAGACACTCGATGAATTCCCGACGATTCGTGCTCGCTTCACGGTTTTGAACCCGCGAGAGATAGCCTGACCACCCGCGGCGGGCGCGGCGGTGTGGTATCCTCGCTTCTGCCTCAGTGCCGTGGGAGTCACACGGCGTACGACGTGCCAACGACCTGAGGCGCCATGCCGACGTAGCTCAACTGGTAGAGCGTCCGCTTCGTAAGCGGGTGGTTCGGGGTTCGATTCCCTGCGTTGGCTCCGGGGCTATGTGGGGCGGACGCGCCCCCTTTCCCCGTTCTACTCCCCCTGACTGCTTCGGCGGCAGGGCCCACCCCCTCCCGACTGGGCAACCAGCGGCGGGGGTGCGCGGTTTTTGGGGTAGCGACGGTCTGCAAGCGGTCGGTTATCCGCTCGGTCTACTCAGTCGCTACCACCGCTCCAGGCCGCACGCCACCGGCCGTTTCCCACTCAGCCGAACGCAACGAGTCACAGGCTGGTGTCAGGATTTAACCCAACGATAACGTCTAGCAACGGTCTGGTTAATCATTGGCCGGCGGGGAAACCGTAACGTCTTTCTAGAAGATGGGGGAGGAGCCCATCATCGGAAGGACAACACCAACATGAATATGATTGCAGACGTCAAATGTTACCACTGCGGCTGGATTTCCGGCCGCGTTGCCGGCAAGAAAGGCACACCCCAGCATCAGTGGGCGTTTGAAGCGCGGGACGGCAGCAGCTCGCCGCTGATCCCGGGCAAGCGCCTCCGCTGCCTCCGCTGCAGCGGCCCGGTCTACGCGGAAGATCTCCGCTCGCGCGAGCTGGCCGAGCCGCTCACCGCACCGGCGCTCGCCGGCGCGGCATAGGCGACACAGAACAGGGAAGAGGGACAGGGAGCAGAGAAACGGGGCTGCTTTGTGGTGCGGAGAGGCTCTGTTCCCTGTTCCCTCTTCCCTGTTCTCCCATGTGTGGCAGCGCAACTCCGGCCGGTCCTGATATCCTGATCCCGACATGAGTAGTGAGTGGCAGGACGCACCGATCCACATCAGCCGCCGGCGCTTGTTCGGCCTCGGCGCGATCGGCGCGGGCCTCGGCTATCTCGGCTACCGCTTCTGGACGCTCCCCGGCGACTTCCGCATCAATACCGTTGAACGGCCGACCCCCGCCGTCGATCCGGCGGCCTACCGGCTGGTTGTCGATGGTGCGGTCGAGCGTCCGCTCACCTTCACGCTGGACGAGTTGCAGCAACTCCCTTCGGTTCAGCAGATCTCTGACTTTCACTGCGTCGAGGGTTGGGGCGTTGACAACGTCCGCTGGCACGGTGTGCGCTTTCAGACCCTGGTTGAGATGGTCGGTCCGAAGCAAGATGCCGGCTTCATCACCTTTTACTCCGAGGGCGACATCTACAAGGACAGCCTCACGCTTCCACAGGCGATGCTGCCCGATGTCCTGCTCGCCTACTCGATGTGGGAGAAACCCCTCGAAAAGAAGCACGGCTATCCGTTGCGGCTGGTGGTGCCGCGCATGTACGGCTACAAAGGCCCGAAGTGGTTGAAGCGGGTTGAATTCGTCCCTTACCGCGAGACCGGCTACTGGGAGCAGCGAGGCTGGCAGATCGACGCGTGGATGACGTGAGCGGGCGCAATCGGGAATCGGCAATCGGCAATGGTGAGTCCGAGCCTCTATTGCCGATTGCCGATTCCCGATTGCCAGCGCGCATCGCGCGCTTCGCGCTCGGCACCCGCCTGCTGCACTGGATCAACGCCTTCCTCTTCCTCGCCCTTCTCGTCAGCGGTCTGCTGATCTATATTCCCGCGGTCAAAGTTCCCGCCATCGATGGCTACCGGCTGGTGCCGTTGCTGCACATCATCTTTGGCGTCGCCTGGATCCTGGCGCCACTGGCGCTGGTTGCGCTGATTCGACGGCGACGCATGCTCACCGCCGATGTCGCCGGGGCGCTCACACCGGCGCCGGGAGACGTCGCCTGGCTACGGTACGCGACCCTGGCGCTGCTCGGTGCCCGCGTGCGACAGCCGCGCACGGGCAAGTTCAACGCCGGCCAGAAGCTGAATACCTGGTACTGGCTGCTGGCCTCGGTTGGACTGGCGATGACGGGGCTCGTGCTGGCCGTCAACTTCTTCAGCAAATCCATCGTCGATGCATCGTTTGTCGAGCAGGTCTTTCCGCTGCACGAATTGATCGCCCTCTTCTCCTTGCTCCCCCTCGCCGGACATCTGTATGTCGCGCTGATCAATCGATCGACCCGCCCCGCCCTCCCCGGCATCATTTCCGGCGATGTCGAGGCGGCGTGGGCGAAGGAGCATCACGCAGATTGGTACGCGGCGGTGGCGGCGGCCCCCTCCCTCGCGGAGCGAGGGAGAGGAGACGAACATACCGATCATCATCTGACGCTTGACCCTCCGGCATGCGATACTGCTCCACATAACTGAACAGGTGTCGGATGCCCCTCCCCTGAGCCCGCCCCAAGGCGTTGGGCGGGGAGTTCTCCGTGACCGATGCGGGTTGAAGCCTGGGCGTGGTCATGCCAGACGCGATACTGGCACCCCGCGGTTGATCTGACTCCCCTCCCCAACGTCTTGGGGAGGGGTCGGGGGAAGGGCATCCGGCGAGCTTCGTGCACGAACTGATCGGCCAACAGATAGAACTATTGTTCTATATATGTCATGATCCGTGCGCGGACGATGGGGTGGCGTCACGATGACGACGATCAACGCAGCATCGGAGGCGGAAGCCGGTTTTGTCCGGCAGTTTGACGAGCCGATCGAGCGCGTCCTCGACCTCGATACCTGGTCGTCCGGTGCTGACCTCGACCGACTCTACGCACGGCTCGATCAGGAGGTGCGGGCCGCGCTCGCGCAGGACGGCGATCACCGTGAGATCATTCGCCGTCGCGTCTTTCCACAGCTGGCCCGTCGACGGATGAAGGCGGAAGGTGCGGGTGTCTACCAGGCGACGCCGGACGACATTCGCCGCGTGCATGCCGGCCTCCTGTTCAGCGGCGCGGTCGAGGCCGCCGACGGCACGATCGCCTTGCACGACACGCTGCCGCTCACCGTCGCCCAGATCGGCGTCGGTCTCGTCTCCTACAGCGGCGATCAAGGCACCTGGGTGCATCGCCTCTTCCGCCGCGATGTCCGCGCGCATGTCCCCGGCGACCCCGCCGCCGAAGTGCTGGAACTGCTCGAAGCCCGCGACCGCCGGAGTGCCTTCGAGCGCGACGGCAACGACCCGTTGAGCCGTCTGGCGCGCCGTGGGTTGATGAGCTACGCCGAGCGGGCCGTACTCGTGCACAAGTCCACCGCCCGCTGGCGGATGGGCCACGGACATCCGACACCTGTTGAACTGCTCACCGGCTCTGAATCAGAGGTCTTCCTCGACGCGAGCATCACGATCCTTCGCGGCCTCATCAATGACATCCGCCGATTTGTCTTCATTCCGAGCGCCCCGACGGAGCGGTTGTGGTTGACCCTCGGCTCGGCACTGGAACCGTTGGAATATGCGATCGTCGAGACGCAGGAGAACCGGTTGATCTCGCTCGTGGAGCGCGGTCCTCGCTACGGCCCGATCACGCCAAAGACGCTCGCCTTTGCGCGAGAGATCGGTCCCAGCCTCGTCATGGGCATCTACCGCGCGTCGCGATGGGCACCGGGGCAGGTGTTCTACGCTCACGCCGACCACGCTCATGAAGCGGCGCTGATCGCGATGGCGGATAGCCTGCTGCACGAACACCGCGGCTTCCCGATGCTGATCGACCTGGCGGACACGGTCTGCTCCGCCCACTTCAGCGCCACATCCTTCGCCGCCAGCATCGAAGCGTCCTACGCGGCGGCCGGCGCGCCCTACCGCTACCTGCACGAGCGCGACAGCCGCAAGGGGTAAGCATGAAATGAACCGCAGAGACGCAGAGGCGCAGAGATTTGTGTGGCGTGTTGGTACGCTCGGCAGTTTCACTTGAAAATTCTCTGCGTCCTCTGCGTCTCTGCGGTTCACAATCCCTGCGGTTGAAAGGACCCCGCCATGAGCGACACGCACGAGCACACGACCAACGGTCACAGCGCCCCGGCATCGCCGGTTCCCGACGCCGCGATCGCGGCGATCGAGGAGGACATCGCGGTGGGCGGCGGGCCGTTCGTCGAGTCGCCGGCGGATGCGGGTAGCGCCGGCCGGACGATGTTCGACACGCCCGCCAGCGAGGACAACACGATCACGGTCCTCGTGC
The DNA here is from genome assembly GCA_050184225.1 of Dehalococcoidia bacterium. Taxonomy (GTDB): domain Bacteria; phylum Chloroflexota; class Dehalococcoidia; order CAUJGQ01; family CAUJGQ01; genus JBFXAN01. Next base: position 5,800 of record JBFXAN010000056.1, on the reverse strand, counting down.
CTCGCGAGCAGATGCGCCGCCTCCCCTCCCAGGCGCTGGTCCGGATCGAGAGCCGGGAAGATGGCCGCGCCTATCTCGGCGTCGTCGTCGCCGGTCCCTTTGCCGAGCCGGACGGCCTGCGCGGAGATGCCCCCGTCGTGATCACGGCGGCAGTCAACGGCGGCATGTTCCTCCCCCGCTATCATGGCCGCGTCCACGTCGAAATCCTCGGCGAGGATGTGGACGGCGCCCTCGTGCCGCCCCGCTACCGCCCGCTGCCGAACAGCATCGTCTTCCCCCTCTCCGCCGAGGAGACGGAGCGCGTGCTCAAAGCAGGCGGCGATGTCCGCATCGGCCTCGCCGTCGGGCACGAGGCTGTCGAGGTCGCCTTCGATAGCGCGCGCAAGGACGCCCTGCCGCGGCACACGGCGATCCTCGGTACGACCGGCGGTGGCAAGTCGACCACGGTCGCCGGCCTGATCGCCCGGCTCCAGGCCGCTGGCGTCGCCGTCGTCCTGCTCGATACCGAGGGCGAATATACGCACCTGAACGAACCAACCGAAGACCGGACGATGCTGGCCGCTCTCAAGCGACTGGGTGCATCGCCCGCCGGTGTCCCAGATACGCATGTGTATTATCCGGTCGGTCGTGACACGGCAAACGCTGACCATCCGCGTGTTCAGCCGTTCCGGATGCGCTTCAGCGACCTACCGGCCGAGGCGGTCATGGAGATCCTCGACCTCAACGATGCCCAACGCGTTCGCTATCTGCTCGCCTACGACGTCACCAAGCGCATGCTGCGCGAACTCGACATTTTCCCCAAACGCGGCGACGCACAACACGCGGCGGCGATAGCCGAACTTGATGAACTGGAAAGTGGCTATCCGTCGATGGCGCTGGGGCATCTCATCGACGTTGCCTCTGCCCTCCTCACCGCACTCAAGACCAAGGATGAAGCAAAGGGGGGTCGCGGCAAGCGCCAACCGGTTTCACAGGAGATGTTCGGAGAACTTGAACCGGCCGCCGGACCGTTCACGACGGCGTTTCATGCCGTGTCACCGCTCTTTCAACAGCCGGAGAACACCGCCAAGCTGCGCGAGGTTGCGACACAGTACCGAGGTGAGACGAGTCATGAGGTGAGCTGGCTTGCCCTACTCTCGCGGCTGCGTCAGCTTCACCGAATCGGTATCTTCGACACCGACAGGGCGCGCACCCGTGCCGATCTCGCCCGCACTGACAACGGCAAGGTCCGGCCGCTGCCGGTCAAGGAGATGCTCTCACCCGGCTGCGTGAGCATCATCGACCTGCACGACAGCGACTCGCCGGCGGTCAACAACATCGTCATTGCCGGACTTCTGCGGGACATCCAGAACCGCCAGGAGGATGCCTATGACGTAGCCATGAAGCGGAACGACCGGCCGACGCCGGTCGTTGTCTTCATCGAGGAAGCACACGAGTTCCTCTCGCGCGAGCGGATCAACCGGATGCCGGTACTGTATCAGCAGGTCGCCCGCATCGCCCGCCGCGGCCGCAAACGCTGGCTCGGCCTCGCCTTTATCACCCAGCTACCCCAGCACCTGCCGGATGAGGTCTTCGGCCTCGTCAACAACTTCATCCTGCACAAGATCGGCGACGCCAACGTCGTCAACCGCCTCAAACTCACGGTGCCCGGCATCGACGCTTCCCTCTGGAAGCGGCTCCCCGGCCTCGCCCCCGGTCAGGCGATCGTCAGCGTCACCGGCATGACCCGGCCCCTGCTCGTCGCCGTCGACCCGGCGCCCGCCAAACTGCGAATGGTCGAGTAGCGAGCGGCAGACCCCTCCCCCGGCCCCGCTCCGCGCGTCAGCGGGGGGAAGGGCCGGGGGAGGGGTCTGCCGCTCGCTTCCGAAAATGCAACGTTCTTGACATATCTCCCACACGCGCCTATCCTCCCCTCACCTGCCTGTTCACCCAATTTATCCGGCTCAAGGAGGATGCGAGCCGTACGATCAGGTGCTCCGCCAATGTCTGATCCTGACGCGATCGACCCCAACCTCCTCGAACACCTGCACGCGGGTGATCTCGTTGCCAGAGCCGAGTTCTGCGACATCTACCTGCCCAAATTGCTGGTCGACCGTCGCTGGATCCTCCCAGGCATCCGCGACGAGCATCTAATCCAAGACGCGGCTCACACGGCCCTGATCGACTTCATCCGTCGTCCGGACCGCTATGACCCGGACAAGCTGCCGATCCTGCAGTATCTTCGCATGGCTGCTCAAGGTGATCTTCGAAACTTGCTCGCCCGTGAGCAGCGTCACGCCATGCGCCGCACGTCGCTCGATGATGTCGAACTTTCTGCTCCTGTCGGGAATGACCCACAGGAGGCACCGGATCCACCATCCGGTATCTCGTATGACCTGCTTCGGCGGCGGATTCTTGAGGAGATTCCGGACAAGCGGGACCAGCAGGCGGCACAGATGATCATGGACAATATCAAAGACACAGCCGCCTATGCGCGCCTCTACGGCTTGACCGGCCTATCCAAGTCAGAGCAGGTCCGCGAAGTAAAGCGCCAGAAGGACCGGCTGAAAGCACGAATGAAGCGGATGGGGAAGAGACTTCGTGACGGCTGATGATAAGGAGCGATGGCTTGCCGGGATGGCTGCTCGCGTCGAGCGTGAGCCGGACTTCGTCGCCTACGCGCTCGCCGCGTACCGGCGGCAGAAGGGCCTCGACGCCGCCGGGCTCGCGGCGTACCTTGGCTGTCCGGCGCCAGCGCTCGCCCGCCTCGCCCTCTGCGGCCGGCCGGAAGGGGAGGGTCCGATGTTTGCCGGCCGCGTCCGCCGCATCGCCGAGTACGCCGGTTGCGATCCCGCCAAGCTCGCCAGCCTCCTCCGCGCCGTCGAGCTGGCCGAGACGATCGCGCCGGCTACACCGAGCGCCCTGCTCGCCGCCCGCGACCGCATCTCCGAGGAGCCATCTGAGTACGACACAACGCCTCCGCCGCAACCCGCCCCCGACGAGGAATCGGGGCCATGAGCACCTTCCGCACCGCCCCCGTTCCTCATGGGCGCCTTGTCCGCCTGGCGGACGAATTCTGGACCGGGGTCGGTGGCTCCCCTGACTTCCCGCGCGACCCGGAGCCGCTGATCCCCTTGTACGTCCCGGTCAAGGTCGAACCTGTCCCCAATCTGAGCTGCGCCGCCATCGCCGCCTGGGCGGCCGCGCACCCCGCGCTCGTCGTCGAGGCGCTCCCCGACCGCCCCCTGCGTGGCTGTCTCATCACCCACGCCGGCAGAGCCTTGCTGCTCGTCGATCCGGCCGATCCGCCGGACCAGCGCCGCTTCACCATCGCCCACGAGCTTGGACACTTTCTGGTCGAAGTCTCGGAGCCGCGCCGCCGCGTCCGAGACAGCGTCGGCGCCGGTGCCCTGGAGGTGCTCGACGGCCTTCGCCTGCCCACCGTCGAAGAGCGCATCCACGCCGTCCTCGCCGGCGCCCCCCTTGCTGCCCAGGTCCACCTGATGGCGCGGAAGGAGGATGGCTCGATCGGCTGCCCGCGCGTCGCCGATGCCGAGTGCGCCGCCGATCGCTTCGCCCTCGAGCTACTCGCCCCCGTCGTCTCCCTCCGTCCCTCCGTGCTCCCCCTCGCCTCCCTGCCACGTCAGCAGCGATGGCGCATCATCACCGCGCGCCTCACCCAGTACCACGGCCTGCCCCAGATCGTCGCCAGCGGCTACGCTCGCGACCTGGTCCAGGATCTCACCGGCGGCGAGAGCGTCCGCGAGCGGTTCGGATTGTGATGAACCGAGTCCTCACCTCGACAACGGCCCTCACCCCCGGCCCCTCTCCCGAGTTCGGGAGAGGGGAGCCTGATCGGCACAGAGGTACCAGTATTTCCTATTGTGCCACGGGCACCGATCGATCAGGCTGGGAGCATCGGTCGAGTTAGACTCCCCTCTCCCGTCGAGCGGGAGAGGGGCCGGGGGTGAGGGCCGGCCCTCACCTACGCCTCATACACCACATCCCCTCCCACCAGCGTCATCACCACCCCCGTCTCCCGAATCCGTTCCACCGGTACGCGCGACAGATCCTCCGCCAGCAGCACGAGATCGGCCAGCTTGCCCGATTCGATGCTGCCCTTGCGTGACTCCTCGAACGATGCGTAGGCGCCGTTGATCGTGTGCAGCCGGATCGCGGTGGTCAGGTCGACGCGCTCCGCCGGGCCGCAGACCTGTCCGTCCATCGTCGCGCGGGTGAGCGCCTGCTGGATGCCAAAGAGCGGTGCGTGGTTCGTCACCGGCGCATCAGAGCTACCGGCGACGATCACGCCCATCGCGGTCAGGCTCTTCACTGGGAACATCGTGTCGGCCCGATGCTGCCCGTAGTTGGCGATGTAGCCGTCGCCGAACTCCCAGAAGAAGGCCGGTTGCATCGCCGGAACGATGCCCTGCGCCTTCACCCGTTGTTGGAGGTCCGGCGGCGTGATGCCGCAGTGCTCGATCCGGTGGCGCAATCCCTCCCGTGGGAACTCCGACTGTGCCCGCGCCATCGCGTTCAATGTCTGCTCGATCGCCTTGTCGCCGACGGCGTGAACGGTGCACTGGAACCCCTGACGGTGCGCCCGGCCGATCAGGTCGTCCAGGTCATCCTGCGCCCAGTAGAGGATGCCAAAGTCGTCCGAGTCCGACGTATATGGCTCGCGGGTCGCGGCGGTCGGGCCGGAACTGGAGCCGTCGGTGATCACCTTGAAGGCGCCCATTCGCAGGTGTTCGTCGCCGAATCCGGTGTGCAGTCCGCTCCGCAGCATGCCGATCAGGGGATGTTCGAAGCTGTTGACGGTAGTGAAAGCGTAGAGCCGCACCTGGATCTGCCCCGCCGCCACCAGATCCTGACACTGGGAGAAGGGCGGCCCGATCAACCCCCCGGCGTCGTGCACGCTCGTACCGCCAGCCGCGAGATATGCCTGGTTCGCCCGCAGCAGCGCCTCGCGATATTCCTCCCGCGAGAGCACCGAGACGGCGCCCAACGGTGTCCCCGCCGTTTCATAAGCGACGCCAAGGTTGCGCCCATCGACCCGATCGTAGCGTCCGCCCGGCGGGTCAGGCGTGCGGTCGTCGATACCGGCCAGTTCCAACGCCCGGCCGTTGACGGACTGGATGTGACCGCAGGTGCGCGTAAAGATCACCGGATGGTTCGGCGCGACCGCGTCCCAGTCATCGCGGTTTGGGTGCCGCTGCTCTTCCAGCCGCGACTGGTCGTAGCCCCGACCGCGGATCCAGGTTCCCGGCGGCTGCGTCGCCGCGCGCCCGCGCACCGCCTCCTGCAAGGCGCGGATCGATTGCATCCCCGGCGCCTTGCAATCGATCGCCGACTGCGCCGCCCCGACCCCGGCGAAGTGCGCGTGCGCATCGACGAACCCCGGCAACAACGACCGGCCGCGCAACCCTATCTCACGCGTGCCCGGCCCCGCCAGCCCCCGCACCTCGGCATCGCTCCCCACGGCGAGCACATACCCTCCGCCGACCGCCACCGCCTCGGCGATGTCATTGCTTTGGTTCACGGTATGAACACGTCCGCCGGTAAAAATCCGATCGGCGCGGTCGGGTAGAGAAGCGTCGGGCATCGGTGCAACCTCCAGGGGGATACGGGGAGGATAGCAGGAACGGCCCTCACCCCCGGCCCCTCTCCCGCCGCGCGGGAGCTGGGAGCCTCAGTAGACCGATGCTCCCAGCTTGATCGATCGGCACTAGTAGCGCGGAGGAGATACTGGCACGCCGTGGCGATCAGTCTCTCCTCTCCCGCCGCGCGGGAGAGGGGCCGGGGGGGAGGGCCGGTTCTT
>JBFXAN010000055.1:0-36507 GCA_050184225.1 Dehalococcoidia bacterium | reverse complement strand
GCCCGCGAGCGGCGGCATCGGCTGGGCGGGTCCGGCGCTTGCACTCCTCGCCCCCTCCGCCGCCCATACCGTCGTTCACCGGCCTGTACCTGTAACGGCAATGCCCGTGCCAACTGACCCACTAGTCACCATTGCCGAATCGGTGCGATTCGAGTAGGCGCCGTGCGACCAGGATGACCGATGCTCGGGCGGCAGAACACGTCCCCCGTTTCAGATCCGTCCGTAGGCACGCAGGGTCGTGAGCGCTTCGAGCGTCCAGACGCCGCGCCACTCCATTACTGCTCCGGGGCCGGGCGGGTTCCAGGTGATCGGCCAGCCGCCGTCCTCCTGCTGGCCTGATGCCAGATCGTCGAGATGGGCGGCGATCAGGTCGTCGGCAAAGGCGGAACGGCCGGGTGCGTCGGGTGACGGTGCGAGATGGAGGGGCGTGAGTCCGTATGATCCCGGCCCCGGCTCCGCTTTGAAGTAGCGGGCACCGAATGCCTGTCCGGCGAGCTGTACGGCCAGCGCTTCGGCGCGGGGCCGGTCGGGTGCGAATCGGAGGAAGGTGAGCGCCGTGACCAGATCGTGCGCCTCGCCGATTGGTTGCTCCAGCCGCTGCCAACACCAGGCGGTCGCGCGGTCGAGCCAGGGGTGCTCGACGCCCTGCCAGAGCAACAGGCCGGCGATTGAAGCGGTGGGGTTGGGCGAATCATCCGGTGGGCCGAGTTCGGACCAGTGCGCGGCGCGGGGGTAGTCGAGCATGCTGGGCAGGGCGATCGGGACTGTGCCGTCGTCACGCGCGACGGAGGCGAGGAAGTCGCAGGCGCCCAACGCCAACTCTTGATCGCGGATGCCGGCCTGCTGGAGGGCACGGAAGGCTACCTCGACGAAGAGTGGCTGGCTCGTGGGGGCGCGAATGTCGGGTTCGAGGGCGTGACCGAAGCCGCCGTCGGGGTTGCGGTAGGCGCGAACGGCGTCCCGAACCTGATCGGCGGGGGCGCCGAGGAACTGATGGGCGAACAAGGCGCGTTCCAGCAGCCGCGCGTTGCGCCAGAGAAAGTCGGTTGCGTGTTCGAATATCGTCATCGCTCTCCGTCGAGGTTGCGCGTTTGTGGCAGGCATCCGAAGCGATCGTATCGGAGTGGGCGGCCAAGCATAGCTGGCTCTTGTGCCAGTATCACAGCGGCGCCTCGCAGGGATGATGGCGGCGCAGGTCTGGCACTGCCCGACACATCAAGCTCAACGCCCGCCAACGGAGATACGACAATGCATGGTCGTGCCCGCATCCTGACCAACGCCCGGGCAAACAGCGTGCCAGATGTTCCTCCGCGTCGTGGCCGCTGGGCAGAAATCTATAGGGCTATCCAGTCTTCGAAGTGGTTATGACGATCGGCGACGAGTACGATTCAGCTCTAACATGCTCGCGGGTGTGCTTAGGCGACGGAAGTCCGCATGGAGGTAGATACACGATGTCAACCGACGCTGTTCTCATCGAAAAGCATGACAGTGTGGCGGTGATCATGTTCAACCGTCCCGAACGGCTCAATGCTTGGGGAGCAGACATCGGCAAGGCGCTGATGCAGCGATTGCAGGAAGCCGAGGCGGATGATGAGGTGCGCGGCGTCGTCCTCACCGGGAACGGTCGTGCTTTTTCGGCCGGCGCCGACCTCAAGAACCCGCAGACGCACAGTGTCGACTCGCCGGAGGAATACCTGGCGTCGCATCGCGACATGCCGGTATTCGACACGCTCTCCGCGTTTCCAAAACCGATCGTCAGTGCGGTGAACGGCTACGCGATCGGGATCGGTTGCCTCGTGCCGCTGTGCTGCGACTTCATCCTCGCCGGGGAGCAGGCCGTCTTCTGCTTACCGCAGACAAGCCTCGGCATCCTGCCCGCCTACGGCGGCACCCTTCGGCTTGCCCGATTCGTCGGCCAGGGAAACGCCCTGAACATGGCGCTCACTGCGCGGAAGGTCGGTGCGGAGGACGCGCTCCGGATGGGCATCGCGACGCACGTCTACCCGCAAGAGCAACTCCTGCCCGAGGCAATCGCCACGATGCGGGCCATTGCCCAGATGCCGGTGCATGCCGTCCGGCTGACGCGGGAATCGCTGCGCTTTGGCTATGATGCTGGCCTGGAGGCGACCCAACAGGCCGACATCTATCGATTCATGGCGCTCGCGCAGACGAACGACCGCGCCGACCGGCATGAGAGCTGGCGGCACCGCAAAGAGCTTGCGCGGTAGCCGCCGAGCCGCGAGTTGGGTTTCAGTGACAAACCCCGTGACATCCCCTGCTAGTTGATAGTCGGGCGATGCGCGCAAGGCTGAGCGGAGGGTGTGCCGCGTGCTTCCATTGCTGTCCGAGCTCAAGGTGGTCGAGATCACCAACTCACTCGCGCCGGCATACGCTGGCCGGCTGCTCGCCGACCTCGGCGCGGAGGTGATCGCGCTTGAGCCGCCGGCAGGGAACCGGGTGCGTACCCGGCGGGACGTGGCCCCTCACGTCGTCGACTATCTGGCGACAAATAAACGTTCGGCGTGCCTCGATCTTGCCGAGATCGATGGTGACCATGTGGCTCGCCAGATCTGTGATCGGGCGCAGATCGTGCTCTACGACGCGAGTGTGCCCTACTTCAACCGCTACTGGCTCGATGAGCCGGTGTACGAGGATACCGAGGTTGCCCTCTGCGTTGTTACGCCACACGGGCTGCGCAGTCCCTACGCCGACCTCTGTGAGGATGAGCTGCTGCAGTTTGCGCTGAGTGGCATCGCGTCGGTTACCCCGGAGGAGCCAGCGGATCGCTCGACCGAGCGGCCGATGCAACTCTATGGGCACCAAGCGGCGTTCATCGGCGGGCTCACCGCGGCCGTCGCCGCCCTCCAGGGCTGGTTCGGGACCCAGTCCAGCGGCCGCCCGCTGCTGCTCGATGTGGCGGTGCTCGACGCCCTGGCATCGGTGCCGCTGATCTCCCAAGCCGCCGTCTTCGCCGGCCATCCGCTGCCGAAGGGTCCGTCCGCGCGTCCGCAGACGGTGCCGCGTGGCTTCCTGCGGTGTCGTGAGGGTTATGTCTACACGCAGGGCGGCGATGACAACTGGCTTGGCTGGGCCCAGCTGCTTGGGCGCGCGGATTGGCAGAACGCGCCACTGACCGAGCCGGCGTACCGGATGGCCCACTGGCCGGAGCTCTCACAGGTGATTCAGCACTGGCTCGGCGAACGTTCAAATGAGGCGGTGTACCGCGCGTGCCAGGAGGCGGGCATCACCGCCTTCCCGGTCAACGCGATCGGCCAGGTGGTCGCCCACCAGCAGATGGATGCGCGCGAGGTGTTCACGTCGATCGGATTCGCGGGAACCGATCGGAGCTTCCGCGCACCGCGGACTCCGATCCGCCTTCGTTCGGCGGAGGTGCCGGCGACCCCGGATATGGTCAGATCCTTCGGCGCTGATACGGAGTCGACGGTGCAGAGGTTGGGAATATGAGTCAGACGCCGTCAGTTTCGCCCCAGGTTGCCCCGCGCGGGGAAGAGTCGGACCTCCCTGCCTTGCCATTGGCGGGCGTTCGTGTTGCTGATTTCAGCTGGGTGCTCGCCGGGCCGCACTGTACGAAGTGGCTGGCCGCACTCGGCGCCGAGGTGATCAAGGTCGAATCACATTACCGTCCCGACCGCTTCCGCGGTGTCCCGCCCTTCATCAACGACGCCGAGTCGATGGACAGCAGCGTCGCCTTCAACATGCTGAATTACTCCAAGCGGGACTGCACGATCAATCTGGGGGACGCAGAAGGGCAACGGATGGCGCGCCGGCTGATCGACTCCAGTGATGTGGTGATCGAGAACTTCTCCACCGGCGTTGCCGAGCGCTTGGGCCTTGATTATCAGACGCTGCGTGACGGTCACGAGTCCCTCGTGATGGTGTCGTCCTCCGGCTTGGGCAGGACGGGACCTGACACCGCGATGCGGGCGTTCGGCAAGTCGATTCACGGCTTCGCCGGCCATACGTATCTTGCCAGCTGGCCAGGAACACCGCCGCGAGGGGTCGGCGGCACCTGGACCGATCCACTTACCGGTGTGACGGCGGCGCTCGCGATCCTCGCCGGCCTTGCGCATGCCCGCCGGACGGGCGGTGGTATCCACTTCGACCTCTCCATGGCGGAGAGCACGATTGCGCTGATGGCTGAGCCGTTCCTCGAATACCTGGCGACGGGTCGCGAGCCCGTCCCGGTCGGGAACCGCGTGCCCGATTGTGCCCCGCACAATACCTACCGCTGCGGCGATGGCCGCTGGGTCGCGATCACGGCGCATGACGACACGGAATGGCAGGGTCTCTGCGCAACCGCCGCAATGCCGGATGACTTCGCGCAACTGCATGAGCTCGACGCGCGCCGGGCGCGACTCGCCGAGATCGACGCCGCGCTGGACGGCTGGTGCGCGACGCTGGAGCGTGATGCGGTCGTGCGCCACCTACGCACCGCCCGTGTCTGCTGCGCACCGGTGCTTGAGTTCGACGAGCTGCTGTCGAACGAACACTTCGTCGCGCGCGATCTCATGACGCGGCTTGAGGCTGACGGCATTGGCTCCTACCACATCGTCAAGCTGCCCTGGCTGCAAACACCGGCGGCGCCAGCGCGGTATGCGCCATCGCCCAAGCTCGGCCAAGACAACGAGTACGTGTTCACAGAGATCCTCGGCCTGTCACCGCCGGAGATCACCCGTTTGACCGAGCGGAATATCTTTGTCTAGTAGGGGCGGGGTATCTCCCAGTTGCCGCCCCTCGGGGCGATGCGAGTGGGTGGGGCCAAGGGCTGTCTGCTGCTCTGTGGCGATGCGGCGAAGATGGTGGAGGAACTGCTTTGCCGCCGGCCGGTGATACTGTCCGGGCAAGTAGCAGATCACGGCGGTCGAGCGCCAGGTCGGTGCCGCCAGCAGGATCGGCGCGAGATTGAACTGCCGCGCGGCGTCTTCCGGCAGGAAGGTGATGTAGTCCGGGGACGAAGCGGCGACCTGCGCCAGCAGGGCGCCCGTGCGCGCCTCGAATGCAACCGGCAGATCGCGCAGGCCGAGCACGTCAAAGAACCACTGTTCGACGGTGGTGCGGAGTCCCATGCCCTTCTCGGTGAGGGCAATTGGGTACTGGAGGAGTTCGTCCGGCTCGTGCACCTCGCCATCGGCGAGGGGATGACCGACGGAGGCAAAACACCCGGTCGCCGAATCTCGAAGTGGCTCGGTTTGCAAGTTCGGCGTGACGTATTTCTGCCACGCGACGGCAAGATCGACCTTGTTCTCGACGAAGGCGTCGTAGAGCTCGTCGGGATCGAGTGAGATGACCTGAACGCTGATATGCGGCCGTTCCTCACGAAACTGGGCCACGGCCGATGAGAGCACCATGGCGCCGAGCAGCGAGGTCGCCCCGACCCGCACGGCCTGGTTCTCCTTCATCAGCCGGAAGTGCTCCTCGAGGCTATGGACCTCCTGCAAGACGCGTCTAGCAACGTCGAGGACTAATTGACCTTCGGCGGTCGGGACCACGTGCCGGTTCCGCACCACGAGCAGCGGTGTCCCGAGTGCCGTCTCGAGCTGTTTCACTTTGTGATGAAGCGCCGGCTGGCTGATAAAGAGCCGCTCTGCCGCACGGGTATAGCTACCCTGCTCGCAGGTCTCGATGAACGCCTCGAGTTGGGAGAGGTTCATAGCGTGGCGACCGATTCCATCCGCAAATGGCCCAAGAAAACGAATAGGACTATCTGATCCTAGAAGTGGACGACCCTGGGAACGGATGTTAACAATAGGCCAACATCGCTCGGTGGGTCAAATCGATGAATCGGACTATCCCTTCCCGCATAGTCGGTGAGTGGCGTGCAGTAAACCGCGCCCACGAATCCGTCGGTAGTATCCATGATGACGCGACGGCTCGTCGTCTCGGCTTCCGCGGCGGCTTTGTCGGCGGCGTGACGATCATGAGCTATGTGTGTGAAAGCTGGCGTCGGGAGCAGGGCTTCCCGCTCGCGCTCGCACCGTTTCGCATGACCGTGGATCTGCGTGCGCCCGTTTACCAGGATGAGACGGCGCGGGTACATGCGGCGCAAGCGGGCACGGCCTGGCACTACGCGGTGGAGACCGATCCGGGTCAGGTGACCAGCGACGGCGTGATCGAGGCAACCGACCGGCCGTTGTGGCCCGCGTCGCCTTCCCAGGACGGTGCGCCCGCACTCGACGGCGTTGCGTTGGGCGACCTGCCCATGCGCGAGCGCGTCTTTCCGCGCGAGGAGGTCCGTCGCTACTACGAGGAGACGCTCGTCGGCGCGATCACGGAGGATGGCGCGCTGCCGGTGAGCATTGGCCTCTGGGCCAATCCGATGATGTCCGTCCTTGAACGGATCAACCCGACGCAGATCTCTGCGCACCGAAGCAGTGAGATGTTCGTTGCCGCCCTGCCTCTCAGCGACCGCCCATATCGCTTCGTCGATGTGGTAGAGCGGATCGAAGCGCGCGGGGAATCCAAGGCGCTGGTGCATGTCCGCTGCGAGGTGTTCGATTCGGAGGACCAGCGCATCGCGCTCATCCTGCACCGCAGCGCGGTGCGGCGGCGATAGTCGTTCCGATTGAGATCTAGATGGAGGGGGTTCTCGGATGTACAAGGTCAATTCTCGGATGGTGACACGTCGCCGGCTGCTGCGGGGAACAGTCGCCAGCGGTGGCATTGCCGCACTGTTTCTTGCGGCGTGCGGTGGCGATAGTGACGACGGCACATCAGAGTCAGGAACCGGCGCGGCGCAGCAACAGGCGGACGGCCAGCCAGCGAGCGCAGCACCCGCCGGTCCGCCCGACCGCTCCGCGCGCGTCACCTTAAACGGCTCCGACATCGACTCGTTTGACGCGATCACGGGCACGGGCGGCAATGGTCAGCAGTTCCTGTGGACGGTCTTCGACAATATCATTGCCTACGACGCGAAGCTCATGTCGCAGCCGAGCCGGAGCCTGGCCGAGACGTGGGAGTACAGCGATCCAGCGACATTGGTGTTCAGGCTGCGCAAGGGCGTCACCTTCCATGACGGCACCGCCTTCAACGCGGCAGCGGTCAAGGCGAACTGGCAGCATGTGGTCACGAACGGTTCGCGCTCGGGCGCGACGGCCGATCTGCAGGCGATCGACACGGTTGAAACGCCTGATGATTCCACCGCGATCTTCAAGATGAAGCGCCCCGATGGCGGCCTGATCACCAAACTTGGCGACCGGCCCGGCTTCCAGAGCTCACCGGCCGCGTTAGAGAAGTTCGGCGGCGACTTCCAATCCGGGGACTACAAGCGCAATCCGGTCGGCACCGGCGCCTTTATCTTCGACGGTTGGCAGCAAAGCAATTACCTCCGAGTCAAGTCCAATCCGAACTATTGGCAGGCGGATTGCCCCAAGGTCGCCGGCATCGAATGGAAGGTGATCCCCGATCCGAACACGGCGTTCGCCGGCTTCCGTACCGGAGACCTGAATCTGCTCTGGGGTGTGCAGGCGGACAAGGTAAAAACGGTCAAGGAGCTGCCGAAGACCGTGTTCCAGCAGCAGGTTGGTGTCTCCATTCCATCCTTCACTCTGAACACCATGCGCCCGCCGTTCAATAACCCGCGCGCGGGCCGCGCGCTCTCATTCGCGATCAACCGACAAGCGATCATTGACGGGCTTTTCGGCGGCCTGGCGCGGCCGGCGTCGACCTGGATTGGGCCGGGGAACGCCGAGTTCGATCCGAACTACAAAGGCTTGTGGCATGACCCGGCGAAAGCGAAGCAGGAGCTGGCTGCCGGAGGACTCACGAGCGGGTTCAAGTTTCTGATCACCTCGGGCACGTCACCGACGGACCTCCAAGTGCTGCAGGTGATCCAATCGCAGATCGCCGAGTTCGGGATGCAGATGGAGATTGAGCAGCACGCGAGCTACACGGCGCGCTTTCAAGACGAAAACATCGGCGATGGTTTTTACAGTGCCTATAGCGGACGTGCGGAACCGTCGCAGAGCTTCAACTTCAAGGATGCTGCCGCCGGCGTCTACGTTTCCGGTGGCACGAAGCCGGCGGACCCAGGGTTCGAGCGGATGCTGGCAGACCTGGAGGCGACGCTCGACGCGAAGGAACGGCAGAAGAAACTGTATCAACTGGCCGACTACGTCAACGAGCGGGGCTGGGATGTCTTCCTCTGGCATCCTGATACCCTCACCGCCCGCCACGAGAGCGTTTCGCTTGAGGTGTTTGGCGATGGGAAGCCGCATCTCGGCCAGTGCGATATCAGCGTGAGCGGGTAGAGAGACGATGGCGACCTTTATCGTCCGCCGCCTGCTCAGCTCGGTGATCGTGCTGTTCTTCGTCACGTTGATCGGCTTTACGATCACGCACGTGTTGCCCGGCGACCCGGCGGCGTCAGTTCTCGGCGAGACGGCAACGCAGGAGTCTTATCTGCAACTGCGCGAAGAGATGGGACTGAACGAGCCGCTCGTGGCCCAATATCGCGACTGGGTCACGAGCGCGTTGCGCCTCGATTTTGGCCAAACCTTCCGCGAGAGCACTTCGGTCCGGACTGAGTTGTTGGAGCGGCTGCCGCCAACACTGGAATTGGGCTTCTTGAGCCTGCTTGTCTCGTTCTCCGGCGGCATCCTGCTGGGGATGACCGCTGCACTCAACCGGAACGGGCCGCTGGATCATGTCGCGCGGCTACTGGGCGTCTTCGGCGTGGCCACGCCCAACTTCTGGTTCGGAATGCTACTGATTGTGATCGTTGCTGTGAAGCTCGATTTGCTCCCCGCCTTCGGCTACGTGCCGTTCACGGAAGATCCGGTTGAGAACCTCAAGCGAATGATCATGCCGGTGCTCGCCATCAGCTTGGGACAACTCGCTGTGATTGTGCGCATGACGCGGGGAACCATGATCGAAGTGCTCGAGGAAGATTATGTGCGCACCGCGAAGGCGAAGGGGCTGCGGCGGCTCGTCATTTTGCAGCGCCACGCGCTGAAGAATGGCATGATTCCGGTGCTGACGGTCGCCGGCCTCCAGGTGGCGCGTGTCGTGGGCGGCGCGGCGGTCACCGAAACCGTGTTCGCCATCCCCGGCGTGGGCCGCCTGGCCGCCGAGGCCGTCCAGTTTCACGAGTACAACGTCGTCCAAGCAGTCATCTTGTTGAGCGCCGTGGTGATCATCTGCAGCAACATGCTCGTCGATATCGCCTACGGATGGCTCGACCCGCGGATTCGTGTCTCATGACATCGTCAGCACAATCAGTCCCGTTCGCGTACACCGGGCCGGCATCGCGTACCCTCCCTCAGGTCGGGTGGCGCTACCTGCGGAGGCATCCCGCGGAAACGATCTCCCTCTGCTGGGTACTGCTGTTAATCATGCTTGCGATCGCGCCCGGCCTCTTTGCCCCCGAGGGTTTCAATGACCAGGATCTTCTCGCGCGACTCCAGGGTCCCAGCCTGAGCCACCCACTTGGGACGGACGACCTCGGTCGAGACACGCTCTCCCGCGTGATCTATGGCACCCGAATTTCGGTGGTCGTCGGGCTGCTGTCGGCGATCTTCGCCGGTGCGGTGGGCATCACGCTCGGACTGGCGGCTGGATACTCCGGCGGGTGGCTCGACGGTCTCATTATGCGGATCGTCGATGCGTTCTTGGCGATTCCCGGCGTCATCTTGGCGCTTGGGATCGTCGCCGCCGTCGGCGGTGGCATCGGTCCGCTCATGTTCGCCATCGGCATCGGGTACATTCCTGCCTTCATCCGATTGACGCGTGGCTCGGTGCTTGGAGAAACGGGCAAGCTGTATGTCCTCTCCGCTCGTGCGATAGGACTCAAGCCAGGCCGGATCATGTGGCGGCACATCTTACCGAATATCATGTCGCCACTCACCGTGCAGGCAACGATTGCGGTTGGCCTGGGCATCATCATTGAGGCGAGCCTCAGTTTCCTGGGCGTCGGCATCCGCCCGCCACAGGCCAGTTGGGGGGTGATGCTCAAGGCGTCGTATGGCTATCTGGAGGAGCAACCCATCCTCTCGATCGTGCCCGGCGTCGCGATCATGCTGACGGTGATGAGCCTCAACTTCCTTGGCGATGGTATCCGCGATTGGTTCGATCCTCGAACGCGTACGAAGTGACTGATGTGGTGACAGGTTCAGACTACGGTCGCATCAGGCGCGGCTTCGGGCCGAGCGAGGTTTCGATCACCTTCTGGGCCATCCGGACGAAGTCGACCATGACGGGTCGTGTTTCGCGGGGGTCGATCAGGTCGTGCAGGCCAAAGGCTTCGGCGCGGCGGAAGGGGTTACGGTCGCGGTCATGGCGCGCCTCGATCTCGGCGCGGCGCTGTTCGGGGTCGGGTGCGGACTCGATCTCGCGCCGGTAGGCGGCGGCGACACCGCCCTCGACCGGGATCGAGCCCCATTCGCCGGAGGGCCAGGCGTAGCGGAGGGCGTTGCCGTTGAGGTGCGCGCCGGCGGCGACGCCGTAGGCACGCCGCACGATGAAGTTGACCCAGGGGACGGTTGATTGCATCACCGCTGCCAGCGCCCGGACGCCGCGACGGAGCGTGCCGGAGGCCTCGGCGGCCGGGCCGACCATGTAGCCGGGTTCGTCCTCGAAGCTGACGACGGGCAGGTGGAAGGTGTCACAGAGATCGACGAAGCGGGTGAGTTTGTCCGATCCGGGGCCGTCGAGCGAGCCGCCGACGTGGTTGGGGTTGTTGGCGAGCACGGCGACGGGGTAGCCGTCCACCCGGGCGAGGCCGGTGATCAGCGACTGGCCGAAGTACGGTGTCAGCTCGAAGAAGCTGTCGAGGTCGACGACGTGGCGGATCAGCGTGCGGGCGTCGTAGGTGCGGCGGCGGTTACGGGGGATGATCGAGAGCAGGCCCTCGTCGCGGCGGTTGGGGTCGTCACATGGCACCAGGCGCGGCGGCGCTTCCCAGACGTTGCTGGGCAGGTAGCTGAGGAATGTCTTGATCTGGCGGATGCAGTCCGCTTCATCGGTCGCGACGTTGTCGACGAGGCCGCTCTTATAGGCGTGCACCTGGACGCCGCCCAGTTCCTCCTTGGTCACCTGGACGCCGAGGGCGCGTTCGACAACGGGCGGGCCGCCGGCGAAGACGACCGCCTCGCGCACCATGATCGAGAAGTGGGCGAAGGCCATGCGGGCGGCGGGCAGCCCGGCGACGGAACCCAGCGCCGCCGACACTACCGGCACCGTGCCGAGCAGATCGACGTAGGGCGACACCTGGCCGCCGACGATCGCCTGGCCGGAGTGACGGGAGGCGTTGGTGCGGACGCTGCCGCCGGCGCCCTCGATCAGCCGGATGAGGGGGATGCGCTGCTGACGGGCGAGGTGCTCCATGTAGTACATCTTGGCGCTGCCGCCGCCATCCGAGGCGCCGCCGCGGATCGTGAAGTCTTCACCGCCGACGACGATCTGGCGGCCGTCGATCCGGCCGATGCCGAGGACGGAGTTGGAGGGGGTGATCTTGACCAGGTTGCCGTCGTCGTCGTATTCCGCCGCGGCGGAGAGGACGCCCATCTCGCGGAAGGTGCTGGGATCGAGGATACCGTCGATCCGCTCGCGGACCGTTTGCTTGCCGGCGGCGTGGTGACGCGCGACCGCTTCCTCACCGCCGAGCGCATGGGCGATCTGCTGCCGTCGCTGGATCTCTTCGACCTCTGATTGCCAGACCATTCGCTCTCACCTGCTCTCGATCATCGTGCTCGCATTGTCATTCAATCGCGCCGTGGACGGCATACTCGGCGATCTCGTCGGCGCTGAGGCCGAGCAGATCGTGGAGTACGTCGAAGGTGTGCTCGCCCAGCAAGGGACCGCGTTCCACCCTGGGCGGATTGCGCCGCATCTGGATCGGGTTGCCGTGGATGAGGAACTCCCGGCCGGACGGGTGATCGACCTTCGTGAAGTAGCGGCTGCTCAGCACCGGATCGACGCCGGCCAACTCGGCGACGCCTTGCAGGGGACCGGCGGGCACGCCTCGTTCTTGGAGATATGCGGCCAGCGCCTGCCGGTCCCAGGTGCTCGTCCAGGCTTCGACCGTGGCGTCAATCTCAGCCTCGTGTGTGCGGCGGCCCTCGCGTGTGTCGAACTCCGGACGGCGCAGCGCCTCCAGGCCGGGTGTCTCTGCCAGCGCCTGCCACTGCTGGTCGTCGAAGACGCTGATCGCGCACCAGGACTCGTCGCCTTGGCAGCGGTAGAGGTTGTGGGGGACGGCTTCGGGATCGCGGTTCCCGACCCGGCCGGCGTGGGCGCCGTTGACGCTCTGGTCGAGCACTGCCGCGCCGAGCAGCGCGATCGTCGATTCGTACTGACTGACCTCGACGAACTGGCCTTCGCCGGTGCGGTCGCGATGGTGTAATGCCGCTACCAACGCCAGGGCGGCGTGGAGCGGATTGGCGGAGAAGTCCGGGTACTGGTGGCCGAAGGGCAGGGGCGGGTCGTCGGGATGGCCAGAGACGGCCTTGAGACCGGCGGCGCCGGCGATCATGTCGCCGAAGGCGCGCCAGCGGGCGCGGGGTCCGTCGCTCGCCATCGTCGGCATGTTGACGACGATGATGCCGGGGTTGATCGCGCGGGCGACCTCGTAGCCGATACCCCACCGCTCGAGCTGGTCGCCGCCGAGGTTACAGATGATGCCGTCGGAGACGGCGACGAGCCGGCGCAGCAGGGCACGGCCCTCGGCCTTCGTCAGATCGAGCGTGAGGGAGCGCTTGCCGGCGTTGCAGTCCTGGAAGTAGCCGCCGGTTTCCGGGTTGGCGTTGGCGTCGCCGGGGAGGGGGCCGTAGAGCGGGACGCGGTTGGCGCGGGCCACGTCCATCCGATGGACCGATTCGATCTTGATCACATCGGCGCCGAAGTCGCCGAGCAGCCGGGCGGCGAGCGGTCCCGCCACCACCCAGGTCAGATCGATCAGACGAACGCCGGCGAGCGGAAGAGTCATGTCTCACACCACTCCTTCCGCACGCAGCCGTGCGAGTGCGTGCTCGTCGACGCCGATGGAGGCGTAGACCTCGGCGTTGTGTTCGCCGAGCAGCGGTGGACGGCGGGATGCGCGATACGGGCTGGCGCTGAAGCGGACGGGTGCACCGCTATCGACGCCGACGATGCCGAGCTCGGGGTGTTCGACTTCGACGAAGAAGGCGCGGGACTGGAGGAACGGGTCGGCGATCAGATCGGCGACATCGTTCACGGGCAGGCCGAGCATGCCGCTCGCCTGGGCGGCATCGACCAGTGCCGCGCGGGTCATGCCGGCGCAGAAGCGGCGGAGCGTGGCCTCAACATCCGGGTCGCGGATAAAGGCGTCGTCGCCGAGCTGCTGTCGCGCTGCCCGCAGTTCGTGCCCAGTGTCGCCGTCACCGAGCATCGCCAGGAGTTCGTCCAGGCGGCGGTAGGCGCCGAGCAGCACCCAGCCATCGCACGTTTCATAGAGGGCGCCGTGCATCACCTCCTCGCGGGGGCGGCGACCGCGGGCGACGCCGAACTGGTGATACATCGATGCGTTCGACATTTGGAGGGTGACCATCGTGCTGACGCGCTGGATGGCGATGTCAACGACCTCGCCGAGGCCGGTGCGGCGGGCGCCGTAGAGCGCGATCAGTCCGCCGAGGGTGGCCGCCATCCCACCGATCTCGAACGCCTGCTCTGGTCCGATGCGGGCCGGACGCGACTCTCGATCGCCGTACAGGCCGATCATGCCGCTCATCGCCTGACAGACGAGGTCGCCTCCCCGCCACGAGGAGCGGGGGCTGTTCAGTCCGAAGGGTGTCACACTCACGACAACGAGCGGCCCCGCTGCCGCGAGCGCATCCAGATCGAAGCCCAGGCGCGATAACTCGCCGTTGTCGAAGACGATGTCGGCGTGGTCGAGCAAGTGGCTGAGCAACGCACGGCCCTCGACCCGATCAGGGTCGAGGGTGATGCCCAGCTTGCCGGCGTTGTAATGGAGGAAGTAGAGGCTCGGGCCGTCCGCTTCGAGTGACCGGACCAGCGGCGGGCGGCGGCGGTGCTTGGACCCGTCGGGGCGTTCGACTCGGATCACGTCCGCACCCAATCCGACGAGCAGCTTCGGACCGTAGGCCGCCGCGCCGTCGATCAGGTCGAGGACGCGGACGCCGTGCAGCGGTCCGGCTGGTTGCTGACCGGGCGATGCGTTGAGCGCGGCCATCGTTCCGCGATACTCCTTGCCCTGGGCGCATGCGTAGAACAATACGCGCAGCGTGAGGATAGGCCAACTGCGCGGATTTGCAATGATGATGCAGGCGCACGTCTATGTCTGGATGTCCAGCGCGGCAACGATCGCGGCGCGGTTGCCGGCCAGCAACGCGGGGATAGAGAGACGCAGGCCGGGGAGGACCGCGCTTTCGATGACGCCTTCTTGGTCAGGCTCGACCCGCACGTACGCCCCGTCGCGAAGCCGGAACCAGTTGATCTGCCGGTCGATCACCCGCCAGACGACGTACTCAGGCACGCCGGCCAGCCGGTAGGCTTCGAGCTTGTCGTGCAGGTCGTAGGAGGCGCTGGAGGCGGCAATCTCCATGACGAACTCAGGAGCGCCTTCGAGATAGCCGTCGATGGTGCGCTGCAACACCGAGCCTTGTGCTGGCTCGCGGAACAGGACAATGTCAGGCTGCACTTCGCTCTCGTCGCCAAGGATGAGTGTCGGATCGATCGAGACACGGAGGTCGGGATGGCGCGCGGCGTAGCTACCGACCCAGAGGTCTGCCAGACTATGCGGTTCGCCGTGAAACTCGGAACGGAGCGGAGACGGCACGTAGACAACCCCCAGCACGAGCTCGGCCTTCTTGATGTCGGGCCGGGCACAGTATCGCCGGTGGAACTCCACCCGCGTGAGGCGGTCGCCGGACTCCAGGATCACCGGTGTGGCCTTTGTCGTCGCCATTGCACGCCTCCCAGACGTCTCCTCGTCTCAGTGTACCGCTGCACGATAGGGGCTGAGCGAGCGGATCAGCCGGCGCCTTCACCTTCCACCCTCATCAGGTGGAGCGCTTCTCTGGGGAAGGCGAGCGACCAGCGGCGGCGTGATCGGACGTCGAGTACGTCGTAGACGTGGCTGGAGATATCCACTTCGACATCGCGGGCGTCCGATGGGGTGCCCTCGCCGGCGCGGAAGTAGAGGGTGTATGAGGCGCCGTGGGCGACCTCCTCGACGAGATCGGCGGTGACGATGCTGTCGCGGCTTTCGCCCTCTGGGAGCCGTTCGGGGCGGAGGAGGAGGATGCGCTCGGGGCGGATGCAGAGGTCGATCGGATCGCCGATCTGCCATGCTCCGGCGCCGGCGCGGAGGACGAAGGGGCCGGTGTCGATCATCGTGGTGCATGCGTCCGCCGCGGTGACGCGGCCGCGCCAGACGTTGCGCACTTCCATGAGATGGGCGACGCGGGCGGAAGCCGGTGTGTTAAAGACTTCGTCGCGGCTGCCGGTCTGGAGGACGGCGCCGGCATCGAAGACGGCGATCCGGTCGGCGAGCGCGTAGGCCTCGCGCAGGTCGTGGGTGACGAAGACGATCGTCAGGTCGAGGTCGCGCTTCAGGCGGATCACCTCGCGGCGGAGGTTGACGCGGATTGCCGTGTCCAGGGCGGAGAAGGGCTCGTCCAGGAGCAGCAGCCGGGGGTTCGGCGCGAGGGCACGGGCGAGCGCAACCCGCTGCGCCTGACCGCCACTGATCGCGTGCGGCTTGCGGCCGGCGAGGCCGTTCAGGTCGAGCAGCGTGAGTAGCTCCTCCACCCGATTGCGGCGTTCGGCGCTGCGCTGACCGCGAAGGCCGAAGGCGATGTTGTCGGCGACGGTCATGTGAGGGAAGAGAGCATAGCTCTGGACGACCATGCCGACGCCGCGCTGCTGTGGCGGACGGTCGATCTTTCGGTTCGCGTCGAAGACCGGTGTGCCGTCGATCGTGATCTGACCGGCGTCCGGTCGGAGCAGGCCGGCGATCGACCGCAGCGAGAGGCTCTTGCCCGAGCCGGAAGGGCCGAAGAGGACGATCAGTTCGCGCGCACCGGCGGCGAAGGTGGAGCGCAGGTGAAACGACCCGAGGCGCTTCTCGATATTAACGGTCAGTGATGGAGCTTCGAGCGACACGTACGCTCCGATTCCAGAAGGAATTACAGGCGGGCGCCGTCCCGGCTGAACAGGCGGAAGACCAGCAATGTCACAAAGGATATCGCAAGCAGGATCACGGAGATCGAGAGCGCGGCGAAGAGGTCGGACTCCATCGCCGTCATGACCGCCAGCGGCATCGTCTGGGTGGTGCCGCGGAAGTTGCCGGCGAACATCATCGTCGCGCCGAACTCGGAGAGCGCCCGCGCCCAGCAGAGGACGATGCCGCCCAGCACCGCCGGCATCGCCAGCGGCAGCGTTACGCGGATGAAGGTGCTGATCCGCGAGGCGCCGAGGGTATAGGCCATCTGCTCGTAGGTTTGGTCAACGGATTGAAAGCCGGCCTTCGCCGAGCGGATATAGAAGGGCGCCGAGACGAAGATCTGGGCGAGGACGACCGCCGTGGTGGTGAAGGCGAGGTCGATACCCGCCGCCTGGAGCTCGTCGCCGAAGACGCCGCGCCGGCCGAAGGCCATCAGCAACGCCACACCGGCGACGACCGGCGGCAGCACGATCGGCAGGTCGATCAGCGTATCGACGATCCGCTTGCCGGGGAAGCTGCGGCGTGCGAGGAGGTATGCCAGCGGAGTGCCGCCGAGTATGGCGATCAACAGTGTGAATGTGCTGGTAATGAGGCTCAGCCGCAGCGCGTCCCGGACGATGGGCTCTTGCAGACTATCGAGCAGATTGCCCGACTCTGCCGCGCGCATGATGAGCGCGATCATGGGCACCGATACAAACAGGACCAGGACGATGCCCGGCAGGACGAACAGGCTCATCACGTCGAGACGCGGCAAGGACAGGTGTCGAGCCGCTGGAGGGGACGCGGCGCTGGTGGAGGTACGTGCGACCGGAACGTCGTCAATGCTCATGTATTTCCCAATGAGACCGACGATATGGCTGCAGGGCCGCTTCGAACCACATGGAAGCAGGAGCAGTCACTCTCCAACAGGCATGGTTGGGTGCCCACGCTCCCGGACGCCTCGGGGCCAAACCCGCGATCCTCTGACTCACGGTTCTATCACCGCTCGTAGCTCGCTGCGGGCTCTCATCGACTCGCCTCCATCGTCGCGGGTCCACCATGCACGTCGCCACAACCGGGCGCGTGCGGCACCGAGGGTTCGCGCCGAACCTAACTACAGCATTAGGCGAGCAACCCTGTCGGGAGTGTCTCCGCACGGTACCCATTTTCACAATATTCAGGGTTTGACCATACTGAGATCATCGATGCCAGTCAACCAAGCGTGAGGTCTATCTCACCCTCTAGCAGACTGCGGATGTTTCACACCGTCATGGGGGCGGCGATGATCAGCATCCACGCGACGGACGTGGTTGCCTACGATCCCGCTTGAAACAGGATCGCAGGTAACGCGAGTCATCGCTGCGCCTCTGTGTTCGGCGTCCCGTTTGAACCACGTGCGACCTTACGTGCTTTACTTAGGAATCCGGTCGCCGCCAGGTGTTGTCGCCATTGGGATCGGCTTCCCGCACCGGGTCGGACAGAGCCAGGCCGCGGCAGACACACCGCGGACAGAGCCGCACCGCCGGCGTGCCGGGCGCCACGATCGCCACCAGTGTGGCGATCGTGGCATCCCGAGCCCGCTCGCCCGTGGCATAGTGCACGTAATGCCCGAGCGCCATCAGTGCCTGGCCCGACACCCGCACATCATCCGCCGACCGGGACGCACCACACATCGAGCAGATGTCGGTTACGTCGGGCATCTCCGACCTCACTCCGGCGCCGTCGCGCGATCGAGCCTGATTGTGACGATGTTGCTCACGTAGCGTCCGCCGCGCTGGTCGCCCGGCACGACCAACCGCGCCATGCCGTCATCGTCGCCCAGGAGCTCGCCGTCCTCTTCGTAGGCGACCATCACCTGCTTGGCCTCGAAGCCTGGATCGATCTCGCCCCAGGCGATCACGGCGTGGTAGTCGTCGGTGGCGGACACGGTGACGTACCAGCGGAGCATGTCGTTGCGGCGGTCGCGGTCGAACCGCGGTTCGGCGGCGATCAGCAGATCGTGGAGCAACACGCCGCGATAGGTCCGTTGTTCGACCGAGCTGCCGGAGATGAACTCGACGGCGATCTCCTGCGAGGGGAGCGCTTGCAGGTCTTCGAGGGTGATCGTGCGCGGCGCGTTGACCAGACCCTCGATCGTGAACGACGGGCTGAATCGCCGTGGTGGCTGTGAAGGCGGCGCTGATTGCGTCTGTGACGGATCACCAGCGGCATCAACGCGGTTCGATGACCGGTCGGTCGCGGCGACCAACAGGAAGCCAAGGACGACGAGCAACGCGGTTCGGCTCGCGACACGCGCCACAACTGAGTGTCGGCTGCTATCAGCCCGCATGGAACTGTCCTCCACGAGATTCTGAAGTGGTGGTTGAGCAGGTTCGATGGCGCCTACGATGCGCCGGTTTCGGTATCGACGATGAAGTTGTTCCGCTTCAGGATCTCCTGGCCTTTGGGACTGCGGACGAACTCGACGAAGGCGCGGGCGGCGTCGGGGTTCGAGGCGCCTTTGACGATAGCGATCGGATAGGTGGCGATCGTGTTGAACTGGTCGGGGATGAGGATGCTCTGCACGTCCTTGCTGACGGCGGGCGTCACGTCGGAGGCGTAGACGATGCCGGCGTCGGCCTCGCCGAGCTGCACCTTGGTGACGACGGCGCGGACGTTCGCCTCCTCGGACCGAAGGTTGGCCAGCACCTTGGCGCCGAAGTCGGCACCGAACTGCGGGTCGGCGGACAGCCTTTCCAGGGCGGTGCGGGCGTAGGCGCCGATCGGCACTGCCTTGTCGGTCAGCACGAACTTGACGTTAGGGTTCGCCAGATCCTGGACCGTCTTGATGTTGGCGGGGTTGCTGGTGGGATGGATCACGACGAGTTTGTTCTTGACGAAGAGTTGGCCCGAACCCTCGATCACGCCGGCTTCTATTGCCCTGTCCATCTGGATCTGGTCGGCGGAGGCGAAGATGTCCGCCTTCGCGCCCTGTTCCAATTGAGTGCGCAGAGCCGACGACGCGGCGAAGTTGAACTTCGGCGTGACCTCAGGGTACTCCTTCTGAAACTCCGCGCCGATCTCGGTGAAGGCATCGGTCAGTGAGGCGGCGGCGAAGACCGTCAGGTCACCGCGCAGGGGTGCGGCGGTCGGAGTGCCCGCCGCGGCGGCAGAGGTGACGGCGGGCGTCGCCGGTTCAGCGGAGGAGGAGGTGTTGTCGTCGGTACCGCAGGCAACACCGATGGCGGCGAAGAGGATGAGCAGCGAGGCGATCAGGCGGGTGGTCATCCAGGATCCTCCGGGCGTTGTCGAGTTGGGGTCAGCCAACGAGACGGGTGCGTTCCTCTTCGAGCCAGACGATCGTGGCGCGGGCCACGCCGATCTTGGAGTTGCAGACCAATCGCTCGAAGCTGTCGGGTGCGGCGTCCTCGGCCAGCCGCACGAGTCGATCGAGATAGACACCGCTCGCCTCGATCTGGGCGGTGAGCAGGTTGGCGGTGCAGGTCGAGCCGATCGCGCGGCAGAAGTAGAGCTTGACGAGCAGGTCTGACCGGATCTCGCGCATGCGGCCGACCGGTTCCTCGATCCACTGGAGAAACGCGCGATCGGCGTCGTCGGTCAGGTGGAAGACGGTGCGGGGCGGGCGCAGGCCGACGATCTCGCGCTTGCCCTCGATCAGTCCCTGCTCCTGGAGGTCTTTGAGCATCGCGTAGACGTTGCTCATATCGATCGGCACGACGAGGCCGAGGTCGAGGTCGGCGGCGAACCGGCGCGCGATCTCGTAGCCGTGCATGGGGCGTTCCCGCAGGACGCCGAGGATGGCGTACTCTCCGAGTGAGAGACCGGACTTATTCCTCACAGCCATAGTAGACCTGCCAGAAGTATTCAAGTTGTGACTATACTAATCGACAGTAGTCTGGTCAAGGAGGCGACATGGAACTGAGCGCGCGCAACCAGCTTCGCGGCAGGGTCAAGCAGGTGAAGACCGACGGCCTGATGGCGGAGGTCGTCATCGATGTCGGCGGACAGGAGGTCGTCTCGGTGATCACGCGGACGAGCGCGGAGGCGCTGAAGCTCGAAGCGGGCGCCAATGTGACCGTGGTGATCAAGTCGACCGAGGTGATGCTCGCCCGGTAGCGTCGACACTCAGAGCGCGACCGCTGCTCTTGACGGCCGTCGGACGGAGCGGACTGGCCGCAGATTATCAAGCACTGGGCGGCCGATCGATCTGCTCGATCAGCGCGCGGGTATCGAAGTGCGACCACTGCTCGACCACCCGGCCATCGCGCAGGCGATAGATGACGATGCCGGTCCACGTCACCGGGCGTCCGGTCGGGGTACGGCCGCGGAAGTCGCCGTCGTGGGTGCCGCGCATCGTGAGCCGGGCGACGACGCGATCGGCCTCGGCGATGAGATCTTCGATCGTCACCTGGAGGTCGGGAAAGGCGGAGCGCAGCATGGCGATGTGCTGTTTGACGCCGGCGGGTCCGGGGGGCCGGCCGCAATATCCGCCGGCATTGGGCCGCGCCAGTCGCGCATCGCCGAGGCGGTGCTCACTGCCATTCGGCACCACGACCGGGCGTCCCTCGAACAGAAGTCGGATCGTGACGGCATCATGCGGTGATGACGAACGCGGGCGACTCCATTAGCCGGCTGGCGTGGCGGTCACCGGTGGCAGGTCGCTGGTGCAGAAGGCGCAGCGGCGGGCGGCGGCGGGAACCTTGCTGAGGCATGCAGGGCACTCGCGCGTGACGACGGCGACGGGTTCCTCGGTCTTGCGCATGTCCATCAGCTTGTTGACCGGGACGACGACGAAGAAATAGATGACAGCGGCGACGATCAAGAACGAGATCACCGCGTTGATGAAGTCGCCGTAGTTGAACTGACTGTTGTTGATCTCGAACGTGAGCGCGGAGAAGTCCGGTTCGCCGCCGATCGCGGCGATCAAGGGTGTGATCAGGTCTTTCACGAAGGCGTTCACCACCGCCGTGAAGGCCGCACCAATCACCACGGCTACTGCCAGATCGACGACATTGCCACGGAGAATGAAGTCGCGGAATCCCTTCAGCATGCCCGCCTCCAACCTGTGTTTGAGCGGTGGCCCACGAAACGACTCAGCATCGGCGTCACTATACGCGGCGTTGATCGGACCTGGCAAGACTATCCACGACCGCGACTATCGTCGTTTAATCCTCTCCCAGAGCGAGCCGTCGGGCGTATTCGCCAATCGTGCGGTACTTCTGTTCGAATTCTCTGATGAATTGATCGGCGTCCGGTGCGAAGGCCGGCGCACCCAGACGCTTGACCGCGACGGCATCGACGGCAGGAGGGACGAAGGTGACAGCCGGTACGGGTGCGCCGGCAGACGTTCCCCAGAATTGAGCGGTTGTGCCGGTGAGCAGCGACTCGCTCTCTTCGACGCGATCATCCGGCACCGCCTCGACCTCGACAGCAGCGTCGATAGCGCCGCCCGCGCGATGCAGGCGCAACGCGACCGCTACGTCCTCGCCACTCTTGCCTCGCAGCAGGAAGATGAGGAATGGGTCCGTATCGAAGCGTTCGCCGAGGAGATAGTGGACGGCGGCGACATGCTTGCAGGGATTGGACCAGTCGGGGCAGGAGCAGTCGGTCACCAGATCGTTATCCGAAGCGGGAAACAAGGCGACGCCTGCCGCCTGAAACACGGACTCGATCTCCGCCGGCATCTCCCCGGCGAGCAGCTTGGCGGCGTAGATCGCCTCGCCCGCCATCGCCGCGATCACGCGATCCCACTCCTGCTCGGCGAGGTGGCGAAAGCCGATGCGCACCGTGTAGGGCGCGGACCGGCTGCCCTGCACCTGCGACGCGACACCATCGGCGGCCACGTCGAGCATCAGCACCTGGCCATTGCGGGCATACGAGCGGCCGCGCGACAGGCGTCCGGGGTCGACTAACCGCTCCAGCGCCGCGATCCAGCGTCCCGCCCACCAGGTCTGACCGAACTTGCCGCGCTGCGTCTGCGCGCGGATGCCATCCGCCGGGCGCGGCCGCGTCCGTTCCTCGTACGACCACCAGCCTGCCATCGCCCTACACTCCCACAGCAATGTCACGGCGCAGCGTGAACAGGTCGCGCAGCTCGGACGTACTCATTTCGGTGATCCAGGATTCGCCCGCGCCGACGATCGCTTCGGCGAGGGCCTGCTTCTGCTCGATCAGGCCGTCGAGCGTCTCCTCGAAGGTGCCGGCGCAGAGGTATTTATGCACCTGGACGTCGCGGCGCTGACCGATGCGGAAGGCGCGGTCGGTCGCCTGGTTCTCGACGGCAGGGTTCCACCAGCGGTCGAAGTGAAAGACGTGATTGGCGCGGGTCAGGTTCAGGCCGGTGCCACCCGCCTTCAGCGAGAGGATGAAGAGTTGCGGTCCGCGCTCATCGTTCTGGAACCGATCGACCATCCGGTTGCGTGTCGGGGCCGGGGTGCCGCCGTGGAGGAAGGGTACCTCGCCCAGACCAGCCGCTGCGAGATGCCCTTGCAGCAGCCGGCCCATCTCCGCGTACTGGGTGAAGATCAGCGCGTGGTCGCCGGCGCTGACCAACTCCTCCGCCATCTCGGCGATCCGTTCCAGCTTGCCGCTGCGCCCGTCCAGGCGGCTGCCGTCGTGCAGGAAAAGGGCGGGGTGGTTGCAGATCTGCTTGAGCTTGGTCAGGGTGGCGAGCACCTGTCCGCGTCGCTGCACGCCGTCCGTCTCGTCGATCAGGCGCAGTTGCTCCTCCAGCACCGCCTGGTAGAGCGTCACCTGCTCGGCGGTAAGCGAGCAGAACACTTTCATTTCGTTCTTCTCGGGCAGGTCGGCGATCACGCTCCGGTCGGTCTTGAGGCGGCGCAGGATGAACGGTCGGACGAGTTGTTGGAGGTGTTGCGCGGCAGATTCGTCTTTGAGCCGTTCGATCGGGTTGGCGAAGCGGCGGCGGAAATCCTGGGCGGAGCCAAGATAGCCGGGGTTGAGGAATTGGAAGATGCTCCAGAGGTCGGAGAGCCGGTTCTCGACCGGCGTGCCGGTGAGCGCCGCCCGCCAGCGGGACGGCAGCGACCGCGCCGCCTGGGCCGCCTTGGTCGATGGGTTCTTGATGTTCTGCGCCTCGTCGAGGACGACCTCGCTCCACTCGACGCTGCCGAGGGCGCCGGCATCGCGATGCAACAGCGCGTAGGTACTGAGCACGACATCGTAACCGGCGGCGGCGGAGGTAAGCTCGTCGCGGTTGCGTTCGGCGCCGTGGTGGACGAGCACGCGCAGCGACGGCGCGAACCGGGCAAGCTCGCGCTGCCAGTTGCCGACGACGGAGGTCGGACAGACGATCAGGGCCGGCGCCAGGGATTGATCCGGTTCGCTGTTGCGCTGGTGGAGCAAGAGCGCGATCGTCTGCGGGCTCTTGCCGAGGCCCATGTCGTCGGCGAGGCAGGCGCCGAGGCCGTGACGGCGGAGCGTCGCCAGCCAGGAGACACCGGTCTGCTGATAGGGCCGTAGCGTGCCCTCGAACCCGTCCGGCGCTTCAATCCGTTCCCGTTCGGCGGCATCGCGCAGCCCCGCGAGGAGGTCGTCGAACGCGCCCGCGGTTTCGACCGCCTCCACAGGCAGGCCGAGGTCGCCGTCCGGTGCGAGGGCGAAGTGGAGGGCGTCGGCGATCGCCATCTCGCCCGCGTGTTCGTGACGGTCGAAGAACGCCAGCGCCTTCTCGACCAGTTCCGGCTTCAACTCGACCCATTGGCCTCGCACCTGCACCAGCGGCTCCTTCAAGCGAACCAATTGGCGGAACTCATCGGCGGTGAGCACGGCGTCGCCGGCGGCAACCTTCCAGTCGAAGCTGACGACCGAGTCCCAGCCGAAGCCGGCGACGCCGCGCGACGATCCGGCGCGTGATGTTCCACCGAGTTGGAGGCGGACGCCGAGCCGCCGCTCGAGGCCGGGGAGGAGCACGCCGAAGCCTGTCGAGGTCAGGAGGAGCGCCGCCTCGCGGACGAACGCGAACGCCTGGGCGGTGGTGAGATCGCAGGCGTTGGGGGCCGGCTGCCGCAAACTCTCCTCGATTGGGGGAAAGAGGCGGGCGGCGCGGCCGAGACCGGCGAGCAGCCGCTCCTGGGGATGGTCGAGGCGCCGGTCGAGGAAGCGGGCGGTAGCGCCGCGCTCGCGCCAGACGTCGGAGGCGGACACGAGCAGGCTCGGGTCGTCGGTCGCCTGGAGCAGGTACTGGAGGGTCCAGCTCGCACCAGGGATCGGTCCGTTGCCGGGTCGGTCGCTCCCACCAAACAGGGGCGGGTCCAGGCGAAAGCAGAGGCGGAAGGTATCGGGGACGGCAAGAGCGGCGGCGCTGTCGGTCCAGCGGCGGTACTGCTCGCGGAACGTCGCCAGACCGGCGCTCCTGGGATCGATCGTCGGGTCGTAGCCGAGCGCCCGAAACCAGGCGTCGACGGCGCCGCGTGGCTGACTCCGCTCCCGTCGGCTATCGCCCGCTGCAAGCGCCTGCCGTGCGAGCACGTCCGTCCCTGCCGCCACAAAGCCTGCGAGTAATGCGCGCGGGCTAGGCGGCGGGGTGCCCGGCTCCCGGCTGAGCGCCCGGCAGACCGGCGGCATCGTCGCGGTCAGATCGTTGAGGCCGACCGTCGCGTCATTCTCGAAGGTGGGATGCCAGCGTGCAGCCGGGCCGCCAGCCTCGTCACGAAGGATGGGAATAAGCTGCTGTCGATACAGATTTGCGAGGAGAAGCCGCGCCGCCTGGACCCAGAAGCGCAGGTCCGCACCGATCGCGACACCACGCGGCGGCTCGGACGCGCCGAGGGAGAGCAACGCCTCGACGGCCGATCCGGCGTCGAACGCGAGCGCGGCGACCTGCCACTCGCTCAGGTCGACGGACTCACCGCTCTCCGTCGCGACAGCCGCACCCATCTCCGGCGAGGGCAGCGGCATAGCAGCGGTCGATGGCAGTCGGGCGACGACCGCCGCCGGTTCGGGCACGGCGGCATCCTCGTCGACGCCCAGCGCGATCAGGACCGCCCGCAATCCCTCCGGCGTCGCCGCGAACGGATGGCGCGGAACTTTCGTGCGACCGGCGCCGGCCCGTGGGCGTGGCGGACGGCCATCGCGGAGGAATTCGGCCCAGAAGTGGAAGTGAGAGGGTCGGGCGCCATGGGCAGGCAACCACGAACCATGCAGCGCGAGCATAGGTTTCTCAGTCACGGAGCGGGCGGGGATACCAATAGCCCTAGTATCCCGCATCGGGGAGCAGTGGCAAGCCCGCGGCGACAGGCTGGCGAGTCTCCTCCATACGGAGCGTAGGCGACCGGCGGACTGGAAGTCCGCGCTCCCAGGGGCCGAGTCTCCCACACCTTGCGCGTATACTGCTTGCTACCACTGGTTATGGCAGTTCTGCTGCTGGAGGAGTGTAATGAAGTTCGGTATCGAGATGTTCCCCACGGAGTATTCGATCGGCGTCACCGAGCTGGGCCGTGCGGCTGAGGGTATGGGCTTCGAGTCGATCTTCTTTCCGGAGCACACGCACATCCCGACCAGCCGGCGGTCGGCGTATCCAGGGGGTGGGGAGCTGCCGCGGGAGTACTCGAATACGCTCGATCCATTCATCGCCCTGGGCGCGGTGGCGGCGGTGACGGCGACGATCAAGCTGGGCACGGGCATCTGCCTCGTGATCGAGCGCGACCCGATCGTGCTGGCGAAGGAGGTTGCCAGCCTCGACTTTCTCTCCGGCGGGCGCGTGCTGTTCGGCATCGGCGGCGGCTGGAACTACGAGGAGATGGAGAACCACGGCACGAAGCCGTCTCTGCGCTGGAAGATCCTGCGGGAGCGGATCCTCGCGATGAAGCAGATCTGGACGCAGGACGAGGCCGAGTATCATGGTGATTACGTCACCTTCGATCCGATCTGGTCCTTCCCGAAGCCGGTGCAGCGGCCGCACCCGCCGATCATCGTCGGCGGCAGCGGTCCGCGCACGCTCGAGCGGGTGATCGAATACGGCGACGAGTGGATGCCGATCGGGGGGCGCGCCGCCAACATGAGCGAGCGGATCGCCGAGTTGCAGCGGATGGCGGCGGAGGCCGGCCGGGGACCGATCCCGGTGACGATCTTCGGGGTGCGGCCCGACCCCGCCGTGATCGGGCACTACCGCGAGATCGGCGTCAGCCGCTGCGTCTTCGCGATGCCGCCGGCGCCGGCGGAGACGGTGCTGCCGATCCTCGAACGGTGCGCCGAGGCGGCGCGTGAGTTCGAGGGGGCGGCTGCGGACTAACCGGGATCTTTACCGCAAAGACGCAAAGGGACACGAAGTACGCAAAGTGTTCAAGATGGCGTGGTGCTCCGAGTATCTTCTGGGGCTTGACACATTCCCATATAGGAATATAATACAGGCATGGCGCGAACACCGACGACGAGCGATGCGTTCAACGCTCTCGGGGAGGCGAGCCGGCGCGACCTGCTCGATGCGATTGGGACCGGAGAGGTCACGGTCGGCGAGCTGGTCGACCGGCTCGACCTGAGCCAGCCGCAGGTGTCGAAGCACCTCGGCGTGCTGCGGGCAGTCGATCTGGTGCGGGTGCGCACGGATGGGCGGCATCGTTGGTATCGCGTCAATGGTTTGGCGCTCAAGCCGATCTATGACTGGGTGCGCTCGTTCGAGCGGACCTGGAACGTGCGGCTCGACCGCCTCGACGATCTACTCGCAGAGCTGCAATCGAAGGAGGAACCCCAGTGAACTCAATTCGCAACCGTCATGGCACCGCCACGGT
Organism: Dehalococcoidia bacterium; assembly: GCA_050184225.1. Classification (GTDB taxonomy): domain Bacteria; phylum Chloroflexota; class Dehalococcoidia; order CAUJGQ01; family CAUJGQ01; genus JBFXAN01. Next base: position 9,621 of record JBFXAN010000055.1, on the reverse strand, counting down.
CACGCTTCCGTCCGACCGCGAGATCCTGATCACGCGTCAGTTCGACGCGCCCGCCGGCCTCGTCTTCAAAGCGTATACGACGCCCGAACTGGTCAAGCGCTGGTGGGGCTTTGAGACCTCGGAATGGCTGGTCTGTGAGATCGACCTGCGCGAGGGCGGCGGCTGGCGCTACGTCACGCGCGAGGAAGACGGAACTGAGGTCGGGTTTCACGGCGAGTACCGCACGATCGAGGCGCCGCATCGTCTCGTCTCGACCGAGGTGTTCGAGGGGATGCCGGATGCGGCGGCGCTGGACACGATCGTATTCGAGGAGCGCGACAGCGTGACGACGCTGCGGATGACCGTCCTGCACGACAGCCAGGAGCACCGCGACGCTCATATTGCCTCGGGCATGGAGGGCGGCATGCAGGTCTCGATGGACCGCCTCGAGGACATCGTCGTCGAGCAGAGCCGCGCGGGCTAACGGCGAGAAGCGTCACCAAGGCGCCAAGACACCGGGTCTTTATGGACCAAGTGTGTCGTGGTGCCTTGATGGTGCATCAATGGTTGCGGTTCCTCGCACGGACGCCACGGCGAGGAACAGCAGGATCAGCGAGCCGGCGAACATGACGGCGATCAGGGCGGTTGGTCCCGATGCATCGAGGATCGAGCCGAGCAGCCAGGGGAGGCCCGCCGCTCCGGCCGCCGAGGCCATCGCCAGGAATCCGCTCGCGCTGCCGATTGCAGACGGGAAGGCCCGTGCCGCCAGCGCGAACGTGACCGGCCAGACGGGACCGAAGCCGAAGCCAACGATCAGCACACCGGTGACGAGGGACGCCACCGCCGCACCGCCGATCAAGAGCGTCAGCATCCCGACCACGGCGACGCAGACGCTGAGCACGAGCAGCGCCCGCGTCGTCAGCGACCGCAGCATCACCGGGGCCAGCAGGCGGCTGAGGGTGAGCGCGCCCCAGAAGCCACCGCTGAGCAGGGCAGCGGCGGGGCCGCTGAGATCCGCGGCCTCCCGCGCGTAGGTGAAGGCCCAGGCGCCCAGCCCAAGCTCCAGACCGACATAGACCAGCAGCAGCCCGGCGAGGATCCAGAGCCGGGGCGACCGCAGCAACCGACTGTCGCGCGCCTCGTTCGTCTGGTGGTGGCGTGTACGTGGGACTGTCATCCGGCGGCGGAGAAGCAGGACCGCGCAGGACCACTGCGCCAGACCAACGACGAGCAGCAGCAGCGCCGCCCGGATGTCCAGCACCCCCACGGCAGCCGCCGCGGCCGGACCGAGCACCGCGCCAATGCCGAAGAACACGTTCAGGCGGTTCAGCGCCGCCGCCTCGTCGCCCTCGTGCGCCTGTCCGACGAGGACGTGGGTCGCCACGGCAACGCCGCCGTCACCCAGGCCCAGCAGCGCGCCGAGCGCGAGCAACAGTGGCCAGGATGTCACCCAGGGCAGCAGCAGCAGCGCGACGCCGTTGACGGTGAGGGCGATCAGCAGCGGCATCCGCGTGCCGAACCGATCGATCGCCCGCCCCGTCGCCATGGTCGAGAGGACCGCCGCACCCGCCAGCGCCGTCACAAGCGCACCGACCGTGCCAAGGCCGGTGTCTGTGCGCTCGGCGAACTCGGGGAGCACGGGGCCGAGCAGAGCCGTGTAGACGCCGATGTTGAAGAGCGCGGCCCAGCAGATCCGGACGGCGGTGCGATGGCGGCCATCGCTGTCCGGCTGGAACACCGGCGCGATCCCGCTGCGACTCGACGATGGCCGGTCACTCATGGCATGCAGGCGGGTTCCGGGAAGGTGAGCGTGCCCGCGTCTGCATCGAGCGTGACGGGAACGCCGAGGGGGAGGGTCGCGCGCCAGGGGGAGTGGCCGCAGGGGAAGCCGTAGATCAGCGGCACGCCGAGGCCGCCGAGCCGCTCGCCGATGACGGTGGTCAGGGGGAAGGAGCGGGTGTCTTCCGGCGGCGCCTCACAGGCGGGCGAATCACCGAAGACGATGCCGCGCACGCCGTCGAGTGCGCCGGAGAGGCGAAGCTGGGTCAGCATCCGGTCGACCCGGTACGGCGCTTCGTCGGTGTCCTCCAGCAGCAGCACGCAGTCCCGCGCGTCAAGCTGCCAGCGGCTGCCGATCAGCGAGCAGATCAGCGTCAGGTTGCCGCCGACGAAGGGACCGGTGGCGATGCCGGGGACGAGCGTCGTGACTGCCGGACCGTCGCCGGGTGTAGAGACGACGCCAAGCGCGGCGGTGCTGGTGATCGTGTGTCGCAGGCCGGCGGCCGACCAGGGGTGCAACTCCGGCTCGTCGCCCTGACGCTGGACCATCGAGCCGTGGAAGGTGACGAAGCTCGCCTCGCGCCGGATGGCAAGATGCAGGCCAGTGATGTCGCTGTAGCCGCAGAAGACCTTCGGGTTCGCGCGGACGGCGTCCCAATCGACGAAGGGGAGTAGGTGCATGGTGCCGTAGCCGCCCCGGGCGCAGAGAATGCCGTCGATGGTGGGGTCGGCGAAGCACGTCGATAGTTCTGCCGCCACCTGCTCCGCGCTCTCGCCGGCGAGATAGCCACGCCCGGTTTCACAGGAGGGCATCACGCGCACGTCGAAGCCCCAGGAGCGCAGCAGATCGACACCGTAGGCGAGTCGCTTCGGACTGGCAGGCGAACTCGGCGCGACGACGGCGATCGTGTCGCCGGGGCGTAGCGCCTTCGGCCGGTGCATCGTGAGTGTGTTCATTCCGCCGGGTTTACCCTTCCGCCTCGCACGCTGATTCGACTCCCAGGATCACACCACATGGTACACACGATGCGGCGATCCCCGCCGAACACCCCGCTTGCACGTACATCGTGCGTCACGCTGTTCGGCGCGCGGCACCTTGGACTATCCTGTGAGTGAAGGGGAACGATCATGGATGGTAACGCACACCGTCGGCCAGTGGATTCACGGAATCCCGATGAAGTCGTCGCATCCGCTCGCAACAATGCGGAGCTTCAACGGCAGCTGGATGAGGCGCTGACGTTGCTCGAACATGGCAACCTTGGAACACCACTGCGTGAGGTCCTTCGCCAGCAGCGCGAGCGCAGTACATAGAATGCGCGAAGCGAGATACAGCGATCCGGCGCGGAGATACTTCGACGCGCTCAACGAGAAGGACCAGGCGGATGTTACCTATCTGGTCCTTCTGCTTGAGCAGAACGCCGATGTCGATAACCGCCTCCGATTCTGGTACCCACAACCGCCGCTGATGCTTCGACTCCTGGATGATGGCGAGTGGCAGATCATCTACGGACTGCCGGACGCCGCTACGATTCTTGTTCTGTCAATCGCGCGTAAGGAAGGACCGTAGCATCTCCACGCCACACCGTCCCACGGGACGCGCCGTTCATTCGGCCACTACCGGGTTGCGCAGGCGGCCGATGCGTTCGATTTCGATCTCGACGGTGTCGCCCGGCTTGAGGAAGTCGCCACGGGGCATGCCGACGCCGGCGGGGGTGCCGGTGGCGAAGAGGTCGCCGGGGACGACGCCGGTGAGGCGGGAGACGTGGGCGATCTGTTCGGCGGTGGTGAAGATCATCTGGGCCGTGTTCGAGTCTTGCTTGAGCACGCCGCTGACCCAGGTGCGCAGGGTGAGGGACTGCGGGTCGGGGATGAACGTGGCGGGTATGATCCACGGTCCCATCGGCTTGAAGGTCGCGCGGCCCTTGGAGGCGAGGAAGTCCGGCCGCCCGCCGTTGTCGCCGCGGCGGGCGCCGCGGCGGATGCTGACGTCGTGGACGATCGTGTAGCCCGCGACGCAGGCGAGCGCATCCTCGACCGATAGGTCGCGCGCCGGTCTGCCAATCACTGCGGCCAGTTCGCCCTCGTAGTCGACGGCGCCGTTCTCCGGCGGGATCACGATCGGGGCGTCGGGGTCGGTCACCGCTGTCACGGGCGCTTGGAAGAGGAACGGGTCCTCGGTGGTCTTGTCGGCGGGAGTGCCGCCCATCTCGAGCATGTGGTCGACGTAGTTGGCGAAGGCGCAATAGAGGTTCACCGGACGCGGCAGCGGCGCGAGCAGACGCACGTCGCTCAGCGGAACCGATGCAACGCGGTCGTTCGCCAGGGCGTCGGCGAGCTGCTCCAGCGGCGGCAGCGCATCATCCCATCGTTCGAGCACGGCAAGCATGCTATGTTGGTCGCTCAGTGTCAGGGCCAGCGCGGCTGTCGCATCGGCGATCCTGCCATCCACGTGTACACCAACCTTTGGCGGGTCCGACGCGTATGTGACGAGTGCGAAGGTCATGCGGCTATTCCTCCGGTGCCAGGTGTGGTTGCCAATCGTGGGGCAGCAGCGGCGCGGGCCAGGCCGGATCCGGACGCCAGTCGGGCCACGGCGTGTCGAAGGGCCAGCGCCGATTTTCGATCCGATCGACCAGCCGCAATGCCTCGTCCTTGACGAGCATACAGTCAGCCTCGCTCAGTCCGCCGGCGGCGCAGACGGCGTCGAACTCCTCTTCAGCCTTCCATGTCCAGTCGAACGCCGGCGTCACAACGATGTCGAGGAACAGGTCGCGATGGATGATGCCGCGTTCGTGGCGGAGAAACGGCGCTTCGAGGTTGACGTACCAGTTGAGCAGGGTCCAGTTGCGATCCCAGAAGAGTTTGAAGGAGTGCCACGCGCCCGGCACGTTCAGCGTGAGGACGTGATAGCGAGAGGTTCGTTGCTCGAGCACCGGCGGCTCGTCGGACATATAGACGCGCAGGCGATCTTCAACCGAGAGGTGACTGCGGTTGGGAGTCTCCCACCTTCCGAGCTGAAAGGCGGCGCCGGCCGGTGTGTAGAGCGCGAGCACGGCCGGCGTATCCTCGACCACGGTCATCGGCCGCACCGTGACCAGCTTCTGCCGCCAGTGCTCCTCCTGCACGATGACTGTGCTCGGCGTCCATGGTCCGCTGTCGCTGCCGCGCATCACTCGAGCCGGCGGAAGATGTCGTCGAGATTGATCCGAACATTCGAGAGCGATGCCGGCTCAACTGTGCCGCCACGATAGATCTGCTCGACGTGGCTGCCGTCCGATTGACGCCGCCATGTGGTGAGTGTGCGTTCGACCGGATGGAGAAACCAGATCTCGTGGTCGCCGCGTCGTTGGTACTCACCGAGTTTATCCGTCACATCGTAGCGGCCGGTTGAGGGCGACCAGATCTCGACCACCAGCGGCAGCGGGTCGGGATAGACCTCCCAGGTGTTCGGATCTGGGAAGAGTCGCCGGGCCTCGCCGCGGGGGATGACCATCACGTCGGGAATGTAGTACGTGGACTCCGATCGCCGGACAAGACCGGCGTCGACCCGGATGACATACGCTTCGACGCCGAGTTGATCCCACAACGCCACACCGATCATCCACGCCACTTCGTTGTGCGCGAATATCATAAGTGGCTTCCGGCGCGGGCGTCCGGCATGAAGTTCCCACTGATTTGGTTCTGCGAGCGATATGCGTTTGAACTTCTCTTCGGTGACCCGCATCGCACACTCCCTCCGACCTTCACGCGCGGCTTCCTCCCAAGCGTATCAACGCGCCGGCCACCTTCGAATCCAACGTCATATTACGCACTCGCGTCCTGGATCGCCTGCCAGACCTTGAGCGGGGTGAGGGGCAGGTCGAGGTGGCGGATGCCGAGCGGGGCGAGGGCGTCGATCACGGCGTTGGCGATCGCGGGGACGCTGCCGATCGTGCCCGCTTCGCCCACACCTTTGAGGCCCATCGGCGTGTTCGGCGAGGGCGTGACCGTGTGGCCGATGCGCATCGGTGGCATCGTCTCCGCCTGGGGGATCGCGTAGTCCATGAAGGTGCCGCTGATCAGCTGGCCGCCTTCGTCGTAGACGACTTCCTCCAGCAGCGCCTGGCCGACGCCCTGGGCGATGCCGCCGTGGACCTGGCCGGCGACGATCAGGGGGTTGATCACGGGACCGCAGTCGTCGATGCCATCGAAGCGAAGCATCTGGATCGCGCCGGTTTCGCGGTCGATTTCGACCATGCAGAGGTAGGCGCCGAAGGGGAAGGTCATGCCCTGGGAGGCGTAGAAGGTCTGCGCCTCGAGTCCCGGCTCCTCCTCGGGCAGCGGGGCGAAGTAGGCGCGGGCGGCAACCTCGGCGAAGGTGAGGCCGCGGCTGGGCGCATCGACCGGCTCGATCCGGCCGTCGGAGAAGCGGAGGTCTTCTTCGGCCGCGTCGAGCTGTGAGGCGGCGATCCGGCGCATCTTCGCCTCGATCGTGCGTAGCGCCTGATAGACAGCGGAGCCGCCCATCACCATGCTGCGGCTGCCGAAGGTGCCGACCCCCTGCGAGACGACGGCAGTGTCGCGTCCGCGCACCGTCACCGTCTGGGGATCGACACCGAGCACCTCGGCTGTGAGCTGCGAGAAGGTCGTTTCGTGTCCCTGGCCGTGGGCAGAGACGCCGCAGAGTACCTCGACGGCGCCGCTGCGGTTGACGCGCACCGCGCCGTACTCCCAGGCCATGTCACCGCCGCCGTCGCGCGGGGCGGGCGGACCGCAGCTCTCGACGTAGCAGGAGAGGCCGATGCCGACGAGCCGCCCCTCCGCCCGCGCCGCGTCGCGCTGCCGCACCAGGGCCTCGTAGTCGCACTGTTCGAGCAGCGCCGTCAGCGCCATGTCGTAGTCGCCGCTGTCGTAGGTCATGCCGGTGACGGTGCGGTAGGGGAAGGCGTCGGCGGGGATGAAGTTCTTGCGGCGGATCGCGACCGGGTCCATCTCAAGCTCGCGGGCGAGCAGGTCGATCATCCGCTCCATGAAGTAGACGGCCTCGGGCCGACCGGCGCCGCGGTACGCGGCGGTCGGCGTCTTGTTCGTGATCGCCTCGGTGAGCATGACGTGGGCGGCCGGCAGGCGGTAGACGTTGTTCACCAGCCGGACGGTGTTGCCGAGCAGGCCGGCGGTGCTCAGGTCGCAGGTGTGGCCGAGGTCGGCGATCACATGCAGCTTGAGGCCGAGCAGGGTGCCGTCGCGTTTGGCGGCGAGATCGAAGTAGCCGACCTGACCGCGGCCGTGTCCGGTGGAGGCGAAGGACTCCGCCCGGGTCTCGATCCATTTCACGGGACGGCCCAGCCGCATCGCCATGAAGCAGGCGAGCACCTCTTCGCCGTAGACGTTGCCCTTGATGCCGAAGCCGCCGCCCATCTCCGGCGCGATCACGCGGATCTGCCCCTCCGGCAGTCCGGTCATCGTCGCCAGGGTGGCCCGCAGCCGATGTGCTGATTGGGTCGTGCTCCAGACCGTCAGGTGATTCGACCACGGTTCGAAGGAGGCGACGACGCCGCGCGTCTCAATCGCCGCCGGCGCGAGGCGGGCCGAGGTCATGCGCTGCGAGATGACGACATCCGCACCGGCGAAGGCAGCATCGACATCGCCCTCGCCGAAGGGCTGCTCCAGCACGATCGCGTTGCCGGGAAAGTCATCCCAGAGCTGCGGCGCCCCGGATGCCAGCGCCGCCTCCGGGTCGACCACCACCGGCAACTCCTCGTACTCGACGGTCACGACTTCGGCGGCATCGACCGCGAGATAGCGGTCGTCCGCGAGCACCGCCGCGATCTGTTCGCCGACCTTGCGAACCCGCTCCCGCGCGAGCACGAAGCGCGGCGGCTGCCGGTAGCCACGGTTTGGCGGAAACGCGGGAACGAACTCCGTCGCTTCCTCTCCCGTGACCGTGGCGACGACACCGGGCATCGCCAGCGCCGCCGAAGGATCGACGCCGAGGATGCGGGCGTGCGCGTGGGGTGACCGGACGAAGGCCATGTGGAGCATGCCGGGCAGCGCGATGTCGTCGATGAATGTGCCGTTGCCGGTGATCAACTTCGGGTCTTCGCGTCGCTTGACCGGCGTGCCGAACCAGCGTGCGTGGAGAAATGGAGTAGCCAAACCTAACCCCCCGACCCCCTTCCCTCGCAGGGAAGGGGGTGCCTAATTCTACCGTGGTTTGCCAGTATCACGTCAGTTCGTGGTATGGCTGACTGGACTCGCCGACGCACGACAGGACTCCCCCTTCCCTGCGAGGGAAGGGGGCCGGGGGGTTAGGTCTGCTGCCCCATCAGCGCGAACATCTCCGGGTACTTCTTCAGGCTCTGGCCGCCATCGAGGTAGAGCGTCTGGCCGGTCATGAAGCTGCTGGCATCGGAGGCGAGGTAGAGGGATAGGGCGGCGACCTCTTCAGGCTGGGCATAGCGACCCATAGGTGTCTCGGCTATGAACGCCTCGCGGATGGCGTCGGTCTGCCAGAGTCCCGCGGAGAGCGGTGTTTCGACGAGGCCGGGGCCGATCGCGTTGGCGCGGATCTGGTAGCGGCCGAGGTCGAGGGCGGCGTTCTGGATCATCATCGATACGGCCGCTTTGCTCGTGCTGTAGGCGGTGAAGCCCTCCGCTGCCTGGCGGGCGTTGAGGCTCGCGATCGCGATCAGCGAGCCGCCGCGCCCCTGCTCCACCATTCGGCGGGCGGTGTGCTTCAGCGCGTAGAAGACGCCGTAGACGTTGAGCTTGATCACGCGGTCGAAGACGGCCGAATCGAGCAGATGCACCGGTCCGACGCCGCCGATGCCCGCCGCCAAGAGGCCGATGTCGACCCCACCGAAGCGTTCCGCCGTCTGGTCGACGAGTGCCGACACCTGTGTTTCGTCGGTGACATCGGTGGGGAGTGCCAGCACCCGCTCGGCGCCGATCTCGGCGGCCAACTCGGCCATCCGCTCCGCCTGCAGGTCGCCGATCGCCACGGATGCGCCCTCGGCGGCGAAGCGCAGGGCGCAGGCGCGGCCGATGCCGCTGGCGCCGCCGGTGATCAGGGCAACTTTGCCGTCGAGCAGTCCCATCTCAACCTCTCATTCAGCGCATCGCCCGCTGGTAGAACCCGATCAACTCCTCGACGCCCGGCTCCGCCAGCCATTCGGTGATGACGGCGTCGTTGCGCCGTTCCGGCAGCGCCTTGAGCATGTCGGCGATGTGGATGATGTCGTGTCGCGCCCACCCCTGGAGGTAACGGAGCAGCTGCAGATCGCTCGGCGGCCGCTTCGAGTCGCCGCCGAAGCGGATCGTGCCGCTCACCTGCTCCTCGCTGAAGCGGCCGAGCACCTCGATCATCGCCGCGCGTTCGGCCCGCGCCTCCGCCAGGATCTCCTCGACGCTGCGATCCCGCCGCTTCGCTACAGCGCCATCGTTGTAGCGATCGACGTTCCATGCCTCGCCAGTCCGGCCAGCCGGTCCGCCGGCGTTGCCGGACTGAATCGCAACGAACCAACCGGCGACGGGACCGTCGATCGTCGCCAGATGGCTGATGAAGTCCTTCACCTGCCAGGTGCTTTCCGGCACCTCCCGCCGCAGTTCCTCGTCCGTGAGCGAGGTGCAGAATCGTTCGAAGCGGCCCCGCTCTCCCTCGATCTGACTGACGACGGTTTGAACTTCTGGGACCATAGCACTCTGCCTCCCCAACTAATACCCGATGCGGCTGCGGCGGGACGAGCGTAGTATAGCTGCGAAAGACGTGATTCCCCTCCCCCGGCCCCTCCCCCCGCTGACACGCGGAGAGGGGAGCCTCACTCAACCGTGGCTCGCCAGTTCGTGCCTGCCCAATGGTCTGGCTATTGTGAGAGATAAAGCTGG
>JBFXAN010000054.1:0-36511 GCA_050184225.1 Dehalococcoidia bacterium | reverse complement strand
ACTTAGTAAATCCATAATATCTATTATACTCAGGTCCAGGCGCCGGCCCCCGCGCACCGTTCCCGGAGCGGGATGCGCCGGCCGGCGGCAGCCCGCGGCGGGCGCCGGGCACGTCTTCTCCCCCTTCATCGTGCCCGGCGCCCGTCACGGTACACCCCACGCGAAGGCTCGCTGAAGCAGAACAGGAGCGATGGCGATGCAGGTACTGCGAACCCTGACCCGTGTCTGTGTCGGGCCGAACGAGTTGGATCGCACGATCGCCTTCTATGAGGCGATCTACGACACGCGGGCACGGATGCGGTACCGCTACCCCGCTGCCCATCTCGAGGTGGCGGAGGTCGGCGGCGTGCTCCTCGTCGCCGGAGATGAGGCGGCGCGGGCGTCGTACGCTGCCGCCCCCACCATCATGATCGTCGATTCGATCGAAGACTTCCGGCCGGCGCTGATCGAGCAGGGCGCGAGCATTCTCGAAGAGCCGGTTGCGGCCCCGTCCGGTGCGAAGCTGCGCGCCCGCCATCAGGACGGCATGGTCGTCGAGTACGTCCAGTACGACCGGCGCCAGGATGAAGCCTGTCACGGCCGGCCGGCGCCGTTGCACGCCCCGCCCCGCCTCCACATCCACCTCGAACGCGCCGCCGCCGATCCGACGCGGGCGCCGCGCCAGGTCCGGCTGGTCTACGCACCGGAGGACACCTGCGATGTCGCCTGACAATCGCTGGAGCGTTCGCCCCTGGGAGCGCGGGCTTCCAGCCCGCAGTCGTTCTAGTTCGGATGGCACGACGGGCGGGCTGGAAGCCCGCGCTCCCAGGGGCGGCGACCCCTTGAGTTCGACGGAGTGATGAACGCATGACGACCGCTGCCGATCCCTCGGCCTTCGACCTCGACACGATTCTCACCCGCGCGGATGCGCTGTCGCGGAGCTTCGCCGCGCGGGCGGCGGTGCACGACCGCGACGGCTCCTTTCCGTTCGAGAACTTCGACGAGTTGCGCGCCGCCGGTCTGCTCGCCCTCACCGTGCCGGTCGAGTTCGGCGGTCGGGGCGCCGGCCTCGCCGCCGTCTGTCACGTCGTCGAGCGGATCGCCCGCGGCGACGCCTCGACCGCGCTCGTGTTGAGCATGCAATACATGAACCACGCCGGCCTCGCCCGCCGCCGGAGCTGGCCGGCGCCCATCTACGAGCGCATCTGCCGGGAAGCGGCGGGCGGCATTGCCCTGATGAACGCGCTGCGCGTCGAGCCGGAACTCGGTACCCCCGCACGGGGCGGCCTGCCGGCGACGACGGCCGTCCCGACGGGGGACGGCTGGCGGCTCTCCGGTCACAAGATCTACGCCACCGGCTCGCCGATCCTGACGTACTTCCTCGTCTGGGGCCGCACGGCCGGCGATGCGCCCCGGGTCGGCACCTTTCTCGTGCCGCGGGAGACGGATGGCTGGCGGATCGTCGAAACCTGGGACCACCTCGGCATGCGCGCCACCGGCAGCCACGACGTGATCTTCGAAGACGCCTTCATCCCGGAAGAGTACGCCGTCGATGTCCGTCCGCCTGCCGGTTGGGCTGCCCGCGACCCGATCGACGGCGCCTGGAACGGACTTGGTATTGCCGCGCTCTATCATGGCGTCGCCGTCGCCGCCCGCGACTGGCTGGTCGAGTATCTGCACGAGCGGAAGCCGGCCAACCTCGGCGCGCCGCTCGCGAGCCTGCCGCGCTTCCAGAGCGCCGTCGGCGAGATCGAGGCGCTGCTCTACACGAACGACCGCCTGATCTATACGCACGCCACCGCGGTGGACGCGGGCGACCCCGGCAAACCGGGCAGCGCCAACCTGATCAAGTACATCGCCACGAACAACGCGATCCGGGCGGTCGATATCGCGCTCGGCCTGATCGGCAACCCCGGCCTCACCCGCAACCACCCGCTCGAACGCTACCACCGCGATGTCTTGTGTAGCCGCATTCACACCCCTCAGGACGATGTGATCACAGTCGCCGCCGGCAAGGCGGCGCTGGGGATCAGCTAGTGATCGCCGCACCGAACCGTGGCCGCCCGGCCCTGGGAGCGCGGGCATCCTTGCCCGCATCTGTGTCGAACGATGTTGCGGGCAAGGATGCCCGCGCTCCCAGGAGGCGCCGGCTCGTCAAAGAGTCCGGCGATCGATAGTCTTCATCCATGAGCCGAGCGTTCCCATGCGTCGCGCCAAGGTGCGAACGCCGCCCGCTCTCACCCGGAACGCCCCACGGAGTGACATCATGCCAAACCAGGATCTCGCCTTCGACCTTGCCGAACACGCCGCCCGCACGTCGCTCGCCGCGATCCCCGATGCCGCGCTCGATCATCTGAACACCGACCTGGTCGATAGCCTCGCCGCAATTCTCGGCGGCCTCAACGCGCCGGGCGTCCCCGAGACACGCGGGTTCATCGAAGAGACGGTGCGGCCCGGCGTCGCCGTGGTCTTCGGCACCGGGCTGCGCCTGCCGGCCACCTTCGCCGCGCAGGCGAACGCCACCGCCGGTCACGCGCTCGACTTCGACGACACGCTCGACGAGGGCGGCGGCATGCACGCCGGAGTTCCGGTTCACACCTCCGCCCTCGCCGTCGCCGACGAGTTGGGCACGGTCGACGGCGACACCTATCTGCGGGCGGTGGCGCTCGGTCTCGATGTCGCCGTGCGTCTGGCGCTGGCGCCGTTACACGACTACGGCTGGCACCGCACCTCGGCCTTCGGCGTCTTCGGCGCGACGGTCGCGGCGGGCCGCTTGCTGGGACTGGGCTCGGAGACGATGCGCCATGCACTCGGCATCGCCTACAGCCAGGCGAGCGGCAACCGCCAGTGCATCGCCGATGGCGCCCTGAGCAAGCGGCTTCAATCCGGCTTCGCCGCGCGCGATGCCGTCACCGCCGTCCGCCTCGCCCAGCGCGGCCTCACCGGCGCCACCAACATCTTCGAGGGCGCCAACGGCTTCTTCCCGCTCTATCAGCGTGGCGGCTACGACCGCGACCTGATCCTCCGCGACCTCGGCCGCGACTTCCTCAGCCGCCGCATCTCGCTGAAACCCTACCCTTGCGGCCGCAACCTCCACGCGATGACCGACGCCGCCCTTGCCCTCCACGGCCGCGCCGGTGGCCGGATGATCGAGCGGGTGGAGATCGGCCTCGACGAGCGGGCGCTGGCGACCGCCGACCGTTCCTACCCGGCGGCGGTCGTCCCCGCCCAGTTCAGCCGGCCCTTCGCCACGGCGCTCGCCCTCGCCACCGGCCGGCTCTCGATCGACGACTTTGCCGAACCCGGCGATGTCTCAGCCGACGTCAAAGAGCTCTTCGACCGGATCGAGCTCGCGCCATGGCCGGAATCCACCGACGGCGGCGTCCGCGTCTCCGTCATCTACCGTGACGGCAGCAGCGATCACGAGGCGGCGGCAGTCGCATCCGGCCACCCGTCGAAGCCGCTCTCAGCCGAACAGGTGCGGGCCAAGTTCCTCGACTGCAATCAGGCATCCGGCGCTATCCTGGACCAGACGGCAGCCGGCCGCGTGATCGAAGCCGCTCTCAACGTCCGGTCGCTGCGCGATACCCGCGAGTTGACCGGACGGCTTGGGGCCGTCGCCGTCACGACATAGACAGCGTGTTGCGCTGCGGTGGGATTGAGTAACGGATGATCGCGACGCTACAACCGGATGCTCCGGCGGGCGAGCAGCCAGGCGAGCACGCTCCAGGCGACCACAATCGTGATCAGCAGCGGCATGATCCCGTTGCCATCGTTGTAGATCAGGTTGATCACGGCAAAGACGGGCAGGATCACCGCCAGCGCAAGCAGAACGGCGCCGATGGCGTAGGCTACCCCGATCAGGACATTGTGCCAGCGCATGCCCGATCCCCTTACGTGATCACGTTCAGCACCAACATCGTCAGCGCCGCCAGCGCCGCCGCCGCCGGAATCGTCAGGATCCAGGCCCAGACGATCTGACCCGCGACCCCCCACCGCACCGCCGAGAAGCGGCGCGTGCTACCCACACCGGCGATCGCCCCCGCGATCGTATGCGTCGTGCTCACCGGAATTCCCACCCGGCTCGCGTAGATGATCGCGGCCGCCGCCGCGGTCTCCGCCGTGAACCCGCCGTACGGCTCCAACTTCGTGATTTTGCTGCCCATCGTATGCACGATCCGCCAGCCGCCGGCGAGCGTGCCCAGCGCGATTGCCGTATGCGCCGCGAGCACGACCCAGACCGGTACGTAGAACTCATCGCCGAGATAACCGGTGCTGAACAGGAGCACGGCGATGATCCCCATCGTCTTCTGCGCGTCATTCGTTCCATGGCTGAGCGAATAAAGCGCCGCCGAAAGCAACTGCAGGCGCTTGAAAACCGTTCCCGCGATTGCCGGCTGCGCGCGACGGAACACGGCGCGAACCAGCAGCGAGATCAGCGACGCGACGATGAAGCCGAGGAGGGGCGAAATCACGATGAACGCCGCGACCTTGCGGATGCCTGCCGATTCGATCGCGCTCCAACCCGCCGCCACCAACGCCGCGCCGACCAGTCCGCCGATCAGCGCGTGGCTCGAGCTGGAGGGCAGCCCGTAGTACCAGGTGATCAAGTCCCAGATGATCGCGCCGGCGAGCGCTGCCAGAATCAACTGCGGTGTGACGATGTCGGTATTGATCACGCCGGTGCCGATCGTATCGGCGACGGCAACACCGAACCCGAAGGCGGCCACAAAGTTCCAGAACGCGGCCCAGGCGACCGCCTGCAGCGGACGCAATACTCGCGTCGCAACCACGGTCGCGATCGAGTTGGCGGCGTCGTGCATTCCGTTGACGAAGTCGAAGGCTAGGGCAACGCCGACGATGAAGATGACGCCTGCGAGTTCCATCGGCGGCCTAGCTGCCTGGTGGGCTGGTTCTACCGGGCGGGAACGGAAGGACGGCGGACTCCAACCTACGCATACTTCAGAACGACCCCCTCGAGCACGTTCGCCACATCTTCCGCGCTGTCGGTCGCGGCCTCGAGGTCTGAATAGACCTCGCGCCACTTGATGATCTCAGCGGGATTCGCTTCCTCGTCAAAGAGCTCCGACATCGCCGCGCGGAAGATCGAGTCAGCCTGATTCTCCAGATGGTTGATCTCGACCGTGATCGGCAGGATCGCCTTCAACTGGCCGTCGGCGAGGTGCTGAATCGATCGCTCGATCAAGCGGGTCATCGGCGGCATCAGGCGGGCCACTTCGATCGCCCGTGATCGCGTGCGGGGTATGTGGTAGATCCGCATCGCCGTGCTGGCTTCTTCCATGTAGTCCATCACATCGTCCATCCGCTGGATCAGATTGGCGATGTCCTCACGGTCGATCGGCGTGATGAACGTCTTATGCAGCTGAGCCATGACTTCGTGCGTGATGAAGTCGGCCTGATGCTCCAACTCCCGGATTCGTTCCGCCTTGATCTCCGGATTCTCGTAGTTCTCAAAGAAGTCCTGGAGCGCCTCCCCACCCTCGACCAGCGTGTGCGCGCTCCGAATGAGGAGGTCGAAAAAGCGGCGATCCGTGGGGACGAGTGAGATCTTCATCGAGACACTCCCGATCTTGCGCCGGACGTGGAAACCGCCCGGCGACACGGGGTGCGGGCGGTCGTGGAGCCTACGCGGCCCAACCTGGACTCAGCATACGGGAACGTGCGAAATGCGGACAAGGACGCAAGCGTCATGCCGCCGGCCCTCTCTCCCGTTATCGTTCTGATCAGTCGCCGGCAGTAACACGCTCCCACCGCGCCACGACCCCCGGTCCAGGATCGCGCCTCGGAAGCTCGATCGTAAACGTCGCGCCTCGGCCGAGGGCGCTCTCCACCCAAACCCGGCCGCCATGCGCGCGGACCACATGCTTGACGATCGCCAAGCCCAGACCTGTGCCGCGACGGCTGCGGGCGCGGTCGGCCACGTAGAACCGCTCGAAGATACGCGGCAGATCCGCCGGATCGATGCCGCTCCCAGTATCGGCAACGCTGATGCGCGTGGCGCCGTCGTCGCGTGTGGCGGCCACCGTGATCGTGCCGCCCGATGGCGTGAACTTCAGCGCATTGTGGACCAGGTTCCCGATCGCATGGCTCAGCCGGTCGGGGTCGGCGACGATCGGCGGCAGATCGGGCACCTCCAGTCGGAGCGTGATGCCCGCGCGTTCCGCCTGGTGGCGGAATCGGTCGATGCAGGTGGCCAGCAGGTCAGCCAGGCGAACCTCGGTCAGCACCATCGGCGCCGTACCGGATTCGATCCGCGCCAGTTGGAGCAGCTCCTCGACCAGATGTACCAGCCGATCGACCTCCATGTCGACGCGGACGAGAAAGGCTTCGGCTGTCTCCGGATCCTCGATCGCGCCGTCACGCAGCGTCTCGACTACGGCTTTGATTCCGGCGAGCGGCGTGCGTAACTCGTGCGACACGTTGGCGACGAAGTCGCGCCGCGTCGTCTCTGCCCGGCGGACCTCGGTGATGTCATGCAGGATCAACAGCAGCGCCCACTCGCCGCCGCCCTCGATCGGATTGGCGAACGCCTGCAACCACAGATCCTGTGGTTCGAGGTGTACCGCCGCCCCCATCGGTTCGTTGCCGGCCAGCGCGCCGCGCACGACGCCCGTCAGTTCGTGGTTGCGGGCCACCTCGGTGAACGAGCGTCCGACAGACCGGCCGAACAACGCTTCGGCCGACGGATTCACGTACCGAACGACACCATGGCGGTCCAGCGCGAACATCGCGTCGGCCCCCGCCGCCAGGAGCGCTTCAAGGCGGGAGTGTTCCGAAGCGAGGGCGTCGACCGTTTCCTCCAGCCGTGCCGCCATCTCGTTGAACCCATCCGCCAGCTCGCGCACCTCCGCCGCTCCGCCCGCTTCGACCCGCTGATCGAAGGCGCCGGCGGCCATCCCGGCCGCTGCCCGCCGGAGCTGTTCCAAGGGCCGTGTCACCGCGCCGGCGATCAGCACCGCCAGCACCGCCGCACCCAGCGCCGTCAGTGCCGCCGCGATCGCCACGCTGACGGCGATCCGACGCAGATCGGCGTCGATCACACTGGCCGGTGTGGCCACGCGGGCCACGCCGACCAGGGGACCGGTGCTCTCGCCCGGCGCCGGCAGGCCGCGCACCGGCACGGCGACGTAGCTCATCTCATCGCCGATCGAGTCACTCGCGCGCGTTGCCCGGCCCACCGCGCCGGCGAGCGCGGCCCGGACTTCCGGCCGGGTCGCGTGGTTCTCCATCTGCGCCGGATCGTCTTCCGAATCGCCGAGTACCCGGCCGTCCGGCGCAATGATCGTCACGCGGACATCGCCCTCGCTGCTCAGCCGTTCGGTGAGCGGGTCAATCGCCTCAATCGACGGGGCCAGGCGCAGCATCGGCGCGGCCGCCTCCGTCGTCAGCCGCGCCTCCGCGAGCAATCGCTCGTCCAATTCCGCATGAAACCGCGCCGACTCGGTCCGGAGCAGAATCAGGCCGAGTACCGCCATCGCCGCCACAATCAACGCGGCGTAGACGACGGCGATACGAAACCGCAGTGTCTTCATACCTTCAATGTAGCGTGAATCCGCCGGCTTCGGCGGCATGCCGCGGCCGCCCGCCGCCTCGATCAGCCGGCCATCACCCGCCGGCCATCCCCCTCAAAGAGGTAACCCGCGCCGCGCGACGTGCGCAGGAAGCGAGGGTGTGCCGGATCGTCTTCGATCTTCTCTCGGAGCCAGCGGATGTGGACATCGACCGTCCGGTTGGTGCCCGCGAAATCATAGCCCCATACCCGCTCCAGCAACTGCTCGCGGGTAAAGACCCGGCCGGGATTCCGGACGAAGTAGAGGAGCAGGTCAAATTCTTTCGGCTTGAGCCCGAGTGGCGTGCCGTCGCGCGCCACCTCCCGCCGAGCGGGATCGACGGTGATCGTGCCGAATCGCGCCGGTTGGATACCCTGGTCATCGTCGTCCGGCTGCATCTGCGCGCGTCGGAGCGCGGCGCGCACGCGGGCCACCAGTTCCCGCGTGCTGAACGGCTTCGTCACATAGTCATCGGCGCCGACTTCGAGACCGACGACCCGATCGATCTCCTCGACCTTGGCCGTGAGCATGATGATCGGCACGGTCGATTCGGCGCGGATGCGGCGGCACACTTCCAGTCCATCGATCCCCGGCAACATCACGTCGAGCAGCACCAACGCCGGACGCTCCCGCCGCACCAGTTCGAGTGCCCGCGCGCCATCACCCGCCACCAGGCAGGTATACCCGGCCCGCTCCAGGTTGTAGCGCAACGTCATCGCCAGCGTGGTGTCATCTTCCACGACGAGCACGGTTCCGCTCATCGACCCCTCCCGATGGATCCCCCTCTCTCATTCCACCGCAGCAGGGCCGTGCGCCGCAAGTCGGTGAGCGAGGATCGAAGATCGGAGGAGCCGAACCGCAACGGGAGAGCAATCGCCGGAGCAAGGGGAGGGGGGCTGGAAGATCGGGCGAGAGCGGACGGACGGCCAGCCGCCCCTAAACCATCCGCCCGCTCTGCCTCACATGGATCAGCATCGCCTGCGTATCCTGCCGGCACGCCGAATGACGGACCGCCGACCCTGATAAACGCCTGAAAACGACGAACCGGACGATGGTTGCCCTGCTGCCTCCGGCTTCGTACCATCGCTCTACACCAGCAGGGAGGTCCGGCGATGCCGGTCTACGAATACTACTGCCGCAGCTGCGACACCACCTTTGACAAACTCCGCCCGATCCGCGCCGCCGATGAGCTGGCCGAATGTCCTGCCGGCCATCCCGGTGCGGCCCGCACGATCACGGTCTTCGCCACCCTCAGCAAGGGCGGCGCCGAAGTGATGCCGGCGGCGGGCGGGTGCTGTGGTGGCGGCGGCTGTGCCTGTGCCGCCGGTCGCAACTAGCGCGCTGCCCACGCTTCCCCTCCGCTCGCCGCTTCGCACGAGTATGGTATAAACGTTTCCATGGATGGGGGCCGGTGCCGCGGACCGCGATGCCGGCGGAACGATGTGGCGGCACGTGCAAGCATATACCTCCGGCCTGCCGGCGCAGGTCACGCCGCTGATCGGCCGCGAGCGCGAAGTCGATGAGGTCCGCCGCCGGCTGACCGGCGGCGAGACGCGCCTGCTCACTTTCACCGGCCCCGCCGGCATCGGCAAGACGCGGCTGGCGCTCGCGCTCGCCACAGTACTGGCCGTGGCCGAGGACGGCGAACCCCCGGTTTGCCCTGACGGCGCCTACTTCGTCGACCTGTCGTCGCTGTCCGATCCCGGGCTGGTTGAACGGAGCATTGCCCAGGCGCTGCAGCTCAGCGGGCTGTCGAAACCGACGACACGGACGCGGGTGATCGCGGCGCTGCACCGCCGTCGCATGCTCCTCATCCTCGATAACTTCGAACAGATCCTGCCGGCGGCGCCCCTCGTCGCGGAATTACTCGCGCGCTGCCCGGGGCTTACGATCGTCGTCACCAGCCGAGCGCCGCTGCATCTCTACGGCGAGCATGAGTTTGCCGTCCTCCCACTCGCCGTACCACCGGACGCCAGGGGTGCGGGCCGGGCATCACCGGACCAGGCGTTGGTCTATCCGGCGGTGCAACTCTTTGTCCAGCGCGCGCGGGCTGTCTCGCGCCTCTTTCAGCTCACCGAGGAGAACGCAACCGCGGTCGCGCGGCTCTGCGCCCGGCTCGATGGCCTGCCCCTGGCGATCGAGCTGGCCGCCACCCGCAGCAAGCTCCTGACCCCCGCAACGATCCTCGAACGCCTCAACGATGGCGTGGTCCAGACCGCGGCCAGTACCCCCAACCGTCCGGCGAGGCATCAAACGCTGGACACGGCGATCGATTGGAGCTATCGGCTCCTCTCCGTGGACGAGCAGCGGCTCTTTCGCCGGCTGGGTATCTGCGTCGGGGGATTCAGCCCGGCAACGGCGGCGGCGATCAGTTCCGCCGGCGGCATCGTCCATCCCACGGAGCCGCACGCCGGCATCGATCCGCTGCTCGACTCCCTGGTCGACAAAAGTCTCGTGCAGGTGACACCCCGCGAGGATGGTGAAATCCGCTTCTCGATGCTCGAAACGATCCGCACCTATGCCCTCAAGCAATTGACGGCACAAGGAGAATCCGAAATTGTCGCCGCCCGCCACGCCGCCTACTATACCGGCCTGGCCGAACAGGCGACGCAGAGCAAGCCACGTCAGTCGCTCTGGCTGAGACGGCTCGACCTGGAGCACGACAACCTTCGCGCCGCGCTTCGCTGGTCGCTGGCGTACAACCAGATTGAAACGGCGTCGCGATTGGTCACCTCGCTCTGGTGGTTCTGGCGGAGACGTGGCTATCTCGATGAAGGCCGGGCGTGGATTGAATCGGTGCTCGCCCTCACATCGTCACCAGAGAGCGCCGGCGAAGCGGATGATGCCGGCCCGCTGCCCGCTGCCGTCCTCAATGCAGCGGGTGCGATTGCCTGGTATCAGAGTGACTACGCGGCGGCGGTGACCTGGCTTGAGGAAGCGCTCGTCCGGTCACGCGACCTCGAAGACCGTGCCGGTGTCGCCACCGCCCTCATGTTCCTCGGCCTCGTCGCCCTCCGTCAGAATGACCTTGCCACGTCCCGGCAGCGCTTCGCAAAGGCGATCGCGATTCGGCGGGCGCTTGGCGACCGGTGGGGGACGGCGATGGCACTGACCGCCTTTGCCGGTGTTCCGCTCCAGGCGGGTGACTATGCGTCGGCCCGCACACTCGAGCTCGAAAGCGCGGCGCTCTTCCGAGAGGTGGGTGACCGTTGGTCGCTGACCATGCCGCTCCTCGGTCTGGGGCTCCAGGCCTACTACCAAGGTGAATACGACATCGCGCGCACCTACTTCGAAGAAGTGCTGGCGATCCAGCGAGAGGTTGGCGACACGTGGTACACGGCGGCGACGCTCCACAGCCTTGGCGAGGTGGCGCGCTCCTCCGGCGACATGGAGCGGGCGCTGGCCCTCTACCGCGAGAGCCTCATGGCGCCGCGCGCGCTCGGCAACAGCAAGGCCGTGGCCCAGTGCCTTGCATCGATCGGCGCCGTCGCACATCACACCGGACAGCCGAAGCGGGCCGCCCGTCTGCTTGGCGCCGGTCACGCGCTGTTGGAAGAAGCCGCCGCCGTCCTGCCCCCGGTCGAGCAGGCACGGCAGGACCGCGATCTGGCCGATGTGCGTGCCGCGCTGGGTGACGACGCCTTTCACATCGCCTGGAGCGCCGGCCGCGCGTTGCCGGTCTCCGAAGCCGTACGCCAGGCATTGGAATTCGCCGCCGGTCTCTCGATCACACCTCCCACCGCCAACGGACACATGCCGGAGATCCTCACACGACGCGAGCGTGAGGTCGCCACGCTGGTCGCACGCGGCATGACCAATCGACAGATCGCTCAGGCGTTGACGATCACAGAAGGCACCGCCGGTTCCCACATCGAGCACATCCTCGCCAAGCTCGGCTTTCAGTCACGCTCCCAGATCGCCGCGTGGACGGTTTCGCACAAGCTCCTCGACGGCGCCGTCTAGCGGTCCGATCTCATGTACCTCGGCGGGGCCGCATCTGCCATATGCCAGATCGCCGGGAAATCTGGCGATTGCCAGATGCCTCGCGCTGCCGCGACCCGTAGGCTCGTGGGGCGCCGGCGAGGAATCCGGCCGGCGAACTGGTGGCGGATGGCCGGGATGTTCCCCTCCTGCGGCTGTGCGCCGCCGGATCGCACGCCGGATTCCCCGCCGGCGCGTTGAATGCGACGGCCGCAAAGGTATCCCCACCCCTTTGCGGCCGTCGCCCCTTGCTCGTCGATGCGCTTCAATAGACCCATGCGGCGACATCGACGCTTGGGCGACTTGATCGGGCGAGGATTGTTACTCGACAGCGACGAGCGGATCGCCGTCAATCGTGTCGGCGACGACATCCAACTCGTTCGGATGGGCGCCGACTTCCGTGCCCAGGCCGAAGTCGTTCCACCGGACGACCGTGACGATTTCCACGGCTGGGTCCGCGCCGCCGAACGGATGTGGAACCTCCAGCACCTCGATTGGCGCTTCGAAAGTGTCCGCGACGCCTGGTCCGCCTGGCAACAACGCCCGTCGGTCTGACGTACCGCTCTTGAAACACAAAGGACGCAAAGGAACCAAAGGGCACAAAGTCTTTAAGAATCTCTTCGTGACCTTTGTCGTCTTTGCGTCCTTTGTGTTTCAAGAGCGGCCACCGCTCGGCCGTCATGCTACAGTGGAATGAAGACCGTTTTGCCACAGGAAACGTCCATGGCCCAGCAATACGTTGCCAGCGACAGCCGCACCGGACTGGAAGTGACCGTCAAGGGCGAGTTCCCGCCGCACCCCGACGACCGGGTCCGCATCGCCAGAACCACCAATCTCTTCACCCAGCTGATGGCGACCATCCTCGCCACCAGCAACGAAACCGAGCGCCGCCAACTCTTCGTCTCGCTCGAATCCGCGCTGGAGATCGCCGACGCCCTCGCTCGCCAGGACATGGAAGCGGTCAATCAACTCGTCCAACAGTTCTTCACCCGCCACGGCCTCACCCCCGAGCAACTCCAAGAAATGCTCAAAGAACTCGGCATGCAACCCCCACTCCCCCCCCACGACGACGACCCGTCGGTCTGACTGAGCGTATTTGAACCACAGAGACGCAGAGGCGCAGAGATCTAAAGGGCGACGGTGCGTGTCAGGCACCGCTCTACCAAATCTCTGCGCCTCTGCGTCTCTGTGGTTCAATATTCAGCAGGTCACAGCCGACCAGGTTGCGTGGAGCGGAGGCGGTTGAGGTCGCTGCTGAGCCGCTCCAGCTCGCGGGGACGGAAGCCGGCGAAGTATTGCTCGGCCAGGTCGCGGAGTACGGGACGGATCGCCGTGACGAGTTGGGCGCCGGCATCGGTCAGCACCAGATCGGCCGTCCGGCGATCGATCGGCGACGGCCGCCGTTCGACCCAGCCATTGCGTTCCAGTCGATCGACGACACTCGTCATCGCCGTGCGGCCGAGGCCAAGATGCTCGACCAGCCGGGTTGCCGAGATCGGCACGCCCTGTTCGGCGAGGACGAACAGGCTGAGCGCCTGCGGCCAGGTCACACGCCACGGCGACAGCACGCGGCCGCCTCGCCGGGCCAGCAGCGCGCTGGCCTGCGAGAGCAGCACGGCCGCACTCAGCGCCACAGACTCCGAATCCGAACTGTCCATCGTCATGGCAGTCCCACTATAAGCGGTGCCCCTGGGCATGGGAAGCGATGCGGTAACTTCTCGGTCTGACCTGCGTTATGTATACAGCGTTTCCTGCCTCGCGGCTCGACTGCCGAAGTACTCGGCATAACAGAAATCATTCAGCCGAGAGCCGCTTGACTGAATCAGACCTTGCAGACACAATCACGATTGTCTGAGGGGTGGGGAATTGGTCTGGAGGGGTAGACATGAGTCTGGATCAACGCACGCGCATCGGCATCAGTGGCGACGCCGAGGCGGTGCTCAACGCGCAATCGGACGTTGACCTGCGTCGCTGTTGGGGATGTCGCAACCTTTGGCCCCGTACTGCCATGCGCTGGGGGTCGGTCACCGAAGGTCCCTTGTGGTATCCGCGCGCCGTTCGTGTCCTCCGCTGTCCCGATTGCCTTTCGTAAGCGGCAGGCAGGGTTGGAGGCATCGCCGCCGGCTCGCCGGCAGCGTCACCGGACAGCATCACCCGGCACGTCCCAGGCTTCGCTCCCGACCGATGCGGACCTTGAGCAGCAGCGAGCCGAACTCCCGTTGTTCACCGGGCGGCATCGCCAGCACCGCATCGTGGAGGTCGGCGCGCTCGCGGTTGAGCCGCACTATCGCGCCGTCCACCCGATCCACCAGCGTTCGGGGAATCCACAACTGACCGCCCGGTGCATCGCTGTCATCGGCCCGAACGCGCAGATACGCGTCCGTCACTACCTCCACCGGGCCGATCGTTGTATCGTCGGCCGTGACCGCGAGCTTTCCCTTGAGATCGCTCTCCGCACCGGTCTCGGCACCCGCACGATCCGTCGTGTCGTCGCTCATGACTTCCCTCGTTCCACGTGAACTGCCACGCTCCGCCCCCGGCACGTCGACTCACCACGAACCGCCGAGCCCGCTCGGTTCTTGGTGTCCTGACTCTTTCGTAGTGAACACTCCGGCCTACGCTACGCCGCCGGCCGCAACCGGTGTCCCGTGAAAGGCCGGCAGCACCTCGTCGCCCAGTCGCTCCAACTGATCGGCAATCTCGCCCGGCGGGCATACCGGCCGCAGCACAAACTTGCTCGCGCCGGCGTCAATATATCGCTGCACCAGTTCACGGCAGTGCGCCGCGCTTCCCACCGCTGCATAGCCGGCCGGTGACGCATCCGGGCGGAGTCGAAGCATCGACGGCGCGACCCGTTCCAACGCGGCATCAGGATCGGTCGTGATCCAGTATGGAACGATCACACCGTAGTGATCATCATCGATCGCCCGGTCGGCCGCCGCCGCATGTACCTGAATGCGCGGCACCATGATACGCACCTCATCCGGGGTCACCGCCGACGCAAGCCAGCCATCGCCCAGGGCGCCGACGCGTCGCAGCGCGGGGTCTGAACGCCCGCCGAACCACACCGGCAGCGACACCTGCCGCGGGCGCGGCCGTACCGTCGCCTCGGTGACGTGGTAAAACCGGCCGTGATGTGTTACCCCATCTTCCGACCACAGGCGGCGCATCAGTTCCACCGATTCCTCAACACGTGCGGCCCGCTCCGCCCGCGCGATCCCCGCCGCCTCCTGCTCGCGCGGATCTTCGAGGCCGAGGCCAAAAGCGGGCAGCATCCGCCCACCGGAGAGAAAGTCAATCGTTGCCAGCGTCCGCGCCAGAATCACCGGGTTTCGCGCCGGCAACACGAGCACGCTCATGCCAAACTTCATACCGCGCGTTCGCGCCGCCGCCATCGCCAGCGCGCTCAGCGGCTCCAGCATCATCACTGGACTGGTCAATCGCTCGCTCAACCAGAGCGAATCGACCCCCAGTGCCTCCGCCCGCTCAACATAGCTAAAGAACTGCTCCGGATCGTGCTCCGGAAATGGCCAGGCCGCCAGACCGATGCCAAGCTTGACACTCATGGGCGCCCCCTCTGAGATCGCCGTGATCGATACCGACAATGTAGCGCAGCAGTGTCGGAATGAACGAGTCGCGGCAGGCCCGCGAACCCGCTCTCATCGCCCCGTGGATATAATCCACGGTACGGGTGACAGAGGATCAAATCAGAGAGTGTGACCCGGCGCTGCCGGACTCCATCTCGATCGGTGGAAGTGGCGCAGGAGGAGCGCAATGGTGACCACGTTTGAAGCAGTATACGAAGGGGGGGTGCTTCGACCGCTCAATCCGATCTCGCTCGGCGAGGGATCTCGCGTTTCAGTGATCATCATCGACGAATCCGGTCATGGAGTATCCCTCGAAGAGAGACTCGACCAGATCGCATCAATGCCGCTCCAAGGCAAGACCGATCCTTTTTCCGGCGAAGATCATGACCGCGCACTGTATGGCGAAGACCGTGACTCATGATTTTCGTCGATACTGGTGGCTGGTTCGCCCGAGTAGTGCCAACCAACAGACACCATTCAGCTGCGGTCGAGTGGTCACGGAGCAATCGGGAGCGATGGCTCACGACGGACTATGTGGTGTCGGAAACACTGACGTTACTCCGCATACGGGGTGAACGTGAGCGTGCGTTGGTAATGGGGGCCGAATTCTTTGAAAGCGGGCAAGTCGACATTTATTACCTAACGGAACATGATATCACGCAGGCATGGCTGGTCTTTCGGCGATTCTCGGACAAGGGTTGGAATTTTACTGATTGTACGAGCAAAGTCGTGATTGAGAAGTTGGGGATTGACCGTGCATTTGCGTTCGACCATCACTTTCACCAATTCGGATCCGTGACGGTAGTTCCGTGAGCTGCGAATCAGCAAGATGGAACGCGCCACACGTTTCGCCTCCACCGCGGTGAGTTGTTGTTGGCGGAGATCGACGCCTGACGCTACTGATCGCACGTAGATTGAGTTGCATCATGAGCAGCGGCGCTCGCCACCGGCGCGACGGGCCGGAGTGGCCGCGTCGCCGCCGAGGGCGATGAAATCGACGATGCGCGGCATCGGACATCGCGCGCCGTCGCCCGCGCGCTCCGGCAGCGTCAGCGTCAATTCCGCCTTCCCGTAGAGGAGGCTGCAACCCTCCACCGATGGGTTGACGAAGCTCTCGACGAAGGCCGTTCGGCCCAATGCGATCCGGGCGCCCAGCGCGTCATCGGCGGCGATCGGATCGGTCGGCGCCGGGAAGGCGACGAGCATCCGATGCGGCCGTCCATCCGGGTCAGCGATCACGAGGGTGATGCGGCCGTCAAACTCGCGTCGGGCGGCAACCAGGCTTGCCGTGATCGTCCAGATGTGCGGCGCTGCGCCCGGCTCGGCAAAACGAAAGCCGAACACATCGTGCGTCGTCTCCGGAAAAGTGGTCGTCAGCATGGCGGATCTCCTTCTTCGTTCGGCGGCCGTGGCCGGCGCTCTGTTGACCGTATGGTAAATAGCGCCGCCTCACCTGCCGCAGCGCCCTCGGTCCGGTGTTTGGTGCGCCGGTCGTACCCCGACGACGCCGTACCTCCGGCCACGACACAAGGGCCGGAACGGACCGGCGGTGGGGTTCCTTCGTTCCCTGTCCAAGGTGTGACCGCCGCTCTGGTATCCTCGAATCACGCGACGGCGGCGGCCACTGGGAAAGGACGCAA
Source organism: Dehalococcoidia bacterium (assembly GCA_050184225.1). Lineage (GTDB taxonomy): Bacteria > Chloroflexota > Dehalococcoidia > CAUJGQ01 > CAUJGQ01 > JBFXAN01. The sequence continues at coordinate 19,753 of JBFXAN010000054.1, read as the reverse complement.
CCGGATGACATCGGGCGCACGGATCGAGATGCCGATGGCGGCGATCGCCGAGTTCTGCCGCCGCTGGCAGATCACGGAGCTATCCTTGTTCGGCTCAGTGCTCCGCGACGACTTCCGCCCCGACAGCGATGTCGATGTGCTCGTCACCTTCGCGCCCGATCACGGTTTGACCTTCTTCGATCTCGCGCAAATGGAACGCGAGCTGCAAGAGATAATCGGCCGTCCCGTTGATCTCGTTGAACGGGCAACTGTCGAGCAAAGTCCGAACTTCATCCGGCGAAACGCAATTCTAACGACGGTCCAGACGATTTATGCCGTCGGATGACGCCCTTCTCCTCGATATGTTGCAATGGTGTCGGGAAGGTCGGTCTCTTGTCGCAGATGTCACGTGGGACCATTTTCAGACCGAGCGCGCGATCCAGTTGGCTGTGGTCTACGTGTTGCAGACCATCGGCGAGGCGGCACGCGGTATCTCAAAGGCCACGCGAAACGAGCATCCTGAGATACCGTGGGACGATATCATTGGGATGCGTCATCGGCTTGTCCACGAATATGGCCGGGTCAACCTGACGATTGCATGGTCAACAGTTCGATCGAATGTGCCTGATTTGATCGTCATGCTCGAATCGGTCGTTACTTGGGAGAATGGCTGAGCGTGCAACCAGAGATCATGTGGCTGACCGTCCGGCAGCTCCTCACACGCGGCAAGCTGTTGGTGCTCATCGGCCTCGGCGCGCTGCCGCCGCTGCTGGCGCTGCTCTTCACCTTCAGCGACGCGACCGTCGACCCTCAAGAGTTTCTCGTCGGGCTGTATAACAGTCTCTTTCTCACCCTCGTCGTGCCGGTGACGGCGCTGGTCTTTGCCGCCTCGGCCCTCGGCAGCGAGATCGAGGACGGCACGATCGTCTATCTGCTGCTCAAGCCGGTGGCGCGCTGGAAGATCGTGGTGAGCAAGCTGCTGCCCACCGTGGCGATCATTGCCGTCTTCGTCATCGTTGGCGTCTATGCCACCGCGCTCATCCTCGACCGCGGCGTCGACGAAGCACGGGTCGCCTTCGCCTTCGCCCTGGGTGCCGGCCTGGGCGCCGCTGCCTATGCGGCGATATTCACCTTTCTCGGATTGATCACCAGCCGCGCCCTGATCGGCGGCCTGCTCTATGTCTTCGTCTGGGAGGGATTGCTCACCCAGTTCTTCGGAGGCATCCGCAACCTGAGCGTGCGGGAATATATGCGCGGCATCGCCGACGCCTTCTCCACCCTGCCGGAAAGTGTCTTCAGCGCCGACCTCTCCGGACCTCGCGCCCTGGTAAGCTGTGCGGTGGTCGTGCTCCTGTTCACGCTCCTCAGCGTCAACCGGCTACGCACCCTCAACATCGCGGGTTGATCCCGCATCTTCTCCCAGGGGGATTCTTCATGACCGTCACCCCAGTCGCGGCGGCGCGCGCCCTCCACAATGCCCACCGGCGCATCGCCCTGACCATCGTCGCGCTCGCCATCGCCGTGTTCGCCGCCGCTGTCGCGCCCGGCACTCCCATCGCCTCTGCTCAGCCGGCCGGCCTCACCGCCGAAGAACTGCTCCAGGGCGGCTACGTGATCTTCTTCCGCCATGTCCTCGCCGATGACGGCGTCGACATGGCGCCGGTCAACGTGAACGACTGTGGGACCCAGCGCAACATCCGCGAAGCCGGCCTCCGCGACGCCCGCACGATCGGCAACACCTTCCGCGCGCTTGCGATCCCGGTGAGCGCCGTCTATACCAGCGAGATCTGCCGCGCCAAAGAGACGGCGGGCATCGCCTTCGGCCGTGTCGATGCTGTCGTGCCCGCGCTCAACCTCTGCTGCATCGACGATCAGCCGCTCACCGCCGAACAGCGCAACGCCTACATCGAGCAGAGCGTCACCCTGATCCCCCCGCGGGGAACCAACACCGTGATCGTCGCCCACGGCGTCGGCATCGTCGCCGACCTCGCCCAGGGTGAGGCCGCCATCTACCAACCAGACGGCCGCGGCGGCACCGTCCGCGTTGCCCGCGTCATGCCGGACGAGTGGACGAGCGGCGCCTACCGCCCCGGCGGCGCCCGCACCGGCAGCCAACCGTAGCCGTAGATCACCGGCTTCGGTCTCCTCGGACCGGCCGGGCGGCTATCCGAGGATCTTCATGCGTCTCCCATCCTCAGCGGATGCACCGACAGAACGCGATAGTTGGTCGCTGTGACGCGTATCGCGGTCGCTGAGAGCGTGTTTGAGAATGAAGACCATCGGTCCGCTTGTCATCCTGAGCGCCAGCGAAGGATCTCGGAGGTCTGATAGCGTCCGAGATCCTTCGCTGGCGCTCAGGATGACCATGTCGCGTCATTCTGAATACTCAACCACGCTCTGAGTGGTGATGCCGAGTCACCGTCAGCGCCGCCGCAATCCACGCATGGATCAGTGGATCTGGATCGTGACAAGCTGAAAGAGCCCATTCAGCAAGCGAGCAACGCTTCGACGCGCCGCCATCATTGGCTGTGTCGTCAGCGGGGTCGAATGAGGTGTTCGATGCGCCACCACTCATCGAATGAACTAGGACCGTGGGAGTTCCGCGTACAGTTCGGTCCCAAGCTCCGACGAATGGTAAAGCTCGCTGACCTCACATTCCTAGGATGGCTGATCATCCAGACGCTCTACGTTATGGCCGCCGCCGCACGTGCAAGTTGACCTGTACGCTGATTAACAACGTGAGGATCACGCAATGACGCTCACACGAGCAACGGCCTATGCAAGGAGAACCACGGGGTAGGGTAGCCACATACATCGCGACAATCGCTGGCGGACTCGGCGCTATCGGGTTGGTGATAGCCGGGTTTCTCAGCCATTCGCCGATCGCGGTAGTGCTCGCCCTGACGTATCTCCTGGTGCAGACGCTCCCCCTCCTGATTTCCCTTCAGTGGGGGGCGCCGTTCGTTGTGGTCGCCGCCGGCGTGTCGGCCATGCTTTCCGTACCATTCCTCCCAAGCTTCGGCATGCTGTTCCTTCCGGCCACGCTGCTCTGGACCGCCGCCGCTTGGCTTAAGTACAAAGCCATGGAGTGAACGACCGTGCGACGGAGCGCCGATCATGGCGAGTGATGAACAACGTCAACCATCGACACCGCCCTGGCTCTGGGGTTTGATCGGCGGCGCGGTGGTGAGCGTTCTCATCGGCGTACTCTGGACGAGTGGTGGCGCCGGCATCGCCCTCTCGTCCCACTCTTCGCCTTTGTCTTGTGCCCGGTCGGCGCCGTGATCGGCTGGTCCATCGGACGGCTCCGGGCACGGCAACACAATGGTCGAAGCTCATCGCAGGGACGGTGAGGTCACCGCAATGAGTGCAGCGGATTGGCGTTTCACATCGACGCTTCTGATGGTATTCGGTCCAATAGTCGTTGTGGCCGGATACTTCGCGGCGTTTACCCTTGCCGGTGCGGAGTTGATCTGCCTTGGGCTGGGAATGCTCGTTGCAGGTGTCCTCCTGCGCACACGGCTCCCGCGCGTCGCTTCGCTGATGGGTGGTGCCATCGTGTTCGTGGTGCTCTGGATCAACTTGGTTTGGTACGGTCCATAGCACCAATCGGTTGTGGACGCTCGGCACCTTCCCGGCGGTGGTCATGCGAGTTCGCCGCTGTCATCGGGCCTCCGTGCGCATGATGGTAGAGATACGATCGAAGCCCTGGTCAAAACTCACCAGCTAGGTCAAACCTGCGACCTCGATCACGGAGATGTGAAAGCAATCCGCCTCGAAGATGGCGGCGTCGACTGTGTGGACTCGTTGCTCGCCGTCTTCGATGCGCTGAACCAATGCGCTGGCGCGCGGAGAATGCTCGGCGTGGTCTTGGAGGGCGTGGCGCAGGATGACGTTGGCGTCCAGAAACGGAAGGTCCGGTTCGGCCATCGAATCACCCAGCGTGCTCGTTCACTTCTTGGGCCACACCTTCCTCAAAGGCGTTCCGCTCCTCTTGTGGCGATAGGGGTCGTGCCAGTCGATAGTCTTTGAAGATCCCAGCCGTCTCCTCGGTGATCGACCGGCCGATGACTCGGGGCGGTGCTCCGCGCCGCCGTCTGGTCCGCACTGGTACGAGGACGGCGACATCGTGATCGTCGCGGGTGATGCGCCGTGGCTTGCCCGTTGACTCAACTTCTTCGATGAGCGGCGCCAGTTCGGGCATGTGCCGGATGTCGGTCGATGCAAGTTCGCTCGTCATAATTGCTCACCCTCCTTAGTCATTGTATCATCCTTCGGCGAGTTGTACCCACGACCGCAACCTCATCCATGCGGCCTTCGTGCAAAAGCATTGATCCACCCGCGGGCGCCAAGGTTACAACTTGCGGAAGCCTGCTCCGGATCAAGCTCTAGGGCATCGAAGCGGACGACTTCAAACCCGGCCCGCTCCAACCGGGCCCGCCACGCCTCCGGCTCGTAGAAGGCGTAGTACCGGTCCGCCTGCACCGCCTCGCCGGCCTGTGGCGCAACCATGCCCACCGCCGACCCAATCTGCAGCGAGGAATAGAACGCACCTCCCGGCCTGAGGACACGTCGAACTTCGGCCAAGGCAGACCCGGCCTCGCCCGGAGCCAGATGAAGAAGGGATGCCATTGCCCAAACGCCGTCGAGCGACTGAGAGGCGAGAGGGAGGTGCAGCGCATCGCCCCGCAGATACCCAACGGAGGGATACCGAGCCTGAGCGATCCGCAAAAACGCGGCAGTCAGATCGAACCCAACCACGCGGAGTCCCGCCGCCTGCAACTCGACGGTTTCGCGTCCCGACGCGCAGCCGAGATCGAGTACCAACGATCTCGGACTGAGCAGTGCCGAAAACGAATCCACCAGCGGCCGCAGCCACCGGCGGTCGTCCGGCTTCTCGGCGAAATCAGTCGCATACCGCTCGTATGCCGAGATCGTTGTCTGCACCCGCTGCCAACGTTCGTCCATCGCAGGGTGTCTCCTCTCTGGAGCGGCGTGAACCGCCCTGTCGTCCTCCCCGACGTTGCCATCACCATCGACCGCCGCTTCGGCAAACCGACCTGCCGATGCCTGCGGTATACTACACACAACTCGCAGTCAGGAAAGCCATGCCGGCGAAATCGATCCACCTGACCGATGATGAATTGGCGGCGCTGGACGACCTCAGCGCCGTGACCGGTGAGCCGGCGGCGGCCGTCCTTAAACGTGCGGCGTTGCGCGGCGTCAAGGAATTGCGCCTCGAACAGGGTCTGCTGGTCTATCTCCAAGGCGCCGATTCGGCGGACGCAGCGGCGATCGCCGGCCTCCCTCGGGCAGCATTCCTGGATCGACTGGCGGAGCGGGGTATCCCGTTGCTCGCAGGTCCATCGACGCTCGCCTCGGAACTCGACTATCTAGCAAGACGCTTCGGAAGCTCGCGCCTCGCTGCGGCAGCGGCGACGCTGACCGAATCCGATCGTTAGAGAATCGGCGGATGGTGCGCGTCGCCGCGGTCCTCGAAACCTCGTTCTGGATCGCCGCATATCGCGCCGAAGTCGCGGCAAACTGCCTGGACCTCTTCGAGATCATCGTCCCGCGTGCCGTCGAACGAGAGATTCTCGCCGTTCAGCCCTCGGCTCCACGGCGTGAGTACCCGTATGCAACACTCTTCCGCCATCTGCGCGTCCAGATGTCAGACCCATCTGATCCTGCACCGGCCCCATTGACAATCTTCGGGGCAGGTGAAGCCGAGGCCATTCCCCTCGCCCAACACCTCGGCGCCGCGCTTTTGATCAATGAGCGCCGGGCCGCCATCTACGCGTCAAACCTCGCCATCTCCATCGTGACGGTTCCCGCCGTTGTCGTCGTACTCTGCGACCAGCAGATCATCAGCGACCGCGCAGCCCGCACCAAACTCGCCCTCATTGAGCCAATAACCGCGCCCGAAATCATCACCGACGCACGGCGCGCCCTGGACGCTATCGAGACCCCGCGTTGAACGTCACTAATACCTTCGACCGCTTCTTCGGAGCCTTCATGACGTCATAGTGCGGGAGCTATGCCTCCCGGTGTCAGCGCTTCGCAGTGTCGCCGGCCGCTCGACGGACAGCACATCTGTTCCGTACCCTGCCGTCATACTCCGACCAGAAAGGAGGCGCTCCGTGAAACGTGACATAGTCCCTGGCCACCAATTCGTCCCGCCCCATCGTCACAGCGCGAACGATCGAGCAAACAATCAAGATTGCGGCCACAATCCGAACCTGTTACGCACATTCAATCAACTGCTCCAGATTCAGCCGCGCGACCTGCGGAATAGAACCATTCAATCAAGCTTCGACCCGTTGCCCGCTGCCCCATTTACTCGTGATTCGCTTCGCAATCTCTTCACCGTAGTTCGGCACTCCGCTATTCTGAGGATGGAAGGGCAGCTTCCTCGCACGTCGAGGATCTACGGCAGCCAGGGATGCTGAAGGAACTGACCATGCCGGTGAGCGTAGAAACCTATGAGCGCGTGGCCTTGGAAGACCCCGAGGGAAAGTGGGAACTCGTCTGTGGCCGTCTTCGGGACAAGCCGCCCATGACCACCGAACACAACGAGGCGGCTCGTGCCCTTCGTGACCAGTTCATTCTCCAGATCGACCGCAGCCGCTACGCTGTTGCCGAAGGCGATGGACGCCTGAGGATCTCGTCCGGCACATTCTACGTGCCAGATCTGTGCGTCATTCCACGCGCCATGGTCGTCCGGCTAAGACAGCAACCTGGCACTTTCGAGGTCTATGAAGAACCGGTGCCGCTCGTCGTCGAAATTTGGTCGCCCTCGACCGGTGAGTACGACGTCGACACGAAGGTCCTAGAGTACCAACAGCGCGGCGATCTGGAAGTCTGGCGGATTCATCCTTACGAACGCACCCTCACCGCCTGGCGCCGCCAGCCGGACGGGAGCTATGGCATGACCCTGCATCGGGGCGGCGTCATCCAACCGGCGGCGCTGCCCGACGTGACTATCGAGATCGATCGTCTGTTCGACTGATAAACGAGGTGGCCCAGTGTACGGAATCGGCATCGCCAAGGGCCTGAAGCAGACCTTCAAGCACCTCTTCCGCAAACCCGTCACCATTCAGTTTCCGGAAGAGGTGCGGCCAATCCCGGCACGCGCTCGCACGAACCTGCTCTGGTTCGACGAACGCTGCACCGGCTGCTCCACCTGCGCCCAGGCCTGCCCGGACGGCTGCATCCTCGTCGCCACCAGCCCCAATCCGGACGGTTCCCTCAACAAGGACCGCTACGAGATCGACTTCCGCCTCTGTATGTACTGCGGCCTCTGCACCGAGGCCTGCCCCTACGAGGCGATCCAGGTCGGCGGCACCTTCAAAGACGCCGTCCTCACCTTCGACGACATGTACAAGGACAAACACGACCTCACCGACCTCGCCCAGGATTACCTGCGCACGCACAACTACACCTACCCCAACGGCCAGAAGGCGCCCTTCGGCAACGAACGCGCCGAAGCCGTCTCGAAAAGCACACGAGGCGAAGACTGATAGCCGTTAGCCATTAGCCGTTAGCCGTTAGGGTCCGGTGGTTACTGACGAGTGGCTAATAGCTAATGGCTAATGGCTAACAACTAAAAGCTAAAGGCTTCACGATGGCAAACATCACGATCGACGGTCAGCCGGTTGAATGCGCCGACGGGGCGACATTGCTCGAAGTCTGTAAAGCAGCGGGCGTCTACGTCTCCAGCCTCTGTTACATCGATGGGCTGCCTCCCTACGCCGGCTGTCGCACCTGCCTCGTCGAGATCGAGGGCGCCCGCGGCCTCCAACTCTCCTGCTCCACCAAGGTGACGGACGGGATGGTCGTCCGCTCCCGCACCTCCGATGATGTCGGTCAGGCGCGCAAGCAGGTGCTCTCCCTGATCCTGGCGAATCACTCCGACCGCTGCCTCACCTGCCACCGCCGCGAACACTGCCATCCCGGCGACATCTGCCTGCGTGACGATGTCGTCACCCACCGCTGCGTCACCTGCCCGAAGAACTACCGCTGCGAGCTCCAGGCGACCTGCGAGGTCGTCGGCATGGCCAAGTTCGAGCCGTGGGAGGGCGAGGCCCGCTCCTTCTACGCCTCGCCCGAACACCCGCCCGCCGACCGCGCCAACCCCTTCCTCGAGTTCGACCCGAAGATGTGCATCATCTGTACGCGCTGCGTCCGCGCCTGCGACGAGCTGCGCCACACCGGCGCAATCACCCTCGCCGGCCGCGGCTTCAGCACGCGCATCGCCTTCGGCGCCGGCGGCCGCGTCGACGAGTCCAACTGCGACTTCTGCGGCGCCTGCATCGATGTCTGCCCCACCGCCACCCTGCTCGAGCACCCACACAAGTGGATCTCGCGCCCGGACGAGTGGGTCGAAACCGTCTGCTCCTACTGCTCCGTCGGCTGCACGATCAAGCTCGGCGTCAAGGACGGCCGCGGCGTCATGGTCCGCCCCAGCACGGTTAACCCCGTCTCCCAGGACCAGATCTGCGTGCGCGGCCGCTATCACTACGATGCGCTCAAGGCGCGCGAGTACCTCCAGCGCCCGCTCGTCCGCCGTGGCGACCTGATGGCGCCGATCGATTGGGACTCGGCCCTCGGTGGCATCGCCGGCCGCCTCGCCGCCATCGCCAACGAACACGGACCGGACGCGATCGGCTTCCTCGCCGGACCACTCCTCGTCAACGAGGAGGCGTACACCGTCCAGAAGATCGCCCGCGCCGTCGTCGGCACGAACAACATCGACTTCAGCGGCGGCGCCGTCGCCCGCGCCGTCGGCAGCGCGGTCAAGGGCGCCTTCGGCTCTGAGTCGCTGCCCGCCGACATGACCCGGCTGCGCACGGCGACGCACATCCTCGTTGTCGGCGACGACCTCGAAGCGAGCCACCCGGTCGCCGCTCTGCGCCTCAAGGACGCAGTCGCCTACAACGATGCCCGCCTCGTCTACGTCGGCGCCCGCTGGGGCGAGTTGGTCGACTTCGCCGAGGCGTGGCTGCGGCCCGCCCCCGGCGGTGAGGTGCAGTCCATCACCGCCCTCGTCCGCGCCCTCCTCGCCGACCAGGAAGTCCGCGATGGACTGAACCAGAGCGGCGTCGGCGGCATCCAGGCCGCGGCCGGCGGCAACCTCGACACGAGCGGCACGCCCTCCCTGGCTGAGGCCGTCGCCGTCTTCAAGGACGCGATCGCCAGGGGCGAGGATGCGAACGTCGCCGTCGTCTTCGCGCCGACCCACGTCAACGCCTGGCAGAACGCCGACACCGCCAAGGCCGCCGCCAACCTCGCCATCGTCGTCTGCGGCCCGGCTCGCGCCCCGGCATCCCTCTACGTGATGCCGACCGACGTCAACGTCAACGGCCTGCGCGGCCTCGGTGTGACACCTGAACTCCTCCCCGGCTACCATCCGCTCGCCGACGGCGCCTATCGCGGCCAGGCCGGCGAGACCTGGGGCGGCGTCCGTCTCTCGCAGGTCGAGGGGCTCACCCTCCAGGGCATGCTCGCGGCGGCGCGGGATGGGAAGCTCAAGGCGCTCGTCATCACCGGCGACAATCCGATGCTCAGTGTGCCGGACAAGGCCGGCGTCCACGCCGCTTTGGAGGCGCTCGACCTGCTCGTCGTGATCGACAACGTCATGACCGACACCGCCGAGCTGGCGGAATACGTCCTCCCCGACGTCGACGTCTACGGCAAGGCCGGCACCTACACCCCCGCCGACCGCCGCATCCTCCGGCGCAGCGTCGCCACCGGCCGGCAGGAGCAGGCCCGCCCCGCGATCGAGGCACTGGCCGAGCTTGGCACGATCCTCGCCGCCAAACTTGGCCGCTCCGTTACCTTCTCTGAGAACCCGGAGGCGGTGATGGCGGAGATTGCCGCGATCGTCCCCGCCTACGCCGGCGTCCGCTACATCGACCTGATCGCCGGCGACCGGCGGCAGGACTTCAACGGCGCCGTCCCCGCCAACGCACTCCAGTCCATCACTGCCGACGAGGAGGCGCCGGTCGATGTCCTCCAGTTGGCGCTGATGACCGGCCGCACGCTCTACACCAGCATCGAAGCGACCGCCATCCACAAGCCCGACGCCGACAAGCTGCACCGCGAGGAGTTCGTCGAGGTGTCGCTGGAGGATGCCGAACGCCTCGGCATCGCCGACGGTGACGAGGTCACGCTCGCCACCGACCAGGGCGAGATGCGCATTCGTGCCCAGGTGACCGACATGGTCCCCGCCGGCAGCGTCTTCGTCCCCCTCCTCTACAACGGCGGCGAAGTCACATCGATCCTCCCCGCCGAGAACGGCGCGACGGCCCCCACCCGGGTCCGGCTTAAGGTGCCGGCGGCCGTGTGATCCAGGAGGTCGGCGATGATCACGCGCGAGCAACTCCATCAGTTGCTCGCTGAGCTGCCGGAGTGCGACCTGCATATGGCCGAGTTGCTCATTCAGTGGCGTCACGAGCTGCGCGACAACCGGATGCTGGTCACGCTCGCGACGGCGCCGCTCGACGACGAACCGGAGACGTCGGAAGAAGCCGCCGCTGTCGCTGAAGCACGGGAAGCCATCGCACGCGGAGACGTGTACTCGATGGAGGAGATCAAGCGGGAGTTTGGTTTGTGAAATGGACGGTCGAGATTACGGGGCCAGCGCGTCGTGATCTCAGGGCCGGAACTCTCGGACCATGCTTGAATGAGTGGTCGCGCTTGCGTTTGTCATCCTGAGCAACAGCGAAGGATCTCGGACACAAAACTGACCGCCATGCTTCATGCTCAACCACGCTCTCAGACCGCGCAACGTGCCACCATATCCTCCGATATGACAACCAGCCAAACAGGGACGTGATTCCCGTTGACCCGCGGTGAATCGCTTCGTTAGGGTGAGATTACAGGGCGTGTGCGAACGGTTCACGAACCGAGCGAATACGCTTCCAAGCCGGGTACATGCTCGGCGGCTCATTCCGGTGGCGGGGTGCTGCAGGAGGAGCCATGTCCGACCCCCACCGGGCGGCTTCCGGATCACTCTCCGGCGGTGCAGGTGATCGCATTCCACCCGCCGACTCACGACGTTCGAACCTGATCCGGAAGCGCCGGTCGATCTTCGGCGGTGCGGCGGCAGCGCTGGCGCTGACCGTGAGTATCGCCGGCGGCAGCGTCTTCGCGCAGACGCCGCCCAGCGTCACGGTGCAACCCGGCGAAACGCTTACCGGAATCGCCCTCCGCTACTACGGCGACGCCGCCGAGGCCGACGTCATCGCCACGGCGAACCGGCTGATGAACCCCGACCTCGTCTTCGCCGGGATGCAGTTGCGGCTTCCGTCACGCGATGGTCTCGTCGCGAGCGGCGCCGCACCATCGACGGCAGCAACGCCATCGTCTATCCCGGTCGCCGCATCGGCGCGGCGCGTCACCGTGGCCCTGGGTGAGACACTCACGTCGATCGCCCTGCGGGAATACGGCGCGGCCGACTATGCCGACGCGCTCGCGGCCGCGAACGGGATCACTCAGCCGAATCTGATCCGCGCGGGCCAGGAGTTGGCGCTGCCGTCTTCCCTTCGAGCAGCCTCAGGACGCGGGACACTCGCCGGCCGAAGCATCTGCATTGACCCCGGTCACGGCGGCGCCGAATCCGGTGCGGCCTACGTCTTCGACGATGGCCGCACGTTGCGCGAGGCCGATGTCACGCTCGACATCTCGCTCGCCCTCGCCCAGCGCCTGCGGGCACAGGGCGCCGATGTCACTCTCACCCGTCAGAGCGATCTCACGCTCGAGCTTGCCAACCGCGCCTACCTCTGCAACATCTCCGGCGCCGACATCGCCATCTCCGTCCACTTGAACGGCGTCGACAACCGCGCGATCAACGGCGCGCTGGCGCTCCACGGCAAGGCCAGCGACATCCCCCTCGCCGAAGCGATGGCTGGCGTCATGCAGAGCGGACTCTTCAGTACCGCCCGCACCGATGCGATCGACTTCGGCGCCCGTCACTTCGGCGCCCGCGTGCTGCTCTACACGACGATGCCCGCCGTGCTCGTCGAACCGGCCTTCCTCACCAACCCGGCAGAGGCGCGCAGCCTGCTCGCCCCCACCGCCGACCCCACCAGCCGCCGCGCCCAGATCGTCCGCGAGTTGGAGCGCGGCGTCGCCACCTACCTGCGCTAGGCGCGGCGCCATGCCGGTTGTGGCCGGAGACATGTGTCGAGCGGGTAGCGCGCGACCGCCGTCACGGTGGCGCCGGGTGGCCGGTGGCCGGCCCGGAGGGGAAGGAGAGCCACACGCCGAGCCGGATCAACCGCAGGCCGAGCCGGCGCCGGCAGCGAGCGAGCGCCGTGCCGGCCGGCCGCTCGCGGGCGTCTTCCGCGAGGGCAACCCGCCACGCCCGGGCGATCCGCTCCTGGTGCTCTAGCCGGATCGTTTCATAGCGCATATTGTAGTCGTTCATCGCGCCCGCTCCTGCCGTTTGCCCGTCTCCGGTTTCTGTGGGTGCGCCTCGACCGCAGCGCCGGCATCCGTGGCGGCCTCCGGTCGGGGAATGGTGCGGAGGACGACGTGGACCGGCCGGGCGCCGGGCGGCCGCTCGGCCGGGTCCTCGCGCTCGTACAATTGAATCATCGCCAGGAATTGGTCGTTGAACGCCTGCGTTTCTTCGACCGTCAGGTACACGGTGCTCCGGCTGAGCATGGCCTGCGCCTGCCACTCGGGAGGCTCTGCGTGTTCGTAACGGAGATACTGCTGGAAGATCTGCTCATCTCGTTCGAGGAACCGCTCGCGGAGGAGTGAAGCAGCGGCCTGTTGCTCCAGCGGTTGATCCGGGCTGCTGGAGAAGCGCAGGCGGCGGCGGCGTGCGCGCCAGGGCCGCTCGCGACCATGACCGTCCGGCGCCTCCTCGACAAAGCCGTACTTAGCGAGCGTGCGCAGGTGATAGCTGCACGCCGAGGGACTCTCGCCGACGACGGCGGCGCACTGGGTCGCGGTGGCGGGGCCGGCGTGCAGCAGGTGATCCAGGAGGGCGACGCGGACGGGATGCGCGAGGGCGCGCATCGCCCGCGGATCCCGTACTTCTTCAGGCTGTTCTGCGACTGATTCGAATGACATATTTCGAAAGTAATGCTTCGAAAGAAGTCTGTCAATACCCGCGGCCGGCTTCCCCCTCTGATTCCTTCCTCACTCCCGAATGCCCGACTCTCGATTCCCTACTCCCGACTCCCTCGGTCATACTCATCCCATGCCGCTTGAATCAGCGCCATCAGGCCGCCGGAGACGAGGGCGTGGCTACCGAGCAGGATTGGGATCGATGCGGACTGGGCGGCGGCGGTCAGGTCGCGGAGCATCGGATCGGCGATGCGGTCGGCGCGGCCGAGGTCGGAGTTGAAGCGGTCCTCCCGGCTCGGCTGCCGGTGGGCGTGCGCGGTCAGCACGCGGCTGTCGAGGCAGACAGCATCGGCCATCCCGCCGAGCATCCGAACGGTGTGGTCGAGGCCGGCGGCGTCGATGTAGTGGCCGAGCAGGCTCTGTACCAGCCCCGCTGCCTCGCGGCCATCGGCCTGCATGCCGCGCTCCTCGGCGTAGAGCCGGACGCGGCAGGCGGTGTTGCGTTCCAAGAACTGCCAGGCGTGACTGCCGACCCGCCCGGCAACGAGCAGCGTGCGGGTCCGGTCCACAACACACGCCATCACCCGGCGATAGCGCGTCAGGTCCAGGTTCAGTGTCCCGAGGAAGCGGGCGAGGCGCGGTCCCGTCCGGCCGTACAACGCCAGCGCGGCCAGCGCCGTCGGCGTGTCGATGTCGAGCAGCGTCGCGATCGTCCGGGGCAGCGATTCCACCGGCAACTCGGCCTGCTCCCGCAGCATCCGCGGCAGGGGGTTGTCGCTCTCCGGCAGCGCTGTCACCCGCTCGATCGCGACGCCCGGTGTCCAGGCGGCGAGGTCGGATGAGTAGAAGTTGTTCGTGATCGCCAGCGCGTCAACCGACGCCAGCCGGGCGGCAATCGCCGCAAACTCGTCGGCCGTCAGCAACGGCAGCGCCCCGGCGCCGAACACCACCGGCCGGGCCAGCCGTCGCTGGCGAATCGTCTGCGCCAACACCTCGCCAAAGTGAAACGGCTCGGACGAGCGCACGACCTCCAACCCGCGGGGAAGGTCCGTCTCCACCGGCCGGTCAGTGACGAGCAACCCTCCGGCAAAGGCTCCGGTGCCCAGTGCCCGTTCGAGGCTATCGAGCGCCGCCGCCCGCCGCGCCGCCGCAACCATATCCTCGACGGCGCTCCCACCGACGCCGCCGTCAAAGACCAGCAGGAACGGATCGACAATCTCGAACATCATGGGTTCAGTGTAGGTGAGCGGCGGCAATGGGGAATCGGCAATGGGCAATCGGCATTCGATCTCACCATTGCCGACTGCCGATTTGCCCATTGCCGCGCTACTTCTCCGGCCGGATCAGGCCGTAGTCGCCGTCGCGGCGGCGATAGAGGAGAGCGTAGCCGCTCTCGTCGTCGTGGAACAGGAAGAAGTTGTGGCCGAGCAGTTCCATCTGCTCGACCGCTTCCTCGACGGACATGATCTGGATCGGGAAACGCTTCTCGCGGACCACCTTGCCGAGAATGAGCCCTTCCTCATCGTCAGGGAGTTCATCCTCCGAAGGTTCTGGTTCGCGCAGCGTGGCGCGGGCACGCTGCCTGCCGGTGCCACTACGATAGACGCGGTCCTTGTGCCGCCGGATCTGGCGGCCGAGCGCGTCGGAAACCAGATCGACCGCGACGCGCGGCTCAGCGGCCCGTTCCTCGGCGCGTAACCATGTGCCGTTGCTGTTCACCGTCACCTGTACGACATAACGCTCTCCCGCCGACCGGGTGTTCTCGCGGCGTAGCTCGACCACCGCCTCCCGAACGCTGGGCAGATAGCGGGCGAGGCGGTCGAGTTTACGCTGTGCGTACGATTTGAACGATTCGTCGAGGGGCTGATGATGGGACTTAAAGATAAGCTCCATTGTCTCACTCCTGACTGAACACGTGCGGAAGCTGCGGCCGGAATCGCCACGCGTATCGAGATGGTCAAGTGTAGGTCGGTGTACCCAGCCTGACAACCATCAGCAGTAGCAGTGATGTCACGCGCGGACGCTCGGGGTGTGCCCATGGCCCCTACCGGGCGAAGGTGAGGGCGAACACGCGGAGCGCGCCCGATGCACGGAGCGCACCCGCGCACTCCCGCATCGTCGCGCCCGTCGTGCAGACATCATCCACCAGTAGCACGTTCCGCACCGGGATCGGGCGAGTGGCGACAAAGGCGCCGGCCACATTCCGGCGCCGCTCCTCCGCGCCGGTTGTCTGCACCTGCGCGACGGTGTTCCGCGTCCGGCGGAGCAGCGCGGCGTCCATCCTGATCCCGCTGACCTCGGCGAGCGACCGAGCGAGCAAGACGGCCTGGTTGAAGCCGCGCCGCCGCCGGCGGGATGGGTGCAGTGGGACCGACACGATCACGTCGGGACTGATCCCCCACCCAGCAAGGCACGCCGCCATCAGGTGTCCCATCGGCTCGGCCAGCGCCGAGTGGCCGTCGTACTTGAGCGCGTGGACCAACCGCCGCGCGGTACCATCCATCACATAGGGGCTGCGCAACCCCGCCAGCGACGGGACCAGTTCCACGGCACAGGAGCGACAGTCACCGCGCTGCCCGACCAAACCCCAGCAGGTCGGGCAGCGCGGCATCGACGCCACCGGCAACAACGCCGTGCAGCGTTCGCAGAGAAAGGTGTCGAACCGACCACACAGACCACAACGTCGCGGCACGACGAGATCGAGGAGCGTACCCGAAATCCGGCGAAGCCGGGCAGCCAGTGAGACCGGTTGTTCGACGGGTATCAAGGCTCAATACCCCAACACGCGGCACCAGGGGAGCGCCTGTCCGACGGACCCACGCGCGACGGCATCGACGACATCGACGAAGTCCCCGATGCCGATGCCGTGCCGCTCAAACCAGCCAGCGTTCGCTTCGATCACGAAGCTGTAGGGTTCCCGAGGATCGGGCTGCGATACGCCGGGCGCGCCGGCAAACGGCGTCGCCTCCATGGGAAGAATGTCGACGATGCGTCCGTCGCTGCTGAGATATGCGACGGACAGCGGAATCAGCGTATTCCGGTTCCAGAAGCCGATGTTGCCTTCATAGACAAAGAGCATCCCCTGATCCTCGGGCAAGGACGTGCGGTGCATCAGACCGCATTGGGTTAACTCGGGCGTATCTGCGACCTCCACCGTCAGGGAAACCGTCTCGCCGTTGGGCGGAAAGAAGCGCACAAGCGGCAGTGCCGGCGCCGGCTCGTCTCCCGCGGCCAGGGCGCCGGCGGAGGACTGTCCCAGCGCGACGAACGTCACGAGCGCGGTGAGGAGCGCCACGAGCAGGAGCGAGGAACGGCGCATGCCCAGCATGATGATTCCTTTCGCCACTTGTGGGCGGCATTGGCGCACAAGGTCCATCTGCCCTATGTCCCGCGTTCGACACAGATCGGCGGCGGTGTCGCCGCATCGGGGTTGGCGAGCGCCGCCGACACATCGACGTGGTCGCCGATCGCGATGTTGTTGCGCGCGAACCATCCCTGGTTGACCTCGATCGCGTAACGGTAGGATTGGCGCGGCGGATAGGTGGCCCATACCGCGCCGGGCGGGGGCTGTTGACCGTCGCCGACCGGCACGATCGATCCATCGGGAAGCCGGAACGGCGTATTCCCCGGCGCCGGCACCGGGGCCATGTCGAGGATATCGACGATCCGCCCGTCGGCGGCGGTATAGGCGATCGACAGCGGCAGCAGTGTATTCCGCATCCAGAAGCCGCCGTTGGCGTCCTCTGCATACACGAAGATCATCCCCTGGTCGTCCGGCAGTTCCGTGCGATGCATCAGTCCGCAGGTCATTTCATTGGTGTCATTCGCAACTTCGACCGCCAGGGAAGCGTTCGCCCCGCCGGACGACGTGAAGGTCAGGACCGGCAGTCCGCTGTCATTGGGCTTGGCGGCGGCTTCATTGCTGGAGTTGCTATTGTCCGAAGAACTGCATGCGCTGATCAGCATCACAATTGCCAGCGCCGCTGCAATCCGCCACCGCATCCCGCACCCCTCCCCAAGGTCGCCGCTTCAGCCTAACACGAGGCCGGTGGAGAACCCACCGGCCTCGTCGTGTGCCACGATCGGCGGTGGTCACTAGGCCACCCGTTCCGCGTAGACAACGCGGCGATCCGTATAGTCATGAGATGACCGCTGAAACACGCCGTCGCAGGTGATCATCGTCAGCCGATCACTCGTTGTCGGGCCGGTGATCTCCGCCACCGGCGCGCTGTTGGCCCCGTAGACCTCAACCCGCACCACGCGATAGGTAATCACCGTGCCGTCCGAGTAGAAGATCTGTGCCTCATCTCCCTCGTGGAGATTGCGAAGGTACCAGAACACGCCGCGCTCACCGGTGTACCAGTCAACGTGACCGCTGAGCACCGCGTTCGAGCCGAATCCGGGCAAGGTGCTGAAGTTGTACCAGGCGACGTCATCCTTACCGCCGGGGTCTTCCATCTCGCGTCCTGGCGTCAGCCCCTTGGTCACCAGCCGATGGTCAACCTTCGCCTTGGGGATCACCAGCCGCGTCAGCTTCGCACCCTCGCTCGGCTTCGGGAGTGGTGTCGGCGTTGGTTCGGCCACCGGCACGGCCGGCTCCGGCGTTGGTTCGCTGGTTGGTGTTGTTGTGGGGATGCTGACTCCGGCGAGCGGCCCGCTGCTTTGCGTCGCAACCGGTGCGTCGATGCCGGCCTCCGGCGTTACTTCAGCAGGCTGCTTGTCGCCACGACAGCCGGCTGCCGCCAGCGTCGCCAGACAGAGGAAGACCGCAACGACGATCCTTCCCCGCAACACCTGGCGGGATCGTATTTCATGTCTTCCCTGCACAGTTGGTTCTACCCCGGTCCGGACGTGTCACGCGCGTCCAAGTCTCGCACTCTCCATAGAGTGTACGACACGGCAGGGCGCTTCGATGTTCCGCGCGATACAGTGAAGCGCCGGCAGATCTCCGCTGGCGTCAGCCGTCGCGCAAGGTTGCGCCGCAGCTCTGGCAGTACCGGTTGCTGTCGGGGTTGGCTCCGCCGCAGCGGGCGCATTGATTGTCGCCGGGCTGTGGCCGCCGCCAGATCACGGTGTCCGGCTCGGATCGCCTGGCGACGGTCTGCTGCACCGAGCTCTGGGGCGTTGTCTCCTGCGCCGCTCCACAATTGATGCAGAAGCGTTCGCCCGCCTGCACTTCCGCCCCACAGCGGTGGCAGGTTGCCGGAGTGGCGCCTGCTGCCACGGGCGCGGCATCACCTGGTGTTCCGGCACTCCCGGTCTTGGGAACGCCCTCGGTCTTCGGTAGGCGTGGGATCTGGACGGTTGCGCCGACGCTGCTGGACCAGGTGGGCATGATCGGAGTGCCTTGCACCGGCGGTTCGGTGGCAGCGTCCGCTTCAGGAGCAACATCCGACGCCTCGGTCTCGTTCGATCCGGCTGGTGGCGACTCGACCGGCCTCAACCCAGCCACGGGGGACAGCGACGCCTCGTTCGGAAGTGAGGCGGCCGGCTCAGGAGCGATCACCGTCGCATCCGCCACCGGGTACGAAGCCGGTTCGACGATGGATGCCGCGGCGGCTGGTTCGATATCATGTGGCTCGTCGTACGGACCATGATCGGCCGGCGGCTCGAATCCGCCTGATTCCGGTTCTATCGCTACAAACGCGGACGCGCGTTCCGGTTCTGGCGATAGCGGGCCAGCCAGGGAGAGCACATCCCGCGCGGTGCACATGAGCGTGTGCAGCGAGAATCCATCGAGGTAGACCCGGCCGCGGACGATCACCATCGCCGGCGGGTCGTGGGAGACATGGAGCCGGAGTAGCGAATATTCCGGCCGAAATCCGCTGCCGGTCGCCCACGACCCGGCGTTGACCGGCCGGCCGGCGCGGACCTCCACCCAATGCGGCTCGATTTCGATCGCGGCGACGCTGCCGGTTGCATCGGACACCCGGAACTCTCCGTCCTCGGTTTCCCAAACACGGAGCCAGTCATCGCCGGATGCAGCGAGCGCCCGGAGAAGTTCAGCAACGTCGGCGCCTGATCTGATCATGCTCCCAGTTGACCTCATGCCAGCGCGGTTTGCACCCGTCGCCAGGCCCCCGGTTGGCGCAGCGTCACCAGCACCACGGCCAGTCCGCTGAGCAACGCCAGCGCCGCGATCGCGTTTTGCACGCCGATCACTTCGCCCAGTACCGCCGACAGCAGCGCCCCGATCGGCATCAACCCTCGATTCATATAGTAGATGCCCATCACCCGGCCGCGCAGCAGCGCCGGCGTCACGGACAGGATCACGGCGTTGCTGATCACCATTATGCTCGTGTTGGCAAGCCCCGGGATGAACTGACAGAATGCTGCGAGCGTGATCGACGTAGCGTAGGCAAACCCCACCAAGCCGGCCACGAAGAGGGCTACCATCCCGATCACGAGCAGTCCCTTGGCTGGAAGCACCGCCAGCCATCCCGCCAGCACGATCGAGCCGGCGACGGCGCCGATGCCCCAGGCAGTGAATACCCACCCGAGGCTGGTCGCGCCCCCGCCGAGCACATCCGTGACCAGCAGCGGCGCGAGGTTGGTGAAGGCCATTCCCAGCACCGTGATCGCGAACGTGACGCTGATCAGCCAGAATACGACCGGCTCGCTCCGCACGTAACGCAGACCTTCGCCGATGTCCTTGAGCGTGGAACCACCGTGCTGGGCCGTTCGGGCGATGGCG
>JBFXAN010000053.1:0-36595 GCA_050184225.1 Dehalococcoidia bacterium | reverse complement strand
GCTCTTCCGATCTCCGTTGCAACTGGTCGTCGGATTGGGCAATCCTGGATCGTCCTATGCCAGGCACCGGCATAACGTCGGCTATTGGACGGTCAACCGGCTGGCCAAGCGTCTGGGGATCGACTTCACCCGGCGCAGCGGTCTGGTGGAACTAGGCGAAGGCGAGATCGATGGCCGCCGCGTCGTGCTGGCCAAGCCGCGCACGATGATGAACCTCAGCGGCAAAGCGGTGCAGCAGGCGCTGAAGGTCTACGGTCTCAAGCCGGAGCAGATGGTCGTGATCTACGACGAGCTCGACCTCCCGACCGGCCGGGTGCGTCTGCGACCGCGTGGCAGTCATGGCGGTCACAACGGCATGCGCTCGATCGTCGCCTCGACCGGATCGCAGGAGTTCCCCCGCATTCGCATCGGCATCGGCCGGCCGCAGGTCGGCGGTGAACCGACCTGGGATCCGGAGCATGTGGCCGGCTGGGTGCTGGGTCCGCCCGGACCGGCCGACCGCGCCACCCTCGAGGCGGCGGCCGACCGCGCCGCCGACGCGGTGGAGATCATGCTGCGCGATGGCGTCGAGCCGGCGATGCAGCGGGTCAACGCCGAGCCGCGCCCCGCTTGAATCGACCAAAACCCCGCCATTTCGTGCGTGAATACCTCTGACGGGCGAACCGCCAACGTGCTTCGCCGCGTACGCTACCGCTGTTCGTGGTTGGCGCGGCCGTCTGTGAATAATCGCACCAACGGCGGAAACCCGCCCACGACATCAGAGGAGTGATTGCCGATGCAGGGATCAGAACCGGACATACGAGCCACGGTCAGCATTCGTCCTATCCGCCTCGTCCGCGACGCGGAGGTGTTGCGGATACCACGGCCGCACGAACCGCTTGAGATCGAAGCGGAGGACGATCCGCCAGACGTGACTAATGCGCCGGCGCTGATCTAGCCGCGTCGGTCGTTTCCCGGCTCGCCGAGTCTCCACCCCGCTCGGCGAGCCTTTTTATCTCCCGCAGCGTCTTTCCCGCGATATTGCTCACGAACAACTGCCCGACGATGCGGTGGGCGAAGAACTCGCCGACGATGGGTAGCGACGAATGGAACTCGTGCCAGATGCGGACGTGCGCCCCGTCCGGTGTTGGTGTGATCGTCCACTCGACTTCCATCCCACGCGAGATGCCGCGCACATGGCGAAAAGTGATGCGATGCTCCTCCCGGAAATTGTGTTGCACGGCCACCCAGCGCACCGGATAGAAATCACGCCGCGCCGCCATCTCGACAACCTTGTGATCGTCAGCCCCCCGCAGCCGCCGCACCCAGCGATAGTGCGGCAGGATCTGCGGCCAACGCTCCGTGTTCGCCGCCAGCGCGAACACGTCTGCCGCCGGCGCTCTGATCAGGATCTCGTTCGTCGTTTCCATTCCAATGAGGGTATCGCAAACCGCCAGCCCCTTGTCATCCTGAGCGACAGCGACGGATCTCGGACGCATACTCACCTCCGAGATCCGTCGCTGTCGCTCAGGATGACAAATGGGAGTCAGATCCCGAGTCGGGCCAGGAACCACGGGTTGAGCACGCGGCCGGGTGGAACGATGTCGCCGGTGACGCCGATCAGCGTGTCGGCCATCGCCTGATCGGTGGCGAGACGCCGCACGGCTCGGTTGAACAGGACCGGGCGGCCGAGGAACTGCTGGACGAGCCACTCGACTGCATGGCTGGAACGAAGGGTCTTCCGCCGGCGTTGTTCATAGGGGAGGAGAGACTGACGGGAGACGTCGCCGCGACGGAGGGCATCGCCGGCGACATGGGCGGCCATCGCCCCGGTCACGAGGGCGCGATGGACGCCCTGGCCGGTAAATGGATCGAAGTAGCCGCCGGCATCGCCCACGAGGAGCACACCGTTCTCACATAGGACGCGGGTCCGTTTCGCGAGCGGACCGATCGCCATCACCGGCCGAACCGTTTCCGCTCGGTCCAGCCGGCCGGAGAGGTTCGGCAGGGTACGCAGGAAGTCCCAAAAGAAGGCGTCGGTCCGGCCACGGATGCGCGGAGCGGCATCCTTCAGCACCATCGCCACGTTCGCGACGCCATTGCCGAGCGGCGCCACCCCACAATAGCCGCCTCGGCCGACGTGCATCTCGCCCCGCGATGTCAGCCCCTCGATACCGCCGAGATGTGCGACCAGCGCGATCCGCTCCATGCCCTTCCGAGGTTCGAATGCCTGCAGTCGATGGGCAACGACGGAGCGGATGCCGTCGGCGCCGATCACCAGCGCCGCTGCCATGTCATGCCGGCGACCTGCTTGGAGCAGCTGCACGCCGGCGACTCCGTCACCTTTCCAGAGCAGATCGATCACGCGGGCGTTTTCCTGCACATCGACACCGGCATCGGCCGCCGCCCGGACCAGGATCGCATCCATCGTCGAACGCGCGATGCCCAATCCAAACTGGGGCGCGGCATGCACCGGCGCCCCTGCAAACCGGCCGGTAAACGATCGATCGCCGGCAAACAACGTAAAGCCGTCGAGCCGCGCCCCGGCCGCCCGCTCGACCGCTTCTCCGACACCCAGTCGGTGTAGCTGTCGCACCACGCCCGGACTCATATATTCGGCACAGGCTTTGTGCCGTGGCAGACGATGGCGTTCGAGCAGCGACACGGAGAACCCTTGCCGCGCCAGGCGAAGCGCTGTGCCGGCGCCGGCCGGGCCACCGCCGACGACGATCACGTCCGGCATCGCTCGATGTCCTTCCTCGCGACGAGCGTCATGCGAAAGGGTACAGAGCGGCGCACGCGAATCGGCCGTAGCCCGGCCCGGCGGGCGAGGCCGGCAATCTCGACGGCGGTGTAGGCACGAAGCACGGATATCGGTCCGTCGTGTGAGGTCAGTGGATTGCGCAGCACCAGCGCCATCAACCGCGCGCCGGCGTAGGCCAGGCGGCCACGCTCCAGGTCGCTGACGATCACCGCCCGCCGCGCCACACGCCACGCCTCACCGAGCGCGGCGGTCAGTTGCAGCGGATCGAGATGGTGGGCGGCGAGGCAGAGCGTGACCAAATCGACCGAGCGATCGGCGAACGGCAGCGCGGCCGCGTCGTGGCGGACCAATTCGATCGACGGCCCGGACTGGCGCTTCGCATCTCGAAGGACGCCGTCGCTGAGATCCGAGCCGATCAGGGTGAGTCGGATGCCCCGACGAGCGGCCCGCCGGCTCAGCGAGCGGGGCACGTCGCCGGAGCCGGTGGCGATATCGAGCAGCACGGCCCGGTCTGACACCGACGTGAGCACCGGTGCCAGCTCGGCCCACACTCCCGCCGACCAGCCGAGCCAGCGGTTCATCAGCCGAATGTGTTGGAGATTCTGCGCCAGCGCCGGCGA
Source organism: Dehalococcoidia bacterium (assembly GCA_050184225.1). Taxonomy (GTDB): domain Bacteria; phylum Chloroflexota; class Dehalococcoidia; order CAUJGQ01; family CAUJGQ01; genus JBFXAN01. The sequence continues at coordinate 33,232 of JBFXAN010000053.1, read as the reverse complement.
TGGAAGGCCGTCTTGATCGAGGAGTTCCTGGTAGTCGCCCCTGCGGGAGATGCCACGCAGAGCATCGCGGAATGACGGCGCGGGCTGCAGGAGGAGATTTGTCGTCGATCGGCTCACCGTTCCACTTCCGCCGGTCCGGCCGCAATCCGCTGCACCTCGATCCAATCGGATTCGGTGTTAATGTTGCGAAATGAGAGGAAATGCGGATCGATTGAGGCGATCTCGTCCTCTTCAATCACGAGCGTGCGCACGGCGCCGAAGAAGCGATCGACCTTAAGGTCATCGCGCTGAAGCTGTGCTTCGATGACGGGAATGCATCCGCGCCCGTAGGCCCCATGCAACTGCTGCGTGCGGCCGCCGACGCGCGGCACGGCGACATCGAAGCCGGCGGATCGGTCGAGGACATGACGAAGCAGCGCCGGATTGAGCAGCGGCATGTCCGTGGCGACGGCGATCATCCGCTCGCCGTACATCTCCCGCAGCGCGGTCGCCAGCGCGGGAAGTGGGCCATCACCCGGTCGCTCGTCCGGGATCACGCGGGCGCCGGGCGCATGCACCGCACGATCGGGCGGCCCCAGGACAATGATGTCATCGACCACGGACGAGAGCAGACGCACCACCCGCGCAAGCAGCGTCTCACCGTGCAGCTCAAGCAGGGCTTTGTCCCGCCCGAGCCGGCTACTTCGACCACCGGCGAGCACCACACCCGTGCAGCGTACTTCGGCCATGTACCGATAGTAGCGCACCGTGGCGGCCAATGCCGGCCCCTGGGAGCGCGGGCAGGATGCCCGCGCCAGGCCGGAGTCCGCCGGCGACCGGCGGGCTGGAAGCCCGCGCTCCCAGAGGCGCGAAGCCTGCCGGCGATGGTTCAGACCGGCGCTTCGGCGGCGGTCAGGCTAACCGCGGTTTGCGCCTCGACCATGTCCTCCTCCGTCGTTGCCTCAGCCTCGGTCGGAGGTTGCTCGGCGCTGGTCTGGTCGGATGCTGGTGGAGACTTGCTTGAGGCCATCACCACGCCGGCGGCCGCGGCGGTGGCGGCGAGCAGGACGAGCGCCGGGGGAAGGCGCAGGCCGAGCGCCCGGTCGAGCGAGTACCGGCCCGGCCCGGCGATCGCCAGCGCCGAGGCGACGGCGCTGTTCGTCGCCGGTAGTTCCGCGCCGCCCTCGCTCACCCAAATCGGTTTGCCCCAGTGAACTTTCGCGGTGGCAGTCGACATCGCCGCGATGATGCCGATCGGGCCGAGCGGGCTTGCCAGACCGAGCGCGGTCAACGCCCCGCCGCCGAACTCCGAACCGCCCGCCATCATCGCCCAGCGGTGGCCCGGACGCAGCCCGATCGACTCGAGCCAGCCGGCGGTTCCCTGCATGCCGTGGCCGCCGAACACACCAAAGAGCTTTTGGGCGCCATGGCCCATCATCAAGCCACCGACGCTCAGTCTCAGGAGGAGCAGGGCCAGATCCTTCATCGCCGCATCCTTTCCTCGACGTGCTGTCCGTGCCACGGACAACGTCAGGCATGCGGGGTGCCGGCTGTGCTACGAACGGCGGTGGGGGATCGCGATCGGCCGGTTCGTAGCGCCCGATCGCATTGGTCTTACCACAAGTTGTACTTGATCTTAATGTCCTCGCTGGCGTGGATGCGCGGATCCCAGCGCGGCGACCAGACGATGTTCACCCTGGCGTCTTTGACGTCCGGTAACTCGGTCAGCGCGCTTTTGACGGCGCCCTCGATCATGCCGCCGAGCGGGCAGCCGGGACTGGTGAGGGTCATCGTCACGATCACCTCGCCGTCCTGATCTTCAACACCGTAGACGAGGCCGAGATCGACGATGCTCTCGCGAAGTTCCGGATCCTCGACCGTTATCAACCGTTCCATGATCTGCTCTTCCGTCGCCATTCGATACTCTCCGTTCGTTGCAACGCTGTATTTGGCCTGTTCGATGATGCTGACCGCGGACCCTATTCCGTACTGACGGCCTCCGGCGATTTGCCGTTCCGCTCGGCAAGCGCCTCGCCGAGCACCTTCCACGGGAGGAGGGCGCATTTGATCCGCACAGGGAATTGCGCCACACCCTGAAGCGCCTCAATGTCGCCCAGCTCCTCGGCCGGTTCGGCGCCCTCGGTAAGCATCTTCTCAAATTCGGACTTCATCCGTACCGCATCACCCAACGTGTGCGCCCTCACTGCCTCGGTCATCAGCGAGGCGGATGACTGACTGATCGAGCAACCCTTCCCCCAGAAGCCAATGCGGTCGATGGCATCGTCGCGAAACGCTACCTGGACGCGGATCTCGTCACCGCAGAGCGGGTTGAGACCTTCCGCCGATACATCGGCGCCGGCCACCTCCTCCCGATTGCGGGGATGCCGGTAGTGGTCGAGGATGATCTGCTTATAGAGATCATCAAGCTCTGGCTCTTGACGGTTCATCGTCTCTATCTCGTTCTAGCGCGGGAATGCCGAAGAATTGGCCGGTGAAGCGCAGCGCGTCGATCAGCGCATCGACATCATCCCGGCCGTTGTAGATGTAAAAGCTCGCCCGCGTCGAGGAACCGACCTCGATGTTCAAACAGGCGTGGAGCGGTTGGGCGCAATGGTGTCCCGCCCGCACGGCGACGCCCCGCGAGTCAAGCATCTGCGAGATGTCGTGCGGGTGCAGTCCGGCAAGGTCGAAGGCGATCACGCCGCCACGCTGGGCGGTTTCGAGTGGCCCGTAGATGCGCAGGTCAGGAATCTGCCGGAGCCGGTCGAGCGCGTAGCCCGTAAGTTCAATCTCGTGGGCGCGAACGTTCTCCATGCCGAGCGCGGAGAGGTAGTCGAGCGCCGTGCCAAAGGCGACGACATCGGCGATATTCGGTGTGCCGGCCTCGAACTTCGCCGGCCCTTCGGCATAGGTCGAGGACTCGATCCGCACGCGGGCGATCATCGAGCCACCGCCCTGGTAGGGGTCCATCGAGGCGAGGTGCGCCCGCTTGCCGTAGAGCACGCCGACGCCGGTCGGGCCGAGCATCTTGTGCGCCGAGAACGCGAAGAAGTCGGCGTCGATCGTCTCCATGTCCACCGGCAGGTGCGGCGCGCTCTGGGCGCCGTCAACCGTGATCAGCGCGCCGGCCGCGTGCGCCATCGCTCCCAGTTCCGCGACCGGATTGATCGTGCCGAGCACATTGGACATCTGCGTAACGGCGACCATCTTCACATCGCTGCCCCCGATGATTGTGCGGGCCGCGTCGAGGTCGAGCGTGCCGTCCGGCAGCAGCGGGATTGCACGAATACGCGCGCCGGTCGCCTGGGCGACGATCTGCCAGGGGACGATGTTCGAGTGGTGTTCCATCTCAGTCAGGACGATCACGTCGCCGGGTTTGAGGTTGCGCCGTCCCCAGGCATTCGCCACGAGGTTGATCGACTCGGTCGTGTTGCGGGTGAAAATGATCTCCTGCTCGTCGGCGGCGTGAATGAAGGACGCGACCCTGGCGCGCACGCCCTCGAAGGCGGCGGTCGCCTCTTCCGCCAGCGTGTGAATGCCCCGATGGATGTTGGCGTTGGACGTTTCGTAGAAGTCGGTCAGCGCCTGAATCACCTGCCGCGGCTTCTGCGTCGTGGCGGCGTTATCCAGATACACCAGCCGCCGTCCGTGCACCTGTCGGGAAAGAATGGGGAAATCCTGCCGGATCTGTTTTACGTCGAGCATGGGAAGCTTCCTGTGTCCAAAGCGCCTTTCACCATGTCATCCTGAGCGGCGTGAAGGATCTCGGTCGCTGTTGTACCTTCGAGATCCTTCGCTTCGCTCAGGATGACAACTTCATTCCGGTTCCCATCTCTCAAACGCGCTCGCATGGTCTGGTATTCGAAGGCTCAACCACCCGCGTGATACCCGGCCCTTGCAACACGCTACTCCACATCGACCAGCACATCCTCACCGTCGACCTTCACCTCAAAGGTGCCGACGGGGATGATGGCGGGGAGCGCCGTGACGCGGCCGGTGCGGATGTCGAACTTGGCGCCGTGGCGCGGGCACTCGATGTTGAACCCCTGCAGGTCGCCCTGGTCGAGCGGGCCGCCATCGTGGGTACAGACATCGTCGATCGCGTAGAACTGGCCGTCCTGGTGGCAGATGGCGAGGCGAAGGCCACCGACCTCCGCGTAGCCAACCCTGCCGTCCGGTACGTCCGTGACACTGCAGACCCTCACAAACTTCGCCATACGGCCTAGGCTCCCAGCTTTTCGTCGATCGCCCGCTCGACGGTGTTCCGCACCGACTCCAGCGGAATCTGCACCAGCACCTGATTGAGGAAGCCGTGTACCAGCAGGCGCTCCGCCTGCGGACGCGGCAGACCGCGGCTCTCGAGATAGAACAACTGCTCCTGGTCCACCGGGCCGGCCGAGGCGCCGTGACCGCAGCGGATCACGTCCGAGGTCATGATCTCGAGCACGGGATCGGCGTCGGCCTTCGCCTTCGGCGAGAGCAGCAGGTTGCGGTCCTCCTGGTTGGCGGCGGTGCCGCGCGCATCCGGTCCGACCCGTGTGAGGCCGTAATACGCGCCGATCGCGCGGTCCTTGAGTGCCGACTTATAGAGCAGGTCGCTGGTCGTGTGCGCGCCGATGTGGTCCTGCAGCGTGATCACGTCCATGTGCTGGCTGCCGGTGCCGAAGAAGACGCCGTACATGTTGCTCTCGGCGCCGGCGCCCTCGATGCGGGCGTCGATCCACCACTTCTGCACGGCGCCGCCGATGCCGGCGGTGAGGGTCGTGCTCTTGGCAGCCTTCGCCAGCAGCGTCCGCTGCGTCGTCACATCCTGCACCCGACTGCCCCAGCGCTGAACGGTGTAGTGATGCAGGTCCGCCCCTTCGCCGACGACGAACTCGGTCACACCAGCGACGAAACCGCCGGTGTCGCCACTGCCGATCCGCTCTTCGACGAGCGTCAACTTGGCATTGCGCTCCAGCACGACCAGCAGGCGAGGAAAGAGCGCCGTATCCGGCGTGCGCTGCACGATCGCGACCTGAACCGGCAGCGCCACCTCGACATCGCGCGGCACGTAGACGAACACACCGCCGGACCAGTTCGCCGAGTTCAGCGCCGCGAACTTGCTCTCGTCGCCGGCGACGATGCTGCCCAGGTGCTTCAGCACGAGGTCGCCGTGATCGCGGGCCGCCTGCGCCAGACCAGCGACGATCACGCCCTGCGCGCGGAGCTCATCCTCGACCTCGACGCGCGGCTCGGCGCCGCCCTCCTGGACGACGAGCGCGCCGCGCTGCTTGTCGATGCTGAGCGCCGGCGCTGCACCTGCCGCCATCCCGTCCGCGCTCAGGCGGCCATCGAGCCGCAATCGCGCCGGGTCAAAGTACTTCCACGCCCGCTCGCGCTCGTGCGGCATCGGCAGCCGTTCGAAGGCATCCCACGCCGCCAGGCGCAGATCGGCCAGCCATGCCGGCTCCTGCTGTTCCCGGCTGAGCGCGACGACGCGCTCGCGACTATAAAGATCCGTGGGGTAGTCAGGTTCCTTCGCCGCGGCCACGGCGTCCGCGTTCGTCTCTGTCGTCACCATCGTTTGTCCTATGCGTTACGAACCCCTCCCCCGACCCCTCCCCCCGCTGACGCGCGGAGAGGGGAGCCTGGTTAGCCTGTGATGCCAACGTGAACCGATCCAATCGTCAGACCGTTGCGAAGACGAAGCCGGCATCATCCTCGGTTAGTGCCCCCTCTCCGCGCGTCAGCGGGGGGAGGGGTCGGGGGAGGGGTCAGTTGGTTATCCCACCGAGCCTTCCATCTGAAGCTCGATCAGGCGGTTCAGCTCGACGGCGTACTCCATCGGCAGCTCCTTGACGATCGGCTCGACGAAGCCGTTGACGATCATCTTGGCCGCCTCGACCTCGGGGATGCCGCGGCTCATCAGGTAGAAGAGCTGGTCCTCGCCGAGCTTGCCGACGGTCGCCTCGTGGCCGACCGTGACGTTATCCGCGTCGATCTCCATCGTCGGGTAGGTGTCGGAGCGGGAGTCCTCGTCGATCATCAGCGCGTCGCAGCGGACGTTGGCGACGGCGTTGTCGCAGCCTGGATAGACCTTGAGCAGGCCACGGTAGCTGGTACGGCCGCCGCCCTTGGAGACGGACTTCGAGATGATCGTGCTCGTCGTATCCGGCGCGCCGTGGATGATCTTGCCGCCGGCGTCCTGGTGCTGCCCCGGTCCGGCGAACGCCAGCGAGAGGATCTCGCCGTGGGCGCCCGGCTCCATCAGGTAGACGGAGGGATACTTCATCGTCAGCTTCGAGCCGAGGTTGCCGTCCACCCACTCCATGACGGCGTCCTGATAGGCCGCCGCCCGCTTGGTGACGAGGTTGTAGACGTTGTTCGACCAGTTCTGGATCGTCGTATAGCGGACGCGCGCGCCCTTCTTGACGATGATCTCGACCACGGCCGAGTGGAGCGAGTCGGTCGTATAGATCGGCGCCGTGCAGCCCTCGACGTAGTGAACGTAGGAGCCTTCCTCGGCGATGATCAGCGTCCGCTCGAACTGGCCCATGTTCTCCGTGTTGATGCGGAAGTAGGCCTGCAGCGGGATCTCGACCTTGACGCCCGCCGGCACGTAGACGAACGAACCGCCGGACCAGACCGCCGAGTTGAGCGCCGCGAACTTGTTGTCCGCCGGCGGGATGATCGTGCCGAAGTACTCCTTCACGATCTCCGGGTGCTCGCGCAGGCCGGTGTCCATATCGACGAAGATCACGCCGAGCTTTTCGAGGTCTTCGCGGATGTTGTGGTAGACGACCTCGGAGTCATACTGGGCGCCGACACCGGCGAGGAACTTCTTCTCTGCCTCGGGGATGCCGAGCTTGTCGAAGGTGTTCTTGATGTACTCCGGCACATCGTCCCAGTCGCGGACGTTCTTATCGGCGGCGCGGACGTAATAGAAGATGTTCTGGAAGTCGATCTCGTCGAGCGCGCCCTCGGCGGCCCAGCGGGGCATCTCCTTCTGCTCGAAGATCTCGTAGGCGCGCAGGCGGAAGTCCGCCATCCACTGCGGCTCGCCCTTCATCTTCGAGATGTTCGCGACGACCTCAGCGTTGAGGCCGCGCTCGGACTTGTAGAACGCCTCCTCCTTGTCGTGGAAGCCATACTTGTACTCGCCGACAACGTTGCGAACGTCGGTTGTCATGACTTACTCCTCTTCTCCGATGCGGCTGCCGCCGGCGACGCGCTCGATCCCCAACTCGGCGAGGATGCCCTCGTAGCCGTTGGTTTCGACCTCCATCGCCAGTTCCTTGCCGCCGCTCTTGACGATCGTGCCATCGACGAGCACGTGGACGAAGTCCGGCTCGATGTAGTTCAGGATGCGGTAGTAGTGCGTGATCAGCAGGACACCGGGGTGGTCCGTCTCGGACAGCTGATTCACGCCCTCCGCCACCACGCGCAGCGCGTCGACGTCGAGGCCGGAGTCGGTTTCGTCGAGGACGGCGATCGTTGGGTTGAACATGTGAAGCTGGAGGATCTCGGCGCGCTTCTTCTCGCCGCCGGAGAAGCCCTCGTTCACATAGCGGCGGGCGAAGGACTGGTCCACCTTCAGCAGCTTCATCTTCTCATTCAGCCGCGTGCGGAACTCGCGAACGGGGATGTCGTGACCGGCCTGGGCGTTGAGCGCCTGCCGCATGAAATTGATCATCGTCACGCCGGGGATCGCCGTCGGGTACTGGAAGCTGAGGAATAGTCCCGCCCGCGCCCGTTGGTCCGGCGACCAGGTGAGGATGCTCTCGCCCTCGTACGAGATATCGCCGCCCGTGATCTGATAGCGGGGATGGCCCATCAGCGCGTTGGCGAGCGTGCTCTTACCGGAGCCGTTCGGCCCCATCAGCGCGTGGATCTCGCCCTTGTTCACGACGAGGTTGACGCCGTTCAGGATCTCCTTGCCGTCGATCGCAACGCGCAGGTCGGTGATCTTGAGCGTCGGCGTCGCCGTCTCGCGCTGCTGCTTCTCCTCTGTCTGTATCGTCATTGCACTCCCGTTCCCTATCGCTGGGAGACGTCTGCCGGCAGCAGCGACTCCAAGGCGATGTAATCTCCAACGCCGGCCGGCGCGTTTGCCGGTCCTTCGCAGCGCACCAGATACTCACAGACCTGCGCGCCATCCACCATGCGACCCACCTGCTCGACATCTTCGCCGAGCAGCTTCGCGATCAGCCGCGCCTCCGAGTCGCAGAGACTATGCGTCACCATCGCCGCGCGGCGATGGGGGCAGGTGCTGGTCGAGAGGTGGATGCCATCCACGCGCCGGTCCCAGCGCTCGACGATGCCCTCATTTCGCAAGGTTTCCGTCAACGATGCGACACGCTCTTCGATCGTCGTCCCGTGCACCTGTGATTGATAGTCCTCGGCGAGGTGCTCGGTCATGTTGGCAAAGACCGTCGCCAGCAACTCACGCCCGTCCATCGCCGCGGTCTGCTCGCGGTTGAGCGCGGCGACTTCGCTCACGAGGCGCTCGAGCAGCCGCGGGTAGTCGTTCACCGCCGCTTCACGCGCGCGCTCCGTCAACTGGTAGGCGAAGTACGGCCGGCCGGTCGCCTGTTTGACCGCGCGGTACTCGACCGTCCCCTCGCCGACGAGGATGTCGAGGTGGCGCCGCAGCGCCGGCGGCGCGATCCCGACCGTCTCCGCCAACTGCGCGACGGTCGTTTCACCCCGCTCCCGCAGGAGCGTGACGATCTGCTCTCGTGTTCCTCGCATGTCGTCGTCCTGGAGACCCTCGCCTCGGTCCCTCTCTAGTGTACCGTGTGATGAGCACCCGACCAACAGTTTTGAACCTATTTTATGATTTTTGTTACTTAAGTTATGGATCTCCTGGCCGGATGGGATTGCAAGAGCATCTATACTTATGGCATATGGGTTGTTACCCTTCAGGTATAACCCGATTGATGGATTCTCCGGGCGCGATAGGCGCACGATCCTTGAGGGCGATGATGACGACCTCGCGTTCCCCCCTCAACGACACGCGACCGCTGATCGTTTGCGTCGATGATGAAGCAGACATCCTTGAAATGCTGGAGCTTGCGCTCCAGGATGAGGGCTTCGATGTCCTCACCGTGCAGCGCAGTGTCGATGCCGCCGACATCGTCCGCGAGCGGAAGCCGGCGCTCGTATTGCTCGATCTGCTGATGCCGGAGATGAACGGCTTCGAAGTCCTGCAGGAATTGCGCTCCTTCTCCGCCGTCCCCGTGATGATCCTCACCGCCCGCGGCAACAGCCGTGATGTGGTCGAAGGACTCGAACGCGGCGCCGACGACTATCTGCCCAAGCCCTTCAACCTTGGCGAGCTGGCCGCGCGGGTGCGGGCGGTGCTTCGCCGCTCGAAGCAGGACTCGCCGGCCGCGCTCGGCGTCGCTAACTTCGGTAACGTCCACGTCGATTTCGTCCGCCGGCAGGTGGGTGTCGACGGTCAGACGATTCACCTCACCCGTAACGAGTGGCGGCTGCTGGAGCAATTCGCCCGCAACCCCGGCCGGATCATCAGCCACGAGGAACTGCTCACCCAGGCCTGGGGCAGCGAGTTCTCGCACGACGTCGATTACCTCCGCGTCTGGCTGAGCCGCCTACGGCGCAAGCTGACCGACGCCGGCGCCCCCAACGGCCTGATCCGTACTGCCTCCGGCATGGGCTACGCCTTCGGCCTCGAAGAGGTCAGCCAGGAACTCGGCGCCTCATAACCGGGATGGTGAACATCCCCGCCGATCAACCTATCTTCCTCGCCAAAGCCGAGGAGAGCCTTGCCGGCGCTGAAAGCGAGCTGGCCGCCGGGCGTTACAATAACTGCGTCAACCGTTGCTATTTTGCCTGCTTCCAGGCCGCGATCGTCGCGCTGATGCAGGCTGGGGTCACGCCGCCAGGTGCGCGCAGGCTTTGGGCGCGCGACTTCGTGCAAAGTGAGTTCTCCGGGCGTCTGATCCACCGTCGGAAGCAATATCCACCCGACTTCAAGAACACACTTGCTCGGCTACTCGTTCTTCGGCAGGAGGCGGGCTATCGTGCGGTGGAAGTGAGCCAACGGCAAGCAATGCAAGCAATACGGCTTGCCCATCGATTTGTGCAGTCAGTCCGGGCCCGGACAGGTGGCGCCTGATGACAAGAATCCCAGCCTCGCTACGAAACAAGGAAGTCCAAGCCGCGTTGGCAGAGTTGAAGACACTCATCCTTGCACGCTTTCCCGACGCAATTTTTCACGTTTACAAGGGCGATGAACCGTGCGGTATCTACCTCGAGGCGACCGTCGACGTTGAGGACACCGACGAAGTGATCGATACATTCATCGACCGTCTCGTTGATATGCAGGTCGAGGAACGATTGCCAGTTTATGTAGTGCCCGTGCAGCCGGTTGAGCGCGTCCTCGAGCTCATGGAGCGGCGGCGCAACTAGCAGCAACGTCGCGACGGACAACCGAGTCCGGCCAGCAACGGCTGAACGTCGATCAATCCCCCTCGGTCGCACGCCCATCGATCACACCGGTACGGTCATCGTGACACGCGCCCTGACCGGTTCGGATAAAAATGTGCCCGCGAGATTCTTATCCATCTACTTGACATGAATTGTATCAAGAAGATAGATTCTAATTGTGGTGCGAGACTTCCTCGCAAAGAATCAGCAACAGTGCCGGAGGTACGACACATCATGGCAGTAACCCTTTGGAATCCGCTCACTGAGTTCATGGGTCTGGGTGAGACGATGGACCGCCTTTTCGCCGAGGGCATGACCCGGTCCAACGGCGCGAACGGCCGCACGACCCGCCGCACCTATGACCTCTACGAGACCGCCGATGGCCTCACCTTTCGCTTCGCCGTGCCCGGCGTTCGCCCGGAGGATGTCGAGGTGACGGTGGTGCAGAACACGATCTCGGTGAAGGGTACCTACCCGCAGCCGGGTGAGGAGCAGAAGGATTGGGTCTGGCACGTCCGCGGCCTGCCGCAGGGCGGTGAGTTCCATTACGCCTTCCGGCTGCCGGCCGCCGTCAACGCCGACCACGCTGAGGCGACCTTCGAGAACGGCGTGCTGACGCTGCACCTGCCCAAGGCCGAGGCGGCAAAGCCCCGTCGCATCGAAATCTCAGCGGCGTCCCGCAACTAACGCGGAGCCATCTGCCACGTTGCATCGTTCTGTCTGCAAGCGTCGAGCACCCCGAGCGTATCCTCGGGGTGTTTCGCATCTGATCGCAGTACCGGAGAAGGCCGTACTATGGTGGTATGACGATCACGCTCACCCCCGCTGCCCGTCCGATCGACGCGACCGTCGAACTTCCCGGTTCTAAGAGTTATACCAACCGTGCCCTGTTGATCGCGGCGCTGGCCGATGGCCCCTCACGCATCAGCCGTGCCCTTTTCTCTGACGACACGCACTACATGCAGCAGGCGCTGACCACACTCGGCATCGATGTTAGCGCCGACGCCGGCGCCGCAACCTTCGTCATCGAAGGGGGGGGCGGGCATATCCCGGCGACGGCGGCCGAACTCTTTATCGGGAATGCAGGCACCGCCGCCCGCTTTCTCACGGCGGCGGTCGCGCTCGGCCATGGCCGGTATGTCGTCGATGGCGTCGCTCGCATGCGAGAACGGCCGATTGAGCCGTTGCTCGATGGTCTGCGACAGCTCGGCGTCGATGCCCGGTCACAGTTCGACAATGGCTGTCCGCCGGTGCTCGTTCAGGCGGCGGGCATGCCGGGCGGACCCGTGCGCGTGCGTGGGGACATCTCTAGCCAGTACATCAGCGCGTTGCTGCTCACCGGTCCCTATGCCGTCCAGGGTCTTCATCTGGAGGTCGAAGGGGAGCTTGTCTCCGCGCCCTACCTCGATATGACCGCCGGCATCATGGCCGATTTCGGCGTCGAGGTCGAAGATGACCGCGGCCGAGCATTCCATGTCCGTTCGGGCCAGCGCTATCGAGGGCGCGATTACACGGTCGAGCCGGACGCCTCAAACGCCTCCTACTTCTTCGCTGCCGCTGCCGTGACCGGTGGCCGGGTGCGTGTTCCCCATCTCGGCCGTTCCTCGCGTCAGGGTGACCTCGGGCTCCTGACCGTGCTGGCGCAGATGGGCTGCGTGGTGAGCTGGGATGACGATGGTGTCGAGGTGCGCGGACCGGAGCGGCTCGCCGGCGTTACCGCCGACTTCACCCGCATGGGCGACGTGGCGACGACACTGGCCGCGATCGCGCCGTTCGCCGATGCCCCGGTGACGATCAACGGTATCGCGCAGACACATTTCGAGGAGTGCGACCGGCCGGTGGCGACGGCGACTGAGCTGCGCCGGATGGGCATCCGCGTCGACGAGACGTGGGACAGCCTCACGATCCATCCCGGTGAGCCACAGCCGGCAACGATCGAAACCTACGGCGACCACCGGATGGCGATGAGCTTCGCGATCACCGGTTTGCGCGCGCCGGGCATCACGATCGCCGGACCGGAGTGTGTGGCGAAGACGTTCCCGGAGTTTTTTACTGTGCTGAAGCGTGCGGCCGGCGGATAATGCACCGTCGTCACCGCTGCGGCTCCGTTGCCGATCGGCATCCTTGCGGAGCGCTGGCGCCAGGGCGCATCCAACCAGGATCTGCTACGGTAGCGCAATCTTCCCATCGCTTGACAGGTGTACTATGGCCGCTGCACCCGCCGGCCGCTTCTCCGCCGGCTTCCGGCGCACGTTCGAGGCGCTGGACGTGCCGGGGTACCGCATTCTCTGGTGGGGCACGCTCTTTTCCTTCATCGGCATGCAGATGCAGGTGGTCGCACGCGGCTACCTCGCCTTTGATCTCACCCGCAGCAACACCGCCCTCGGCGGTGTGATGATCGCCTTCGGCATCCCGCAGCTGCTCCTCTCGCTCTACGGCGGCACCGTCGCCGATCGGTTGGCCAAACGGAACGTGATCATCTTCTGGCAGTCGATGATCGCTCTCGCTTCGGCGCTGATGGCGGTCGCGATTTTTGCGGATGTGGTCGCCTACTGGATGCTGATCGCCAGCGGCGTCGCCACCGGCGCGTCCTTCTCGTTCATCGGCCCCGCCCGCCAGGCGTTCATCGGCGACCTCGTCCCGGCTCGCCTGATGGGCAACGCGATCGTGTTGCAGCAGGCGAACATGAACGGCACCCGCGTCGTCGGTCCCGCCCTCGCCGGCGCGCTGATCGCCGTTCCGCTGATCGGCATGGGCGGCGTCTACGCGCTGACGACGATCGGCTTCATCTTCTCGGTGGTGACGATGTTCAAATTGCCGCCCGGCCGGCCCCGCCAGGGGACGACGAACCACTCGGCGCTCCAAGCGACCCGCGAGGGCATCTCCTATGTCCGGCAAAACCGGCCGGTGGCGATCCTGATCTCGATGTCATTCCTGGTGGTAGCGCTGGGGTTTCCCTATCAGGGCTTCCTCGCGTCGATCACGCGCGACGAGTTCGATCGGGGCGCGATCGGCCTCGGCCTGCTCTCGTCGATGACGGCGGTCGGCGCCCTGGCGGCGACGCTCTCGGTTGCTACACTCACCGGCCACCGGCACGTCTGGCGGATGCAGGCGCTTGCGGGTATCGCCTTCGGGTTGTCGTTGGTGGCGTTCGGCGCGTCGCCGAGCTTCGGCACCGGCCTGCTGATCGCTCTCTGCGTCGGCGCCACCGCCAGCGGCTTCCAGTCGCTGAACAGCGCGCTGACGATGACGCTGACCGAGCCGCGCTACTTCGGCCGGGTGCAGGCGCTGATGGGCCTGAGTTGGAGCCTGTTCGGCATTATTTCGCTGCCGCTGGGCATCGTCGCCGACGCGATCGGCATCCGCAGCACGCTGATGTTAATGGGCCTGGCCTCGATCATTTCCATCCTCGTGCTGTGGTTCATCGGCCGCGTGGTCAATGCGGAAAGCGAGATGGCGGAGCGCCGAGCGCTCGCCCGACAGGAGGTATTCGAGCGCACGCCCCCGCCCGCGACCGAAGAGATCCCCCGACCGGCGGCTGAAGCAACCGGTCCTGCCGGTCACTGACGCTCGCGTTATGTGCGTTCCTCGTGCCCCCGGCTCTGACAGATGACGCGCTCGAGGGCCTACCGTCCGACGTAGGCAGCAGCCCGCTTCTCGCGCATCGCGGCGACGCCCTCACGATGATCCTCGGAGGACAGCGTGATCGAGGAGCCGGTCGCCGCCATCTGCATCGCCGTTTCGAGGTCCATCTGCATGCCCTTGTAAAGCAGTTGCTTCATCAGGCGGAGCGAGATCGGCGGGCCACTCGCGATCTTGTTTGCCAGTTCCATCGTCATGGCTTCCAGCTCATCCACTGGCGCGACGGCGCTGATGAAACCATACTGCTGCGCTTCGGCGGCGGAGAGGAAGTCACCCGTGAACATCAACTCCGCCGCCTTCGACAGGCCCAGCCGCCGCGGATAGAGCCAGGCGCCGCCCCAGCCGGGGATCAGGCCGATCCGCCGGTAGGCGACCATGAACCGCGCCGTCGATGCCATCGTCCGCAGGTCGCAAACACAGGCCAGATCGAACCCGGCGCCGACCGCGTCGCCGTTGACCATCGCGATCGTGGGAATCTCCAGGCGGTGCAGGCCGAGGACGGCACGCTGCGCGCCGCGGAAGGAACGGCGGATGCCCTCGGCGCTGCGGGCCTCGCGCTGCTGGTTGCCGCCGGCCATGCCGCCGGTGTCGCCGCCCGCGCAGAACGCCCGGCCGGCGCCCGTCAGGATCAGACAACGGACATCCTCGGTCGTCGCCGCCACCTCTTCGACCGCGTCACCGAGCTCTTGCGTGAGCTGCGCCGAGAGCGCGTTCAGCCGTTCGGGCCGGTTCAGCGTGATGCGGGCAATGCGGTCCTCGATGTGGAGTTGTACGGTCTCATAGGCCATGGTCCTTACCTCCGACTCTCTGGAACTCGTGCTTACAGCGCCTCCCACTCATCGCGCTGAATCCTAGCTTGCCGCAAGAGGCGCGTCAGTATGTCGACGCTGACATCACCTCGATGTGGATTTGGGATGCGGAGGGATATGTCACCTTTGTGCATAATTTGATGCTTCCTGCCCGGGAACGGCCCATCGAAACCCAAGCGGCGCAGGTACTGGACCAGATCGGTTCGTTTGATCGGCCCAATACGAGGCATTACACTGCTTCCTTATACTCGATGTTGAGGTCGATGCCATCGACTACAGGAAGGGCAAGGTTGTTCTTCAATCGAAAGAGCATCCATTCCTCAAGTACCTCCTCCAGTTCATCGCGGCACGACTCTAACGAATCGGCGTTTGCCCACACTCCCTGAAATCCCGGGATCTCGCCCCAGAATGTGCGATCGTTCGGCAGAATCTCATATGTCGCCCGGTGCATGGCCGCGCGGATGTATTCCGTCAGCATCGCTTGCCTCCACACTCGTGCCAGCCTCATCCTTGCCATCGCCGGAGCCGGGCGGCCTCGGAAATCGTACCGCCGCTGACCGCGCCGGGCGCACGCTGCTACCCTGCTAGCATAAACTGCTACAATCCTAACCACCCGGCCGTCCGTTCTCCCGGTCGGCTTCACTATCCACCGAGGCTACCGTGAGAACCGACGAGATCCGCGAGGCGTTCCTGCACTTCTTCGAGGAGCGAGAGCACACCCGCCGGGCGAGTGCGTCGCTGATCCCGGTGGATGATCCGACACTGCTCTTCACCAACGCGGGGATGGTGCCCTTCAAGCCCTACTTCATGGGGCGGGCCGAACCGCCATCGCGCCGCATGACGACGGTGCAGCGTTGTTTCCGTACGACCGACATCGAGGATGTCGGCGACAGCAGCCACCACACCTACTTCGAGATGCTCGGCAATTTCAGCGTCGGCGATTACTTCAAGGAGCAGGCGATCCCCTGGGCCTGGGATTTCTGCACGCGGGTGCTGCAGCTCGATCCGGAGCGGATTCACGCCACCGTCTACCTCGACGACGACGAAGCGTATGCGCTCTGGCACGAGACGATCGGCCTGCCGGAGGAGCGGATCTGGCGCTACGGCGAGGAAGAGGGCAACTACTGGTTCTCCGGCGATGTTGGACCCTGCGGCCCCTGCTCCGAGCTGCACTTTGACTTCGGCGAGCAGGAGAGCTGCGGACCAGATTGCCAGCCGTCGCACGGTCCCGATCACCGCTGGCTGGAGATTTGGAACCTCGTCTTCATGTCCTTCATGCAGCATGAAGATGGCTCGCGTACGCCGCTGCCACAAAAAAACATCGATACCGGCGCCGGTCTGGAACGGCTGGCCCGCGCCGTACAGAACGTCCCCACCACCTACGAGACGGACGGACTGCAGCACCTGACCGACATGGTCACCGGCCTGATTGACCGCCGCTATGGCGATGACCCGCAGGTCGATCTCGTCGCCCGCGTCGTCGTCGATCACTCCCGCGCCGCCACCTATCTGATCCACGACGGCGTGCTTCCATCGAACGAGGGCCGCGGCTATGTGCTGCGCCGGATGATCCGCCGTGCCGTCTTCTTCGCCCGGAGCGTCGGAATGCCGGAAGGGTTCCTCGCGCGGATGGCCGAGGCGATGATCGAGGACGGCCAGGAGCGCCTCCCCACGCTCCTTGATCATCAGCAACTGGTCCTCTCGACGCTGCGGCGCGAGGAGGAACAGTTCCGCCGCACGCTGGAACGCGGCATTGCCCGATTCGAGGACCTGCTGGCCGGGCTGCCGGAGGGCGGCGTCATTCCTGGTGAGGAGGCGTTCCGGCTCTACGACACCTATGGCCTGCCCAAGGAACTGACGGTCGAGATGGCGCATTCGCGCGGCTGGACCGTGGACGAGGAGGGCTTCGAGCGCGCCCTGGAAGAGCAGCGCGAGCGCGGCCGCGCCGCCTCCGACTTCGTCTTGTCCAGGGACGAACTGGCCGACACCTACGCCAAGCTGCGCGGACATGGCGAGCGGTTTACCGGCTATGAGCACCTGGCACGGGCGACCCACGTCACCGGACTGATCCGTGACGCTCATCTGGTTGAGCGCGCGGAGGAAGGGCAGGAGATCGGCGTCGTCCTCGCCGAGACGCCCTTTTATCCGGAGGGTGGCGGTCAGGTCGGCGACGGCGGCACGATCGAGGCGGATACGGGCCGGCTGGAGGTACTGGATACACAGCGCGTCGAGTCGGGCGTGATCGTGCATCGCGCCCGTGTCGGCGCCGGCTCCATTGCCGTCAACGACCAGGTGCAGGCACGGGTCGCTCCGGCGCGTCGCGCCGACGCCGCCCGCAACCACACGGGGACGCACCTGCTCCATGCCGCACTCCGCTCGGTCTTGGGCGAGCATGTCCGGCAGATGGGGTCGTTGGTGGCGTCGGACCGGCTCCGCTTTGACTACAGTCATACCGAAGCAACGAACCAGTCCCAGCGCGACAGCGTCCGCGAGATCGTGAACGAGCGCATCCGGCGGGATATCGCCGTGCAGACGCGGGAGACGAGCTTCGACGAGGCGGTCGCCGCCGGAGCATTGGCGTTCTTCGGCGACAAGTACGGCGACACGGTCCGGGTCGTCTCGATCGCTGACGGCCGGAATGGTGGGCCGTTCAGCACCGAGCTCTGCGGTGGCACGCACGTTCATGAAACCGGTGAGGTCGGATTCTTCACGATCCTCTCCGACAGCAGCATCGGGAGCGGTGTTCGGCGGTTGGAGGCGCTGACCGGGTCGGGGGCCGAGCGATGGATCGCCGAGCGCATCCGATACCTGGACTCGGCCAGCCGGTTGTTGAACACGAGCGCGGCAGAAGTTGAAGCGAAGATTCTGAGCCTGCAGGCTGAGCTTGACGACGAGCGCAGAAAGCGGGTTGAGGATGAGCGAAAGCGCGGCCAGGCAGTGGCCGGCGATCTGACCGAACAAGCCGAAGATGTCAACGGCGCCAAAATGCTTGTCGCACAGGTTGATGCCACTAACCCCAATGCAATGCGCCAAATGGGAGATACACTAAAGCAGCGCTTAGGCTCGAGCGTGATCGTTCTGGGGGCCACGACAAACGGCCGCACGAGCCTGTTGGCCATGGTGACATCGGACCTCACAGCACGGGTAGGCGCCGGCGATGTGATCAAGCACATGACCGGCGGCCGCGGCGGTGGACGGGCGGATATGGCCCAAGGTGGAGGAATAGACGCTTCGCAGATCGGTTCGGCATTAGATCTGGCGCGTCAATTGGTAAAGGAAGCGCTCTCAGGCAGTGGATGACTCACCCGAGCAGCAACCCGCTCCATCCTCGGCACAGTCCGATGTGACGGAAGATAGCGGTGCCGATTCGAAGCAGGCCGGCGACCGAAAGCCGGCGTCTGTCAACGGCAGCTCCACGCCGCCGGAACCGCTGTCGTTCATGCCACCCGGCTTTGAGCTCAACAGCCGGCGTCCGGGCCGGTCGCGGTCGATTCACGATGAGCCACTGTCGCCTGACGAGCAGCCGCTGTCTGACGACGATCTTGACGCCGAGGAGTTTGCCGACGAGGATGCGCATGCCCGCGCCTTTCTCGCGGGCGGCGCCTTCGCCACGGTCGCGATCGATCGATATGACGACCTGCCCGCCATCTTCGGCAAGATTGACTCCGCGCCGTCTCCCCGGGTAGCGCTCGTCGCCGCCCGCGGTAACCGTGAGTTGCAGCGCGCGCTCTCGATGCGCCGCCTCCAGCGTCATCTCGATCTGACTGGTAAGGACCTGATCCTCGTTACCCGCTCCCGTGCTCTGCGCCTGCGCGCGCGCGAGGAGGCGCTCCCCGCGGTCGGCAGCCTCCGCCGGGTCAACTTTCATACCTATGGCCGCGACGGCCTCCGGCTCGGACCGCTCACGATTCCCCTGCCATCGCTCGGTGCGATCGTGGGGCTGATGGTCTTGGTCGCCACCCTCCTCGGCGCGGCGGCGGTCGTCTTCTGGTTCCTGCCCAAGGCAGAGGTGACGGTCTTCCTGCCGGCGACTGCCGGGCAGGACACATTCGACATTGTCCTCGATGGCCAGGCCACGGTCGTCAACGTCGAAACCGGTACCATACCCGCGCGCCGACGGGAGGTACTGGTTACGCGGTCGATCTTCCGCGCGGCGACCGGTATCGCACAGATTCCGTCCGATCATGCCGCCGTGGCGTTGCGGTTCACAAATCGGACGAATGCGCCGCTCGTCGTGCCCAAGGGCACGGTTGCCGTTGCCAATGGTGGTATCCGCTTTACGGTCGCGAACGACGTGGATCTGCCGCGTCCGAACGCCAGCGGCGATGTGGTCGCGCTCGCCCAGCAACCCGGCGTCGCCGGCAATGTCCCGCCCAACTCGATCGTCACGGTCGAAGGCGACCTCGCGGGCCGCGTTGCGGTGACAAATCCGGCGCCGGGTGAGAAGGGCACGGATACCCCGACGCAGGTGGTGAGCGAGGCAGATGTCGAGGGCGTTCGCCAGTTTGTCGAGCCGATCCTGATCGACGCCGCCGTTCAGGACCTTTTGCTCCGCTTTGCCGAATCGTCGACCGTGTTCGGCGCCAGCGCCCGCGTCGAGATCATCGAAGTGAAGCCGTCTCCGGCGGTGAACTTCCCCGCCAAGTATGCCGACGTGCAGGTCACCGGGCGGGTGTCCGTTCTGACCGCCGAGGATGTCGACCTGCAACAGCTCTACGTCAGCCGGTTCCGCCCGTTGATTCCGCCGGATGCCATGCTGCTCGAAGATCAGTTCACGACGACGGTCCTCAGGACCGGCGAATTGGAGCCGGAGAGCGATCGTCTGCCGGTGACGATCGAGGCACGGGCATTGACGGCGCCGTTCGTCGACCGAGCCGCGCTGGAAGAGTCGCTGACGGGCGAGAGCAAGAAGGGTGTGGAGGCGATTGTCGGCGGCATCGTGAACTCGCCGGTGCCGCCGCTGGTGAAACTCTCGCCTGGTTGGGTGCCGCGGCTGCCTCGTCGCGCCGATCGTATCGAGGTCACCTTTGTCCCATCGCCGCCGTAGCGGGATCGCCTCCGTCTGTTACCATATCGACATGCGAACACTTGGACTGGATGTCGGCGAGCGTCGCATCGGCCTCGCGATCTCGGACCCGGACGGCCGGCTGGCACTGCCGATCGGCGCGCACGAACGCCGTGGTGACGACATTGCCACCCTGATCGATCTCTGCCGGCGCGAAGACGCACAGCGGATCGTCGTCGGTCTCCCGCTCTCGCTCGACGGCAGCCACGGGCCACAGGCTGACGTGGCCGAGCACTTCGCCGATCAGCTGCGAGAGCGTGCCGGGATCGAGGTCGTCCTCTGGGACGAACGGCTCTCCAGCCGCGAGGCGGATCATTACCTGCGCGCCGCCGGTAGACGTGGCAAACAGGCAAAGGCCCAACGTGATGCGGTCGCGGCCTCGATTATCCTCCAGTCGTTCCTCGACAGCCGCATCACCGGGGGACTTCCCCCGCTACCCGAGATTGAATAGGGGTTTGCCCGCGAATGGACCGCATCAGTCTGGTCATCGTCGGCATTTTGGTATTGCTGGCCGGTGCAACCTGGGTGATCAGCAACCGAGCTGCCGACTTCGCCGTTTCCGAGAGTTCCACATCGACCGGCGCCGTTACTGTCTCCGCCGATCCCATCGCCGTGGAAGTGACACAGGGCGAGAGCCCATCGGCGATCGCATCGAAGCTGGAACGCGCCGGTGTGATTCGGAGTGCGGCCCACTTCGGCGTGCTCGCCGGCCTGATGGGGGTCGAGTCGAACCTGCGCGCGGGCGAGTATGAGCTGACCCAGGGCATGCCGACGGCCGTGGTGATCGACCGGCTGCGCGAAAATCTGACCGTTCCCCAATTCGTCCTGACGATTCCGGAGGGGTGGCGGTGGGAACAGGTCGGCGAACACCTCGAGCGGAAGGGCATTGCCTCGGCTGCCGACTTTGAATCCGCGCTGCAGGCCACGGACTACAACGCGCCGTTTCTCGCCCAGCGTCCTGCCGGGGCGTCCCTGGAAGGCTATCTCTTTCCTGACACATATTTCTTCGGGGTCAATGCCACCGCGCACGACATCGTTGCCCGGCTGCTGACTACCTTCAACGAGAAGTTCCCGCCGGAGCTGCAAGCGATGGCGGCGAACCAGGGACTCAGCCTTCACCAGGCCGTCACCCTCGCCTCGATCGTGGAACGAGAGGCACAAGTACCATCGGAACGCCCGGTGATCGCCAGCGTCTACTTGAACCGGATCAAGGACGAGATGTTGCTTCAGGCCGATCCGACCACGCAATACGCGATCACGGCCGACCCGGCCAGCGTCGAGGAATACGGTTGGTGGAAACGCGATCTGACCGTCGATGACCTGAAGGTCGACTCTCCGTTCAACACGTACGTCAGCAGCGGACTGCCGCCCGGACCGATCGCGAGCCCGGGGCTGGCATCGCTCGAAGCCGTGGTTCGCCCGGCGGGTACGGAGTTCCTCTACTTCGTCGCTAAACCGGACGGCAGCCACGCCTTCGCCCGCACGCTGGACGAGCACAACCGCAATGTCCAACAGTATCAGCAATAGCAGGCCGGAAGCCGCGTACCGCGTCGGATTGATCGGGCACCCGGTCGGACACTCCGTATCGCCGGTTTTTCAGCAGGCGGGGTTTGATGCCCTCGGATTGCCTTTCCGATACGAAGCCTGGGATACACCGGAAGCGGCGCTAAGCGCGCGGGTCGCCTCGCTCCGCGGCGAAGGTCACCGCGGCGCGAACGTGACCGTCCCGCACAAACAGGCAGTGGCGCCCCTGCTCGACGAAGTCTCCACGGAAGCGGCGACAGCCGGCGCCGTCAATACGATCGTGCGCGATGGCGGCCGGCTGGTCGGGCATAACACCGACATCACCGGATTTCTCGACGCGCTCCGGCATGAGGGCGGCTTCGACGTGACCGGCGCCGGCGTCTGCGTACTCGGTGCCGGCGGTGCGGCACGGGCGGTCGTCTACGCGCTCCTCCGCGGCGGCGCCCGGCGCATTGCCCTGCACAATCGCACACCCGCGCGTTCCGAAGCGCTCGTCGCGGCGCTCGACAGCGACGGCGCCCGCCTGTCTGTGTCCGCCGGCTCTGCCGGCGATGCCGTTCGTCAGAGCGACCTGATCGTCAATTGCACATCGCTGGGCATGGCGGGAAGCGCGCATGCGGGCGATTCGCCGCTGGCCGCATCGGAGATACCGCCGGCCGCTTTCGTCTATGACATCGTCGCCAACCCAGACGTGACGCCACTGCTCGCGGCCGCGCGGGCGCGCGGCTGCCGGACGCTCGGCGGGCTGCCGATGCTGGTGCGGCAGGGCGCGGCGTCGTTCACACTCTGGACCGGCCGAGATGCGCCGCTCGACGTGATGTTTCAGGCAGCCCGCCACGCGATGGGTCACGATCGATGACGCGGTAGAGCGGGAACGCGCTACGATAGAGGGAGCAGCGTCGCACCGCGGCATGAGCAGACATTGGAGCGAGAGGGTGCGACGCGCGGAGGGCGGGTCCGGCGATGCAATGGGCGGTCCTCGGATTGGTTCTTTTCGGACTGATCCTGACATATATCATCTTCCAGGAAACGCGGGCGCACACCTACTGGCGCGGATTGGTCGCCAAGGGCGACATCAGCGCGATCCGGGCGCTGCTCGAACAGGAGATCGAGCGCTGGCGAACGATGCGCGTGCCGAAGGGGACGCCTGCCTCGCTCTGGCACGGCGTTCAGACCGCCGACCTCGTCGCCGTCGGGCCGGACTCGGCGCATCTCACCTGCAATGCTGAGGGCGAGTACCGAATCGTCGGCGGCCAATCGCAGGAAGTGACCAGCCCGCTCGATGCCGGCATGCGCGTCGCCGCCAAGCTGTGCGAGTTGGTCATGTTTGACATCCCCAACCTCCGCCTTGTCGAGGTGCGGGTGGATGTCTATTCCACCTTCCGCACCGTGACAGGCGCACCGGAGCAGCGCTGCATCCTGACGACGATCGCCGATCGGGCTGAGGTCGACGATCTCGATTGGGAGTCGCTGCGACCCGCCGAGATCATCAATCGTTTCGACAGCAACTATCACCTGAACGAACACGGGATCGCCGAGGCGATCGACCCGGGGCCGGCGTTGGACGGCACGACCCCGGTTACGGAGATCGCGGCTCCCGCCGACCCAGACCAGGGCCGCTACGACCGGCGCAACGGTGCCGTCACCGGACCCAACGCGGGGCCGACCCAGATCGACTGACAGTGGTTCGGGTTAGTATGTGTGAACGTCACAGAACTCCTCCCGCCACGGAGTCGAGCCTGCTAACTCCGAGTGCAACCCAAGTCGTAATCAATCTAATGGCTGATCAACCCGCGTTCTACCTGACGGAAGTAGCTGCTCGGCGAGCCATTCCGCAGTTCGACGCGTAGTCACGAGGACTGAAACAACCTTCGCACGAATTGCTGCAAGTGCCAGTGCGCGACGGCGCATGCCGCCGCAGATCACAATGACCTTGCCGCTTTGTGCGACCTTCTGAAATCCGGGCAGATCCAGGCCAACGAGGGAATACTTCCGATGTACTTCGACCCCTTTGGTGTCGAGAATGAGTGTCGAAATGACACCAGCAACCTTGGTATCATTCGTGTCAGGAAGGTGCTCCGGTTTCAAGCCAGTAGCGCTAAAGATTGCTGCATCAGATCCCCAAGGTGAACCAGCTGTGATGACAATGTCGGAATCATGTAGACGATCGATTAGATCGCCAACTTCTTCTGGTAACATCGATTCAACGAGCTGTACTGCGCCACAGGAGAAACCTTCCACACGTCCGCCGTAGAATCGCGCGAATGCATCGGCAATGAGACCTGCTTCACTCTTGGTTAAGCGAGCCGCCATCACGCCAATAACTGGGGACCAGACAACATTGGAAGACAATCGTAGCGGTACTTCGATCAACGACTCTGACCGAAGCCAGTGCAATTCTTCGAGAACTTGCCGAGCGCCCCATCCCCATGAGACGCCGATGCGCGCCGGTCGCCCATCTTCGGAAATTTCCGTTATACAATGATTGATATAGGCTGCACAACATCGGGCTAAAGCTTGTCCAAGTGATTCCGAGTCTTCGTCGTCATCGCTATCAATTAAGATAACTTCCGATAATCCTGCCTCGCTACGCAATCTTTGCGCTAGATTTGGTGAACCGATTGAAACGACTTCCTTTTCTAGGCCGGCAGCCCAGATGTTAGCAGAGTGCATATCACTGACACATTCAGCAAACACGCTATTTAACTGGCAGGTATGTTCTAGTAATCGAATGTCGTCACTGTGTGGATGAGAGCTTTGTGGATCATGGAAGAATACTATACTGTGGCACCTGTTTCTGAGCACTTCTTCTGCGATTATTATATCGCCACCTTCTGGCCCCGAAGGCAAAGGCATGATCTTTTCACAAAATTTCTGACAAGGTTGAATATTGAGCTGATTTCTTAGCCTTTGAAGTAGGCCATCAAGACCTTCATATGGAGAAGGACTCTCGCCTAATTCTGTGAGAATATCCGCCACAACTTTGCTTATACGCGGATACTTTCCCAATATTCTAATGCTATTGATCAGTTTTGGTTCATTCGAATGATCTGCAAATGCCAACTTCAAAAGCCATCCTGTTGTTCCAGTGGTTATTGTTCGGTGATGCATCTTAAGTATGTCTATGCGTTTATTCACGAATTTAAGCATTTCAATTTTCATCTGGTCATGTGATATTAATGCAAGAGAACGATCTTCTATCGTCAAATCCAGCGGTACACCCTGGTCTTTTATGTTTACTACTCCTTCCATCCAGTTCACAGGGCGCCAGTCGTATTGACTGTCAGTTTCTGAACTCGGTGGAAGATATGCCGCTGCCTCGTATGTAACCCATCTGACGGCTGCTGGATATGTTGTGGTCAGCCGAATTCTCTGCTGGATACAAACACGCTTAAGCGCTCGATTCTCTACCGCATCAGACCATGGATCACCTGGTTCTAGAAAGAGGATGACGGCCTTACAGTCTCTCTTGGCGACAATTGCGGCTAGCTCGGCGATGCCGCCGTCTGCTCCACCTCGGTGAAGAATAATTTCGTCCTTTTGATAGATGCCCGTGCTGAATACAGACCGTCCGGTTTCCTGTGTGGCGTGGATGGTGAATCCGCGGAGAACGTTTGCGTAGTCTCGCACGAATCGGAGTAGCGGGCTGTCCGGTTTGTTCCGTGCGCGAGGACTCGCAATGATGATGATGTTCGACTTGGTTCCATTCGCGCTCGGAGTTGCGGTCATAGTGTGGGTCATACCTGGCACCTCCGTTTGATCGTGTCACGGGGGCAGTCGTGAAGTGTGACAGCTGGTCGAACTGGTGCGACTGGCTGTTGCCCACCAGGCGAAAGTGCAACAATATTACCATGATACATCGATGATGCAATGCCGGAATGTTGTATAGGTGATGGTTCGATTGTCTATTGTTCGGCACTTCAATTCATCGTCACTTCCATCACCGGAGAGAACCGCGTTTGTGCCGAGCGTCAAGTTTTGGGACCCGGCCCCAAATCGAGTGAGGATCGACCATGGCAAACACGTTTGGGCATCTCTTTCGGCTGACCACCTGGGGAGAGTCGCACGGCGCCGCCATCGGCGCGGTGATCGATGGCTGTCCGCCGCTCCTCGAACTCTCCGAGGAGGACATCCAGCCCGAGCTTGACCGACGCGCGCCGGGCCAGAGCGCACTCGTCACGCAGCGCAAGGAGTCAGACACCGTCCGCATCCTCAGCGGTGTCTTCGAGGGCCGCACGCTGGGCACGCCGATCAGCCTGCTGATCCCGAACGAGGACATGCGCTCCGGCGATTATCGCGAGGTGCAGGAGAAGTACCGTCCCAGCCACGCCGACTATACCTATGATGCCAAGTTCGGCATCCGCGACTGGCGTGGCGGTGGGCGCACGAGCGCGCGGGAGACGGCGGGCCGGGTCGCCGCCGGCGCGATCGCGCGGAAGCTGCTCGCGGTCCGCTATGGTGTCGAGATCATCGCCTGGGTGACGAAGGTCGGCGGCATCGTCGCGGAGTGCGACCGTGAATGTGTCACCCGTGAGTCAGTGGAACAGACGCCGATTCGCTGCCCCGATCCGGACAAAGCAGCAGAGATGATCAAGGCGGTCGAGGCGGCACGAAAGGAAGGAAACTCGCTCGGCGGTGTGATTACCTGTGTCGCACGGGGATGCCCGCCCGGTTGGGGAGAACCGGTCTTCGACCGGCTCGAAGCGGACCTTGCCAAGGCGATGCTGAGCCTGCCCGCGAGTAAGGGCTTCGAGATCGGCTCCGGTTTCGCCGGGACGGACCGCACCGGCCTCGAACACAACGACGAGTTCTACATGGAGGGGGACCGCGTCCGCACCCGCACGAACAACAGCGGCGGTGTCCAGGGCGGTATCAGCAACGGTGAGACGATCTATTTCCGCGTCGCCTTCAAGCCCACCGCCACCGTTATGCGCGAGCAACACACCGTCTCCCGCCATCACGAAGATACGACAATCCAGGGACGCGGCCGCCATGATCCATGCGTGCTCCCGCGTGCCGTCCCAATGGTCGAGGCGATGACGGCGCTCGTCCTCGTCGATCACGCGCTCCGCTATGAGGCGATCCGGCCGGACGGCGCCGCGGCGCTGGACGCCGAGCGGCAGCTCGTGCAGCATATGCCCCAACCAACGCCCGGAGCTTGACCTGTGCACGGACCCCAGGCCGGTGTCTGCCGCGTCTGCGGCGAATTGACCGACACCTACAGCAACGCGACCTGTATGCAGTGTGGCTTTCCCTTTCACCTGGCGCTTCGGCGTGATGTGCCGGCCAAAGACTGCGGCCAGGTGTGGATCGACGACGAATCGCAGACGCTTGATTTCGCCTGCGATCTCTGCCTCGGGCGGGTCGATCCGACGCCCGCCGTCGAGCAGGATGCAGGACGGGGCGCCTATGCCCGCCGTGAGGGGATGCGCGCGAGCGATGTCCTCCGGCAGAAGCGGGCAGCCCGGCGAAAGCGCGAGGGGTAGGTCGAGCACCAGAGGGCAGAACGAGAGGCCGCGAATCAAATTGAGTAGGCACGGTGCTACCGCTTGCTGCCCAGGTATGCGACCATTTTGTTATGGCACGCACAAGCCGCCGCCGCCGTCCCAATCCGCGCGAGCCACTGTCACAGCCGCAACCGGAGTGGCACTGGCGAACCTTGCCCGTCTGGATCGCGCTGACCGGCGGCGTCGCGATCGGCTGGTATATCGCGGCGGCGGGCGCTGAGTTCCGCGTCGCGGACTGGTCATTCTACGTGCTCCTCGTGTTTATCGCCCTCTTCTCGTTCGGGCTCTCACGGATTGTCAACCGCTACACGATGACCTGGGTAGCGCGGCGACGAGCACGAAGCCAGGAGAAGCGGATTCTCAAGGATCCGACATCGCGGCGGTAGTGGCAGGCGGGGCGGACCGGAGCATCCAGAGGAAATCCGGATCGTGCGATCGCTCCCGATCTTCATCCGCGCGAAACGGCCTGAACCCAACGCGGAGCCAGAAGTAGACGGCAAGCCCGTTCTGTCGAGGGATCGCTGCGACAAAGCGGCGGTTCGGAGACGATGTCTCCAGCCACTCGACCGCCTCACCACCGTAGCCGAGGTTGCGCTGGTCGCGGTGGATGGCGAGGCCGCGAATCACGACCTCTGAGTGCCGGTCTTCCCAGATGGTGAATCCGCTGAAGACGTGCGGCGCAATCTCGATCCGATCGATGGTTGCATCGCGCCATCGGAGCTTCACCGCTTCGATGAGACCGGTGACGGTCGAAGGCTCGGACGTCTCCGGCTTCCGTCCTTCGATCGCAGCCCACGCCTCCGGGAGCCAGACACCGGCGCCGGCTTCATCGCACACGTCGAGCGGTGACAAGGAGACGCGCCGGCCATCCTCCCCGGACCTCGTCATGATGGGCGTGCCGCGAGCCAGCGGCTGACGATGTTCGGCAGTTGCGCGGCGGGTGCTTCGGATACGGAACACGCGGACAGCGAATCGAGGAACATGCGGCCGTAGCCCTTCGACCGAAGGCGGCGGTCGAGCACCACGACAACACCGCGGTCGGCCTTGTGCCGGATCAGCCGTCCGAACCCTTGCTTGAATTTCAGCACGGCCTGGGGCAGCGCGTACTCCCGGAAGGGCTCGTCGAAGAGTGCGGAGCGGGCGGCGAAGACGGGGTCGGTGGGCACGGAAAACGGAAGCTTGGTGATTATCAGCAGCGAGAGCGCATCGCCAACAACATCGACGCCTTCCCAGAAGCTGGACGTACCGAAGATGACCGTGCCGGAACGTGCCTTCAGTTGCTCGAGCAGCTCCGCCGGCGTGCCGTCGACACCCTGGGCGAGGACGCGGACGCCCTGCCGTTCCAGCGGCCGTCGCGTGGCGCGGGCGGTGGCGCGAAGGGCGGCGTGGGACGTGAACAGCACCAGCGCCCGGCCCTTGCTCGCGCCACAGAGGCCGATCAGTGCCTCCTCCAGCGCCTTCTGGTGTTGGGGGTGCGACGGTTCGGGAAGGTCGGAGGGGACCAGGAGCAGCGCCGCCCGCTTGTAGTCGAACGGCGAGCCGAGGAGTAGCTCCTCCGAGTCCTGGATACCGAGGCGCTGCTTCACGTAGTCGAACGTGCCTGAGGTGCTCAGCGTGGCGCTGGTGAGGACGACACCGGCCTTCTGGCTGAAGAGGTAATTGTCGAGAACATCGCCGACATCGAGCGGCGCGGAAGAGAAGCTGACGTGGTTGGTCGCCCGGTTGGTGGTGATCCAGGCGATGCGGTCGCCGTCGTGCCGTTCGACGATCTCTTCGATGCCCTTGCGGATCATCAGGCCCGTCTGGGTCTGGGCAGCGACCGCACTGAGCAGCGTGTCATAGTTGAGAATGTCAGCGCCATCGGCGTCGGCCAGCGCGACATGCAGGTCGACGAGCGCTTTCTCCACGGCGAGCAGGTCGACGCGCAGGTTTTCCCAGGCAAGCTCGACCTGCTCCCACTCCGGTTGCGCCCGCTTGGCCGGGTTGAGCAGCAGGCGGTTGTCGTAGTCACCGTTGCCCTCGGCGTGGTTGCGGACGAAGGCAGCGACGCGGCCGAAGACCTCCGGCACGCGGGTCCGCGCCCGATCGACCGCCTCACGAAGCGCGTCGGCAAGGCTGTGCAGGTGCGAAGCCGAGCCACCAGCGGGACCGCGCAGGGCGGAGTGCACATCCTCGACGACGCCCGCCTCGCGCGGCTGGGACATCCAGAGCGAGTTGAGGTATTCGTCGACGTGACCGGCGCCTGCCTGGAAGCCGAACTGGTTGGTCGCCTCGTCTTCGAGGTTATGCGCCTCGTCGATCACGAGGTAGTCGTAGTTCGGCATGGCGCTGCCGCCGGCGGCGAGGTCCGAGAGGAGGAGGGCGTGATTGACGACGACGAGATGGGCGGCGTCGGCGCGCTTGCGGGCGCGGAGCAGCTGGCAGGTGCCATTGCGGACGAACTGGGACGGCCCGGCAAAGCAGGCGCTGTTCTGCGCGTTGACGCGCGACCAGAGCGGCTCCTCTTCCTGCCGGAGCGTCAATTCGGCGCGGTCGCCGGTTTCGGTCTGCGAGAGCCAGATCAGCAGGCGGACGAGGAACCGCGCTTCGGTCTCATCTTGGGGACCGGCGCGGCGCATCGCGGCAAATCGCTGGAGGCAGAGGTAGTTGCGCCTGCCCTTCAGCGGCGTTGCCCGCAGGTCGTCGAGGGCGGCACGGATGTCGGGCGGACCGGCCGCGTCGAGCAGATCACGCATGATCGGGATGTCTTTGCCGACCACCTGCTCCTGGAGGTTGATTGTGTTCGTCGAGATCACGACGCGCTGATTGTTGCGAAGCGCGAAGACGGCGGCCGGCAGGAGATAGGCCATACTCTTACCGGTACCGGTGCCGGCCTCGACCACCAGTTTCTCGTTCTCGGAGAGCGCGCGGGTGACGGCTTCGGCCATC
The DNA here is from genome assembly GCA_050184225.1 of Dehalococcoidia bacterium. Taxonomy (GTDB): domain Bacteria; phylum Chloroflexota; class Dehalococcoidia; order CAUJGQ01; family CAUJGQ01; genus JBFXAN01. Next base: position 3,344 of record JBFXAN010000053.1, on the reverse strand, counting down.
TCAAGTTGCTCAGCGCGTTGCTCGAACGTGGGGAAGCGATCGATGTCGGCGGCGGCGGCCTCGAACACGCGCGTCACATCGGCCGGGCTGACCGTTTCGCGGCGCTGCTTTGGTGCGATCGGTGTTGCACTCTGATGTATCTGGGCGAGGGGATCGGCGAGCCCGGCGCCGCTCTCGGGGAGGTAGCGGCCGCGGCGGACGGCGTCCTCGGCGGCGACCCGAAAGACGTGACGGAGCGGCCAGGTGGTGGAGGCGGTGAGCAGCACGATCTCCTCGAGTACGCGCGGATCAAGCTCGGCGGCGCGATCGCAGAGCTGCTGGAAGACAGCCATCGCCGCCTCGGCGTCGGGAAGCGCCCGGTGTTGAACCGGAAAGGGAATGTCGAGCCGCGCCGTGAGCGCGCGCAGTCCGTAGTCCGGCAATCCCGGCAACAGCACTTCGGCCAGCTCGGCGGTGTCGAGCACGGGACCGCAGGTGGCGAGTCCGTGCTTGGCAAGGAAAGCGAGATCCCACTCGATCCGCTGTCCGACGACGGCGGCGTCGCCGACGAACCCGGCAAAGCGTTCTTGAACGTCGCGGAACGGCGGCGCCTCGGCGACCTCGGCGGCGCGGATACCGGTGAGCGTTTCGATCCGTCGAGGCAGACCGCGGCCGGGATTGACGAGCGTGGCGAACCGATCCAGCACGCCGTCGCGTGTGAACTTGACAGCGCCGACCTCGATGATCTCATCCGATTCGAGGTCGACCCCGGTCATCTCCAGGTCGAGCGAGACGTAGATATCGGTCATTAGCTTCGCGGCACCGCGGACGGCCTTCTCATTGTACGGCGTCGGACGACGTGACGCTGGATTGATAGCTTCCTGAGACGAGCAAGAGGGGCGCAGTGGTACAGACACCCGGTCTGCGCTCGAGTCGATCATCCACGTTCGCGGATATGCGATGAGCGATGAGCAGACGATTACGGCTATGGATCGTTCACTCAATCACGCGATAGAGTTCGCGTGTACCGGTCTCGGTCACCGCACTCCACGCTGCAAACCAATCCTCGAACTCTGCGCTCCCGTACATCTCCTGCTCGCGGCGTTGCAACTCGTCGAAGTGCGCCAGGTCGCGGTACTCAATTTCGACCACCACGGTGAAGAGCGGTCCCGCGACGTCGACAAGGATGCGGATCGGTGCGCCGAAGCTGGCGCCGATTCGTGCCTTCCAATCGCGAAAGGATTGAACGATCGCATCGCCTTGTCCGAACTTGGCTCGGAAGACCAACCGCTCGATGATCATCGCTCTTCACCTGCTCTGGCGCAGCGCTGAGGCCGCAGAGTACTGAACCAGTGGACGCCGCCGAGATGATGCCGCACGCGCCATTGTGGCACGCGCCGCACGATGCCGCACGCTTCTCGTGGCAACCCACGGGAAGATGCTGACACTGATGCGAGAAAGGGTTTGCAGCTAGCGTCCCGGGTAGCCTTCGGGCATGTCGTCGAGGGTGAAGGGGCGGGGATTGCCTTCGGGGAGGCCCATGATTGGGGTGATGCGGCCGGCGTGGAGCTCGACGAGCATGTCCTCGACGCTCTCCAGGTCCTTCTCGAAGCCGGTGCAGTAGTAGCCGACGCCGCTGCGGGAGTGGGCGTCGGAGCCGCCGGTGCCCGGTTTGCCGAGGGCGTGGGCGACCTGGAGGGCGAAGTAATTCTCGCGCATCGTGTTGGCGCCGTTGAGCACTTCGATCGCGTCGACCAACTCGAAGACTGGGAGCTTCATCATGTTTTCGACCGTCATCTCCGGCGGTTGCTTGCCGTGCCGGGTGAAATTGACCGGGTCGAAGAAGTGACGAAAGGGATGGGCGACGACCATGAAGGCGCCCATGTCGGAGACAACCTTACGCAGCTCCTCCGCCTTACGGATGCCGGGGACGTATTCCTTCAGGCCGACGACGGTGATGTGACCGAGGTCGGTCGAGACTTCCATGCCGGGGCTGAGGAAGAGGTGCGGGTGCTCGCGGCGGAAGGCGTCGGCGGTATAGCGATCCCAGACGCGGTCGTGTTCGGTGACATTGACGCCGGTGAGGCCGATCGATTTGGCGATCTCGGCCATCTCCTCGGGGCGGAGCTGGCTGTCCGACGCTCCGTTCGTGGTGTGAATGTGCATATCGACGATCGTGCCGGCCATAGTCACCTCTGGGCGCGGGCGGTGCCGGTCGACCCGGCAGACATACCGCTCGTCAAAAAGGATAGCAATCTGATCGACTTACGAGCGAATACCATTCAGGTGACCGCTGTTGCGTGCTCAGCGTCGATCACGCGCGTAGGTGCCGCGAGGAAGCCGAGCCGGTCAAGCGCACCACACCACGCCGCCAATTGATCGGTACTGACATGCGGTGGCACGGCGATAAACAGCGACGGTCCGGCACCGGCGAGCATGGGACGGCCACCGACGATGGCGGCGAACCGGTGGCGAAGGTCCGCCAACCCGGGGAATACGTCGTCGGCGACAGAGTCAAACGCGTTGACGTAGTCGTCGTGACCAAACGGGTGCCCCAAGCGGATGCGCGCGGCGAGGCGTTCGGTTGCTGAGCCGTCTGTGTAGCAGTCAGCGGTCAACCGGGAATACAGTCGGACGGTCTTGTTCGGCAGGACGATCGGTGGTGTCGCGAGGAGAATCGTGCATGGCTGAAGGTCGGGGAGCGGCGCTAGGATCTCGCCGCGCCCGGCCGCGACCTGCGTTCCACCGCGAAGGAAGAACGACACATCCGACCCCAGCGACGCGGCGGCATCCCGAACCGCTTCATCAGGTAGTGCCCAGAGACGTTGCATCAGCCGGAGGGCGGCGGCGGCGTCGCTGCTCCCACCGCCGAGTCCGGCAGCGGTCGGAATCCGCTTGGTCAGGAAGAATTGAACCGGTGAGGCGTGGAACAGCGGCGGCACGGCAACCTCAGCTTTGGCGACGAGGTTGTCCGCGGTAGAGAGCCTTTCCGCGTCTCGTCCTTCGATGCGAAGTGATGACTGTTCGGCCGGCGTCGCGATCAGCTCATCAGCGAGGGCGAGCGTCTGCATCACGGTGCGGACTTCGTGATAGCCGTCCGCCCGCTTTCCCAGGATCTCAAACGTGAGGTTGATCTTGGCAGGGGCGATCGTGCGGAGCGGGCGATGATCAGGTTGAGGGGACATCGCTGCTCTCGGCCGCTGGGTTGGGGGTGCGGGTCGCGTCACGCGCGCCGGCCTGTGCCGCCCTCACCGCTGCCGCGACCGCCGCCCACTCCGGCAGGCTCAGCGTCTGCGCCCGGCGCATGGGGTCGATGCCGGCGGACCGGAGGATGTCCGGGGCGCTCTCGGGTGGGAGCCAGAGCC
>JBFXAN010000052.1:0-37641 GCA_050184225.1 Dehalococcoidia bacterium | reverse complement strand
AGCAATCAGCAGGCGTAGTAAACGTCAGCGATGTGGAGAAAGGGAATCAACATGATGGTACGCGTGACTCAGACGAGGGAATCGAGCAGAGGCGACACCGGGCGTCATGCCATGAGTGGAAAGGCACACCGCGCACTACTCGTCATCAGCATGATCGCCGCCGTGGCGACGAGCATGTGGATGGCAGGACCGGCGCTCGCGCAGGAGCCGGAGCCGGGCGAAGCGCCGGCGCTGGCGACGTTCCGGGGCAGCTACGATGGCTGGTCGACGTCGAAGGTCGAGGGGCCGGTGTCGCTGGAGGCCGGGCTGGTCGTCGTTCGCGCCCGCCACGGCGGCAACGCCAACTTCGGCCTGACGTTGGTCACGGCTGATCCGGGCAAGGCGCCGGAGGACAGCTACGAGAATCGCTACCTGATGATCAACGCGATCGGCCGCTACGACGGTGCGGCGGCGGCGCTGCTGACGGTGCCCGGCGACTACTATCTGCTGATCGGTGCCGGCGGCACGTATGAGTTCACGCTCGAGCAGCCGGTCCCGGACAATGTCACGCCGGTGGACGAGCGGTCGTTCGAGGGAGCCGGGCAGCAGGTGACGCCGGTCTTTGCGCTGGAGGCAGGCACGTATACGGTGCGCGGTACGTCGAACGGCGACGGCAACTTCCGCGTTTGGATGTATGAGGTGGACGACCTCGGCGGCGGTGCCGTGGACGGAAATGTCTTCGGCCGGCTCTTTGATGTGACGAGCGGACCGGCGAACGAGTCGGCGACGGTGACGCTGCGCCGGGACGGGCTCTACCTCTTCTATGTTGAAGCATGGAAAATTGAAGGCCCGCAGGACGCCGCCGATTGGACGATGCAGGTCGAGTAGCCAAACGACACGGACAATTCATGCAGCGTTGCGGGACCCAGACGGGATTCCGCAACGCCGGCGCGTTCGGACGATAGGACGGTGGGCGAGAGCGGGTGCCGTTCACGACGTATCTTTCAGGCGAGCGATCAGAAAGGAGCAGACAATGGCAGACGAAACCGGCATTGACGCGGTGACAGAGGACCAGGTCGCCGAGGTGACGGCGAAGTTGATGCAGTGGTCGACGACGCTGCCCGAGGCGGAACAGGTGGCGCTGGCGAGCATCCTCGAAGCTGCCGTGGGGACGGATGACACGCGCGGACACATTATCATCGTCGGCGGTAGCCCGGCGCTCCAACCGGAGATTATTCGCGGTGGCGTGCTGCGCGGCATCTTCGCATCGGGCGCTGGGGCGGTGTCGAATCAGCCGGATATCATTTCCGCGTCGAGATTGAACCTTCACCAGTGACATTGAGGCAACGCAAAAGCCCAGAGCTCGCCACCACGACATGAAGGTGCCGGCTCAATGTCACGCCTGGCTCATGCGCGCCGTGGTGGTTGCTCTCTCGCTAGACGACCAGCAGGACGAGCACGGCCAGCGCGATGCGATAGATCACGAACGGATAGAGGCTGCCGGCGCTGAGATAGCGCAGCAGGAACCGGATCGCGGCGAGCCCGACGACGAACGACGTGACGATGCCGACGACGATCGCCGTCGTGCTGATCCCTTGGTCGGCGGCGCCTTGGAGATTGGGCAGCTCCTTGAAGAGGGCGGCGACCGTGACCGGTGTCGCCAGCAGGAAAGAAAAGCGGGCGGCGGTCGCGCGGTCGAGTCCGATGAACATGCCGGTGGCGATCGTCGAGCCGGAACGAGAGACGCCCGGTATCAATGCAGACGCCTGGGCGACGCCGACGATCAGCGACCCGGTCACGGTCAATCGCTCGAGCCCGGGTTCCTTGTTCGGATTCGACCAGCGTTCGGCGGCGGCCATATAGAGGCCGACGAGGATCAACATGGCCGCGACCACGCCCGGCGTGCGTAGCTGCTCTTCAAGTTCGGCGATGCTCAGACCAACGATCACGGCGGGCACCGTACCGGCGGCGAGCAGGAGCATCAGCCGGCCGTATGGTCCCCACCGGGTGATGCGGGCGCCGTGCTGACGCAGGTCACAGACGGACTCGCGGATCAGAAACCACCAATCCCGATGGAAGTACATCAGGATCGCGATCGCCGTGCCGGCATGGAGAGCCACGTCGAACGCGAGCGGTTGCTCCTGCCAGCCAAAGAGCTCGGGCACGAGCAAGAGGTGGCCGGACGAAGAGATGGGAAAGAACTCGGTGATGCCCTGGACAATGCCGAGGATCAGCGCCTGCCAGATCGTCATAGTCCCTCGCGGCCCACGGCGTCGCGGCTTTCCTCAGCGTAGACAGCGTTTCGTTCGTGAGCAAACTGGACTGATGCGTCATGCTCGAATGCTCATCGATCGGCGAGATGCTGGGGTCGTTCGGCCTTGCGCGTGCTCCGTCGGTTCGCTGCCGCCCAGGAGCAGGTCAATCAACGTGGCCGCGACCGGCGGCAGCCGGCGGCCGCGCCGGACGATCCAACCGATGCCGCGGGTGATGGCCGGGCTCAGCGTCCGGATGACAACGCCCTCGCGCGGGATGGCGCTCATCGCCGGGACGAAGGCAATGCCGGCACCGCAGGCAACCATGTTCAGCAGCGCCTGCTGACTGCGCAGGTCGAGCCGGCTCTTGAGGGTGAGTGAGCGTTGTTGTGCCTCGTGTTCCAGCTGGGCACGGAGTCCGTGTCCGGGCATCGACAGCAGCAGGTCGGGTGAGGCGAGCGCGTCGTCGAGGCGGATCGCGTCGCGGGTGTGCCAGGGGTGCGTCGCGGGCACGGCGAGCAGGATCGATTCCTCGACCAGCGGATGGATCTCGAGGCGGGAGTCGGCCAGCGGCAGCACGACGAAGGCGAGATCGACGGCGCCGTTCAGCACCTGCTCGATCGCGGTGTCGGTGCCGAGCATCTCGACGCTGACGTGCACGCCGGGACGCTGGCGTCGAAGCTCGGTCAACGCCGGCGGGAGCAAGAAGTCGGCCACGGTCTCCGTGGCGCAAAGGCGCAGCGTTCCGGTGAGGGATGAGGCGAGGAGCGCCAACGCATCGACCGTCTCGGACAGATCATCGAAGATCCGCTCGGCGCAGGCGGCAAGGAGGATCGCCGCCTCCGTCGGCTCGATCCGCCGGCCGACACGATGTAGGAGGGGCACGCCAACCTCATGCTCGAGCAGCTTGATCTGGCGGCTGACCGAAGGCTGCGCGACATGAACCGCCTCGGCGGCGCGGGTGATGCTGCCATGGCGGACGACCGCGCGCAAGTAATCGAGCTGGTGTAGCTCCATCGATGCCGATCCGCTATGAATATCATGCGAATCATATCCTATTCGTCGGATTGGATCGGCGATATTGTAGAAGCCAGATCATCATCGATTGGGAGGTCGCGATGACGAACCAGCACGTGCAGACGACGGACCCGGTGCGCGGCCAGTTCGGCGCGGTCGCCGCCGCCTATGCGACCAGCACATACCATTCTTCCGGACCAGACCTGGCGGCGCTCGTGTCGGCGGCGGGACTGACCGGACGGGAGAGGGTGCTGGATCTCGGTTGTGGCGCCGGTCACACGGCGCTGGCCGTTGCCCCGCATGCCGCCGCGGTCATGGCCGTCGATCTGACACCGGAGATGCTGACGGTTGCCTCCGGACTGGCGGAAGCGCGGGGGATCACGAACATCACATTTCGCTCGGCCGATGTCGCGGCGCTCCCGTTCGAGGATGCGGCGTTCGATCTGATCACCAGCCGGGTGAGCGCGCATCACTATGCCGATCCCGAAGCGGCGCTGGGCGAGGCGGCGCGGGTGCTGCGGCCGGGCGGCAGCATCCTGCTGATCGATACGGTCGCGCCGGAAGATCCCGCGCTCGACACGTTCTATAACGCCGTGGAGTTGCTCCGCGATCGCTCCCACGTCCGCAACTGCCGTGTCTCCGAATGGAAAAGGCTGCTGGCGGGCGCCGGCTTCGAGCCGGAAACACTGCTCGAGTTCACGATCGAGCTCGACGGCGCGTCCTGGGTTGAGCGAAGCCGGACCCCCGCCGCGATGGTCGCGGCGATCCGGGCGCTTTTCGAGAACGCGACGCCCGCCGCCCGTGCCGCCTTTGATCTGCGCGACGGTGCGGCCTGGGGCTGGACGATCCCGGCGGCTTTGATCAAAGGTGTCCGTTCAGAGACATAACCTCTCCCGTTCCGTACACTGCAACCTGCCACTACTTGAGAGGAACGCCGCCATGACCGCGAAAACGATGTTCGAAAAGATCTGGGATGCCCATCTCGTCAAGGATGAACCGGGCAAACCGGCGATTATCTATATCGATCTCCATCTGGTGCATGAGGTGACGTCACCGCAGGCATTCGAGGGTCTGCGCCTGAACGAACGTGTCGTTCGCCGCCCCGACCTGACCGTCGCGACGGTGGACCACAACGTGCCGACGACCGACCGGTCGCTGCCGATCGAGGACGAGATCTCACGCCAGCAGATCGAGACGATGACCCAAAACGCCGAAGAGTTCGGCATCAGGCTGTACGACATCTACTCACAGGGACAGGGCATCGTTCACGTGATCGGCCCAGAGTTGGGGTATACCCAGCCGGGCAAGACGATCGTGTGCGGCGATAGTCATACGAGCACGCACGGCGCGTTCGGCGCGCTCGCCTTCGGCATTGGTACCTCGGAGGTCGAGCACGTGCTCGCGACGCAGTGCCTCGTGCAGGCGCGGCCGAAGACGATGGAGGTGCGGGTGAACGGCCTGCCGCCGCGCGGTGTCACGGCCAAGGACATCATCCTCGGCATCATCGGCACGATCGGTGTGGACGGCGCCACCGGCTACGTGATCGAGTACACGGGTGAGGCGATCCGGGCGCTCTCGATGGAAGGCCGGATGACCGTCTGCAACATGTCGATCGAGGCCGGCGCGCGGGCGGGCATGATCGCACCGGACGAGAAGACGATCGACTATGTGCAGGGCCGCCGCTACGCACCGAGCGGCGCCGCGTGGGACGCTGCCGTCAAGGCGTGGAGGCAGCTGCCAAGTGACCCCGGCGCCGTCTACGACCGCCTGGTCGAGATCGACGCCACGAAACTGACGCCGTTTGTCACCTGGGGAACGAACCCGGAGATGGTTGCGCCGATCACCGACCGGGTGCCGGACCCCGCGTCCTTCGCCGATCCGGCCGACCAGCAGGCGACAGCGCGGGCGCTGGAGTACATGGGCCTGACGCCGTTGACGCCGATTCAGGAGATCGCGATCGATCGGGTCTTCATCGGTTCCTGCACCAACTCGCGCATGGAGGACCTCCGTGCCGCCGCCGACGTGGTCCGTGGCCGTTCCGTCAACCCGCAGGTGCGGGCGATGGTGGTCCCTGGTTCAGCGATGATCAAGGTGCAGGCGGAGGAAGAGGGACTGGATCAGGTGTTCGTCGAGGCCGGCTTCGAATGGCGCGAGGCAGGTTGCTCGATGTGCCTCGGCATGAACCCTGACATCCTCCTGCCGGGCGAACGCTGCGCCTCGACCAGCAATCGCAACTTCGAGGGACGGCAGGGCAAAGGCGGCCGCACCCACCTCGTCAGCCCCCAGATGGCCGCCGCCGCCGCGATCGCGGGGCACTTCGTCGACATTCGCGATTGGTAGGGCAACTTTGAAACACAAAGGACACAAAGAGGACAAAGATCACAAAGTCTTAAAGAATTCCTTTGCGCCCTTTGTCCTCTTTGTGTCCTTTGTGTTTCTAGTTCGGTTAGGAGAGCGTCAACGTGATTCCGTTTGTGAAGGTTACGTCCGTGGCCGCGCCGCTGGACCGGGTGAACGTCGATACGGACCAGATCATTCCGAAGCAGTTCTTGAAGCGGATCGAGCGGACGGGGTTTGGTGAGTTCGCGTTCTTCGATTGGCGGTACACGGAGGACGGCACGCTGAATCCAGCGTTCGAGCTGAACCACCCGGCCTATGCGGGCGCACAGATCCTGATCGCCGGGCGCAACTTCGGCAGCGGCTCGTCACGGGAGCATGCACCGTGGGCGCTGAATGAGTACGGGTTCCGCGCGATCATCGCGCCGAGCTTCGCCGATATCTTCCGCAATAACTGCATTCAAAACGGGATGCTGCCGGTGACGCTGCCTGAGGAAACCGTTCAGAAGCTGATCCGTCGCGCCCAGGAGACGCCGGGATATCGGCTGACGGTAGACCTGGAGGAGCAGGCGGTCTATGACGATGAGGGCTTTGTGCGTGAGTCGTTTGAGATCGATCCGTTTGTGCGGACGCGGCTGTTAGGGGGATTGGACGACATCGGCATGACGATGCAAGAGGATGCCTCGATCGAGGCGTTTGAGGAGCAGCGGCCGCGCTGGCTGGAGGTTGCCGAGAAGGTCTGAGGGAGACGGTTCCGAGGCTGAGGTTTATGAAGAAGCAGAGAGGCGGCCACCGACAGGGGCCGCCTTTCGCGTGAACGTTACGACCCATCCACGGTCGGTAGAGGAGAGCTTCGCACTAAATCCGGCGGCGGCGACCGCCCGGCCGAGGGTACAGCTCTCGTCCCAGGCGCTGGCGATCTCGGCGCCCATCGGCAGCCGCTGGCCCATCGCGGCATGCAACTCCCCGAAGGTGAAGACACGCGAGGTCACATCCGCTTCGAGGCTGCGAAGATAACGGGTAAGTGCGGTGTACGGCATGCCTTCTGCTTTCATGGAACCCCTCGGTGGTGAACTCCGCTCTGGTCGGAGAACCGTCCTGAACGTACTATCGCACCGCACCCGCGGCCTGCCATCGCCCTACAGGACACCGCGAACTGTCCGTTAGGCGTACCCCTGATGGACCAAAGTACGTGATCCGATCACATAACCCGATCGCACAAGACAACGCGCCTGGCCACGTGATACGAGATTCCTCGGTTGCCGTCTATGCAGTGCATCACGCATCGCGCAGCGCATCCGCGGCGGTCAGCCCGCCATCGATCACCAGCGCGTGACCGGTCACATAGGCCGCATCGTCCGAGGCGAGGAAGAGCGCGCCCTTCGCCACGTCCTCGGGCATCCCCACCCGCTTGAGCAACACCCGCTGCCCCATCATTTGCCACCGTTCCTGCTGTTGCTCATCGGTCGATACGCCGATCTGGCGCCAGATCGGCGTGACGATGATGCCGGGGCAGATACAGTTGACGCGGATACCGAAGTTGCCTGCCTCCGCCGCGATCGACCGGGTGAGGTTGATCACGGCCGCCTTCGCCGCGCTGTACGCGGTAAGGCGGGCGGATCCACGCAGGCCGGCGATCGAAGCCGTGCTGACGATCGAACCGCCGCCGGTCTTCCGCATCTCCGGAATGGCGTATTTGCAACCGAGATAGACGGATTTGAGATCGACATCGATGACGAGATCCCAGTCGTCCTCGGAGAGCTCGGTGACCGTGCCACCTCGGGCGAGGCCGGCGTTGTTGAAGAGAATATCGAGCCGGCCAAACGCGTCGACCGCAGACCGGACCATGCCGCCGACATCTTCGGCGACGGCGACATCGCAGTGAACATATTCGGCCGTGCCGCCCGCCGTGCGGATGCGATCGACCACCTGCCCGCCGAGATCATCTTGTACGTCCGCGACGACGACGCGGGCGCCTTCGCGGGCAAACAGCTCGGCGGTTGCGGCGCCGATTCCCGAGGCGGCGCCCGTCACCAGCGCGACCTTGCCATCGATCCGTCCCACCGTCTGTGTCCTCCGGTCGAGTAGCTGATTCTGCGGCGCATCGTACCCCGTCTCGGTGGTTAGATGCACGTGCGCATTCGCACGGTCGCCGGGTGTCGTGGCGTCGCTGCTATCGAGAGCGCCAGATCATGATCCAGGCTTCACGGGTGTACGGGCCGGATCGTGTCCAGACTCGATCCGGCTCGGCGTAGCCTTCGTCGATGCTCCACGCAACGTACCGGGCTTCCAGTTCGTCGGCGACCTCTTCCCAGGACCGCCCCTGCAAATTCGGCTCGCGACTCATCCCGTGGGCGTAGCGGTACCCGGGGGCGGCCGCATCCCAGCTTTGTCCCGGCGTCGCATGTTCCTGCTCCCACTCCTGACGATACATCGGCTCGGCCTCCGGCCAATCTTTGTCGGCCAGGCCGGCGGTGAAGCCGGTCGAGTACGGCACCGTGGTCGGCTTGTATCCGGCGGCGCCTCTGTCATCCTCGGCTGGGTCCGGCGCGTCAACCTTGTACTCGCTGAGTTCATCTTTCGCAAAGGTGACCGCAAGGCCATTTCCCAGTGGTTGATCGATCGCAGAGGCGGACAGCCAATAGTCCGGCTGGAGGGGAGCATCGACCTTGATGAGTCCACCTCGCACCTCCTTGACCGTGCCGAGGTGATCCCCGTTGTGCGTATAGAGATCCTTGCCAACAGCGCTTTCGACATTCGCGTGCTCAACCACCGCCGATCCTCCTCGAATCACTCGCACCACTCGCTCGGACGGCTCCACGATAGGATGCAGGTGGTGCGCTGTCTCTACTCCACAGGTATGAACGTCGTACGCACGTCAGGAGAATTTCCTACCGCGCAGTCGAAGGGCGCATGTGAAAGCGAGTATCCCGGTACACTCGCAGAGGATGACCCGCACAATCATTCCCAACGTATCGATGACGATCACATGGACCACGATCGTTGGCGCGATCGAAGGCGTCCTGCGGTCCCTCGATGATCCGCGTCCCACCCATGAATTGATGGGGATGACGGGACATGCCTTCCGCCTGGCCCTGACCGAGCAGAACGGTGTGGTGGCAGCTGGATCCGCGGCGGCCGCGGCCGACTTTGCCCGCGTGCTGCCGCTCTATCGCAACACAGGTCGAGCGTTTGCGCTGATTGAGGCTTCGCCGGCCGACCGCGGTTACACAAAGCTGCGGGAGAAGGCGATCAAGCAGATCCGCAAGAGCATCAGCCGGCGCCGTCCCGTCGTTGCCTTTGACCTCCATCTGCCCGAGTTTGGCATTGTCTTCGGCTACGACGATCGGATGCACACGCTGGAGGTCAGCTCGTTGATGAGCAGCCAATATGGCGCGACATTGGCTGAGAGCCGGTGGCCGGTGCCAGAGCAGGAGCAGCGGCTGATCGTGCTCGTGACCGGGAAGGAGCAGCGGATCGAGCGGGCGCGTGCCGAGCGCGACGCGCTCCGGTTCGCGCTCGACTATGCGGCGCACGGCGATCCTGGTGACCCGACACGTGCGGCGCACGGGTTGACCGCCTTCGCACGGTGGCGGGCGGCGTTCGAGCAAGGGCGGGAGATCGATCCGGCGGGCAATGCGCGGATCATCCAAACCGTGCAAACCGCCCGCCGTGACGCCGCGCGCTTCCTGCGGGAGAACGTGGCCGGCACGATTCCGGCGGCAGCCAGTGATGCCGCGGTGGCGGCCACGGCCTACGATCGCGTGGCGCTCGCATTCTCGCGGATGGCGACGTTGTTTCCGTATCCCGCCGGCGGCGATGTCACCGGTGCGGCAGGTCGGTTGGTCGCGCTCGCCGCCCTCCGGGAAGCGGAGGAGCACGAACGCGCAGCGCTTTACGCCATCGAATCGATATACTCACGCTGATAGCGTTTGGTGAAGGACTCTTGCATGCGTCGTACTCTTTCCGAACATGACGCCCGTCGATTCATGGTTGCCGGGCCGGTCGTGTTGGTGACCACCAAGTGGCGGGGCGTTCCCGACGTGATGCCGGCGGCATGGTCGATGCCGGTCAGCGCCGATCCACCGCTGGTCGGCGTGATGGTGCATCCCTCCCGCCACTCGCACGATATGATCCGCTGGAGTGAAGAGTTCGCGCTCAACTTCCCCGGTCCGGAATTGCTCAACCACGTCGCCTACTTCGGTTCGGTATCCGGCCGAACCGTCGAGAAGCTCGACGCGACCAAGCTCCCGACGATCACCGCGCGCAAGATCGAGGCGCCGCTGCTTGAGGGCTGTGTCGCCTGGGTCGAGTGCGGTGTCGAGGATGCGATTCGCTTGGGCGATCACACGCTGTTCGTGGGCCGCGTTCTCGCCGTTTCGGCCGATGACGAAGCGTTCAACGAAACCTGGCTACTCGAAGGTGAGGCGCGGCCACTCCACTATCTCGGCGGCCTGAGTTATGCCACGTTGGATCAGCGCCTGGAAGCGCAGCCGCCCTCGCCGACAACTCCGAACCTCGGCGACGAGATCGAGCGTCAGCGGGCGGAACAAGCGGAGCGTGAAGCGGAAGAGCGTGCGGAACGGGAGGACCGGCTCTAGCCCGCCGATCGGCACGCCGGTGGCTTGACATGCCGGCTGGAATCGTTTTCAGTCTCCGGTATGCTGGCATTCCGAACCCGATCGATCGGCGGTCCGGCGGGCCAACAGCGTGCCGCGGCCGCGCGCGTCTCCTGGGTGACGGCGCTCGCGCTGATCACCCTCGGTGGCCTCTGGCTGCGGGTCGTCGATCTCGATCGCGCCGGGCTTGGGAACCTCTTCTATGCGTCGGCTGTGCGCTCGATGGGCCAATCCCTCGCCAATGCCTGGTTCGTCGCCTACGATCCGGCGGGCACGCTGATCACGGACAAGCCACCACTCGCGCTCTGGTTGCAGGTACTGTCGACCAAGCTGTTCGGATTTCACGGTTGGGCGATCATCCTGCCCGTGGCCATCGCCGGGACGCTGGCAATCCCGCTGCTCTTCGGTGCGGCGCGACGCGGCGCCGGCCCGGCGGTCGCGCTGACCGCTGCTGCTGTCCTCGCCGTGTTCCCCGAATCCGTGGCAACGGCACGCGACTCGACGATGGACGCGGTGCTGCTGGCCGCCATCGTCGCCGCGGCATGGCTGCTCGTCGCCGGGGTCGAGGAGGAGCGATCCGAACTGTTACTTGCCTGGGCGGCGGTGATCGGTCTGGTCTTCAATATCAAGTATTTCGAGGGGTTTGTCCTGCTGCCGGCGGCGCTGCTCTATCTCGGCGTTCGCTGGCGCCGCGATCTGCGCCGGCGGTGGCCGATGCTCGCCGGGATGGTGCTGGTTGGGTCGACCGTGTCGCTCGCATGGCTCACCGCGATCGAGCTCACGCCACGGTCGATGCGGCCACAGGTGATGAATGACCCATCGGACAGCATGATTGGATTGGTGTTGCGCTACAACGGGCTCGAACGGGTGCTGCCCGGCGAGGTCACGATCTTCTCGCCGGTTGAAGCCGGCGCCGTATCCGGTCCGGTGAATGAAGCGCTGGCGCGATCGGCGCAGGAATTCGGTGTTGGCAACGCGGGACCGCTGCGGCTGCTGCGAGCGTCGAACGGACCACTGGTCGGTGTGTCGGTGCTGCTCGCGCTGATCGGGCTGGCGCTCTCCCTGTGGCGGGGCCGCGATTGGATCGCCGGTCCGGGGTCATTTTGGATCGCGTGGTTTGTTACCGGAATCGTTCTATTTTCCCTGTCAAATCGCGCCGCCGTCCATTACTTCGAATCGTTTGTGCCCGCGACGGCGGTGCTGGCCGGGTATGGATTGGTTCAGCTCTGGCGCCTGAATCGGGGAGCGTGGTCGCTCCTGCTGCCGGCGGCTGTGCTCGCACTTGGTGTCTTCGCGTGGTGGTCGGTGCGCGGGCATCCGGCAATCCAAGAGCAGACGCGGATGGTTGTCGTTGCTGCCGCCGGTGTGGCGGTGCTGGCCGCGCTCGTGCCGGTCATTCACCGGACGCGAATTGCCGGCCCCGTCCTGCGCGCCGCGGCGGTGGTGGCGATCCTCGGCGTGCCGTTGATCGCATCGCTCTGGATCGCGTTGGACGCTCCGCGTGGTGGTCAGGTGACCGTGCCGAACCCTCTCGTCTATGCCCGCGCACGAGCGACAGCACCGGCGGCGCGGAGCGTTCCCGCCGAAGCGCTGTTACAGCGGACCGGCGTACCGTCCGGGCGATATGCATTCGGCATCGACGGGATCAACAATGCCGGCGAGGCGATCGCCTTCACCGGGGCGAGCGTGCTTCCCATTTGGAACGAGTACGAGCGGACGCCATTGCTTCCCGCCGAGCAGTTCGAGCAGATGCTGGCCGATGGCGATGTGCCGTATCTCATGCTCTCACGGCTGCGGCTTGCGACCGGGATGCTGGCGGACATGCTGCCGATCGTCCAACGACAGTGTGTTCAGGAGCGGGGATCGCCGCTCGGCGCGGCCTGGACGCTGTGGCGCTGTGGACCGGCTCGTGTCGCTTCGGTGCAGTGATGGCGCACATGCGGAGCGCGCCGGCGGTTACGTTCCCCACCAGCGCGTGGGACGACGTTGGGCGCGGCCGGGCTGGTTCCATTCAAAGGCGCCGGCGGCGTCGAGCAACTCTTGTTCCGTGATCAGGCCAAGGGCATCGGCGCCATCGTGCAGGCGGACCCGCGCTTCGAGCGCACGACGAACCGTCTCCTCGATCTCGGCGCCGCTCATACCGTCGGTGGCACGGTCCAGCCGCTTCCAATCGGACATCTCGAAGAGGCGGCGGCCGGCGCGTCGTTCGGCGCGGCGCATGTGGACGTGCCGGATCTGCCCGCGCGCCTCGACATCGGGCAGCGGCACTTCGACGAGCCGATCCAGACGGCCGGGGCGCAACAGCGCCGGATCGACGCTCTGCGGCGTGTTCGTGGCCGCGACAACGACGACACCTTCCAGGGGGCGCAGACCGTCGAGGTTCTCCAGCAGGGTGCTGACGACGCGATGGCTCGCCTCGTGTGACGTCTCGCGTGGCGGCGTCAGCGCGTCGATCTCGTCGAGGAAGACGACCGCCGGTGTCTGCTTGCGGGCGCGGTCGAACGCATCCTGTAGCCGGCGCTCGGCCTGGCCGTACCACATCGAGGCGACATCGACGGCGCGGACGTGAAAGAAAGCAGCGTGTGCCTGACCGGCGACGCATCGAGCGAGCAGGGTCTTGCCGGTGCCGGGCGGCCCGTAGAGCAGGACACCCTTGGGCGGTCGCGCGCCCCAGCGCTGGTACATCTCCGGCTTGCTCAGCGCCACGCAGACCGACTCAAGTTCTCGCTTCGCCTCGGTCAGGCCACCGACATCGCTGAACGAAGCCGCGGGTACATAGGTGGCGCGTTCGATGCCGGGGCCGTCGTTGGTGTTCGCGATCGCTTTGCCGATCTGTTCGCCGACCTTGTCGACGACGCCACGCACGTCGATATCACGCGCGGCATTGCGAACCCTGCGCCACAGGTCGTTGTCTTTGCCATTGGAACCCTTCACGCCCCGCTCCCCATGGCGGCCCGTGGCACGCCGTCATCAATCCACCATCATTGTAGGGCGCGCGCATGGTCGAGCACGATGGCAGAGTCAGAACGGCCCGGCCGTCACCGGCCGGGCTGCTCGCGGACGTGCCATGGAATGCGCCACGATCATGTGGTGTGACGTTGCCCTGCGCGGCGATATCCGGCTGCCTCCGCCGCCGCCGCCGAGGCGAACATCCGCTCGGCGTGGGTGCGTTCGTAGGCTGGGTCGCCGGGAAGATGATAGATCTTCTCGCCATCGCGGTTGATGTTGCCCTTGACCGTGCCCGCCTCCTCGACAGCCGATGCCGTCCCATCGTCCGCCGGCGCTGCATCGCTCTCCAGGCTCGACGCTGCCGCTCCCGCCCCGGCAAGGGTGTCTGACGCAGGGCCAGCCTCCGGCGCCTCGGCGGCGTGCTCGCCGACAATCGACCGAATCCGATCGATCGGCGCCTGCGCGGCCCGGCGGGTCGCGGCGACGGCGCCGGAAGCAGTCTCAGAGATCTGATGTTTGACGCCGCCTCCCTGCTCGTCCGGCCACAGAAAGTCGTCATCATCGATGACGACCTCTTTGGGCCGAAGCAGCCGAGAGAAGGCATACCAGCCGACAGCGGCAATCGCGAGCAGCAGCATGAGCCGGCGAACCATGTGCACTCCTCCACTACCGATCCAGGAATCGAACAAATCACACGTGAACGTGTGTCCAGTATAGCCAGTCCCGCCACTGCATCCAGCACACCTGCGGGGCCGTTCACCCGGCTTGCTCCGTGGCTCACGAGGAGTGGATTCCGTATGGCTATGGGCTGTGGACAGCGCTCTCGATTCGTGCGATCCGCTCGTCGACCACGTGATTGAACCGTCTGCGAACGGTTTCCAGCCGGTGAATGGCGTCACTCGCGAGGGAAGTTACCGGCGTCCCGTGATTAGACAGCATCCGTGTGTCACTGTCATCGGGCGGATACGGCGGCGCGCAGATGAAGAGTACCCGCGCCTCCTCGCCGAACTCGTTGAGAAACTGGAGCGATTCACCGGGCAGGGTGAGCAAGAGGTCGCCGGCGTCGAGAACGATGGCCTGACCGTCGCTCTGTTCTTCATCGCCGGTGATCGCCGTGAGGCTGCCGGAGATCACATAGGTGAACTGTTCCAGCGACAGGTGACAGTGAATGTCGTATCGGCCCGGAGGAATACGGCCTTCGGCGACGCCGACGTGAGCGGCACCAGGCAGGTCGAACGTGTGAATCGCGATCCCATCCGGCGCGATTGTGGTTGGTTCGGCTGATGACGTCGAAGCACGAACAGGCATAGGTCACCTCTGGCAGGGTTCCATCGATCGTAGCAGTTCGAATTCACTGCCTTGCACTCGATCGCTGTACGTGGCCGAGATACCGATGCGATGGCGTGCACCCATCTCATTCGACGCGACCCCGCCACTCGTCGCGGAGGATGCCCATATAGACGAGGTCGACGTATTCTCCGGCGCTCCAGACGTGCTGTCGCAGGCGGCCCTCTTCGATGAAGCCGACCGCCAGATAGGCGCGGATGCCGCGTTCGTTATTGCCCCAGACGCGCAACCACACCTTGCGCATGTTTCGATAGCGGAAGGCGTATTCGACGAGCACGCGCACGGCATCGCGACCGTAGCCGCGTCCCCAATA
Source organism: Dehalococcoidia bacterium (assembly GCA_050184225.1). Taxonomy (GTDB): domain Bacteria; phylum Chloroflexota; class Dehalococcoidia; order CAUJGQ01; family CAUJGQ01; genus JBFXAN01. The sequence goes on along the minus strand of JBFXAN010000052.1, from coordinate 22,828 downwards.
CTCTCGGTCGCCGATGGCGATGCCCAGCTCAGCGGTGCGGTCCGTCTCGTTGAACCCGCTCAGTCCGCACTGGCCGATCATGATCCCGTCGGCTTCGATCGCGAACCGCGCGCCGTCGCGGCCGCCCTTGGCGGCATCCAGGTCGAATTCGGCCTGTAGCCGCGCGAGCGACTGCGGCATCGGTGGATCACCGCCGCCGGCGACCTCAACGGCGAGGTCGTTGTTGAACTGCCAAAGCCGCGGCAGATCGTCACGCCCAATCGCCCGGAGCAGCACTCTTTCGCCGCGGAGCACGGTGAACTCCTGATTCAACGGAGCCGTTTCGAGCGGCTGCTATCCAAACCGAGCCGGCATCGCGCACGGACGATGCAGCGGATCAGTCGAACAGAGTCTCCAGGGTAATGGTTACATTCGGGAGATACGCGGGCCGAATCTCACCGCCCTGGTGGCTCGTTTCACGGTAGCTGCCGTCTGCCTGCCGTTGCCAGACGATCAGCGTGCGCTCATACGGGTGGATCCGCCAGATCTCGAGGTCGCCCCGCTCCTGATACTCCCGCAGCTTGTCTTCAACATCGTACCGAGCGGTTGACTTCGACCATACCTCGACGACGAGCGGCACCGGTTCCGAGTAGACCTCGAATGTGCCTGGCGTAGCCTGGAGCCGTCGCACGTAGTCGCGGGGAATGACGACGACATCGGGCACTCGAAAGTTGCCGGAGGGTACACGAAGCCGGCCGGAGTTGGCGCGGACCGAGTACTCGCGCTCGTCGAGCTGTATAATCAGCCGCCGCGCGAGACTTGCAGATATCTCCTCATGTTCGGTGGTCATGAGGGGCCGCTTGACCAGCTCGCCGCAGACCAGTTCCCAGATGTTGTCCGTATCTGTAAGTGCGACCTGCTCGTAGGTCGCTTCGGATACCACCATCTCGATTGCCTCCACTCCGCCGAGCGCTCAACCGGTGTTGAGGAACGCTCCGTCGACCGCGTGACCGTCATACCGTGACGCGCTCCGGCGTAAAGCGAACCGGCAGATGCTTGATGCCGCCGATGAAGGTCGACTTCAGCCGTTCAGCGGGGCCGTCCTGCTCGATGTCCGGCAGCCGGCGAAGCAGTTCCTCGAACATCAGCCGCATCTCCAGGCGGGCAAAGCCGGCGCCGAGGCAGAAGTGTTCGCCGATGCCGAAGGCGAGGTGCTCGTTCGGGTTACGCTCGATGTTGAACACGTCACCGTCGGGGAACACATCTTCGTCGCGATTGACCGATGGGTACCACATGACCAGTTGGTCGCCCTTCCGGATCTGTTGGTCGCGGATCTGCACGTCGCGGCTGGCGGCGCGGGCCATATGTGTGACCGGGCTGGTCCAGCGGAGGATCTCTTCGACGGCAGACGGCAGCAGTGCCGGGTTGCCCACGAGCCTGCGCTTTTGTTCGGGATGCTCGAACAAGGCGAGCAGGCCGCCGGAGATCGCGTTTCGTGTCGTCTCGTTGCCGGCGAGGATGAGCAGGTAGCAGAAGTACAAGATCTCCTCGTCGGTTAGCCGGTCGCCGTCGATTTCGGACTCGATCAGGACGCTGACGAGGTCTTCCTTTCGATCCTTGCGCCGCTCGGCCAGCATTGCGACGAAGTACTGGAACATGCGAATGTGGCCGTCGGTGATCGTCTGGTCGATGTTGGCGCCTTCCTCCTGATACTCCGGGTCGCCGCCGCCCAACACTTTGTTGGTCAGCTCGAACATCAGCTTCCAATCATCCTTGGGGACGCCCATCATCTCGCAGATCACGGCCAGCGGCAGCAGCGCGGCGGCGTCCGTGACGAAGTCACACGCTCCCGTCCTGGCGATGTCGTCGATGATGCCGGAGGCAATGCCGCGGATGTGCGGCTCCATTGCCGCGACGGCACGCGGCGTAAACCCTTTGTTCACCAGCCGGCGCAGACGGACGTGCCGGGGCGGGTCGGTGACGATCATCATCTTGCCGAGTCCGGCCGCCGGTCCGGCATTGTCCGGATTGGTGCCCATCGTGATGCCGTGGCTGGAGATGAAGGTGGCGGGATCGCGCGACATCATCAGCACGTCGTCATACTTGACGATGTTCCAGAATCCCGGGAAGACGAGCTCGCCGTCAATCTCCAGCCCCTCGTTCCAGGACACGGGCGCCTCGCGTCGAAGTCGCCGGAACAGGTTGTGTTGTTCACCGCGCACGAAGACATCGGCATCGGTGAGATTGACGGGACTGCGAAGCGGAGCCTGGGTCACGGTGGGCCTCCCTCCAACGCGATACGAGCCGGTGATCTGCCAGCATCACTCTACGTGATCGTCTACCGGCCGGTAAATTGAACCGTTCAGCCGACGTTGACGAGTGTGATCGCCTGCTTTGGGCAAAGGCGGACGGCGCGTTCGACGTTCGCGCGCTGCTCCTCCGGAACGGGGTCCAACAGAACGTAACTCTTGTCGTCGTCCCGAACCTCGAACACGGCCGGCGCCGCGGATTGGCAACGGGCATGTCCCTCACATTGATCGTGATCGACGACGACCTTCATCGACATGACCGGCTTCCTTTCCCCAATCGGAATGTCCCCAACGCATGGGTGTTGAATCACCAGTGTACGACGCACACCCGGCGCATCGCAGGGCCGGGAACAGATTCGGAGAACTCGCACAGAGAGGTCAGACGATGTGGTTGGGCGTGGAGAACCGATGAAGGAACGTTACGTACCCGATGCCTCGGCGGGCGCGAGCGGCGCGCGGGTGACATCGACACCGCCCGCCGGCAGGAAGCGGACGACGTTGACCGTCCGTGCCAGGTCCGGCGATCCGGAATAGTAGGCGGGAACACTACCGTCGCCGACCGGCAGCGCGCGGTCCCAGTGGCCGAGCGCGACATAATCGGCGTCGAGTGCCGCGATCTCCTCATCGTGGATCAACCAGGCGCGGTGATGGTCGTGCGGCCCGGTTACCCAGTGGCCGTGAGCGGTCGCGACCGTATGGCGGGCGCTGCGCGACCGTGGGTCACGGAGCGGCGAGTAGTCGGTGTGATCGAGGTGGGGCCGCCCCCAAATCTCGAGGTCCAACGCGGGGAGGTCCACCACCTCATCCACGGTAATGCCAAGGACGTGCACGTTGGCAGGATCGGCCAACCCGCCCCGACGGTAGACTGAATTGGGCGTCAGACAGTCGTGGTTGCCAGGAAGGATCACGACCGGCAGGGCGGCATCGGCCAGCATCCGCGCGGTTCGATCGATGAACTCCAGCGGCACACGATTGTGATCGAACACGTCACCGGCCAGCAAGAGAATGCCGGCGGCCGCCTCGTGTGCCGCCCGGATCACCTGCCGGAGCGCGTGCAGTTCATCGTCGCTGTGGTTCAGGCCGAGGTGCAGATCAGAGCTGTGCACCAGGACGAGGTCGTTCGCAGAATTCAGAGCGCTGCTCTCATATCGTGGAATCGTTGCTTGGATTTAGTATGACGGGAAGTTCTGTTGTCCGCTACTCAACCGCTCCGCCCGTGTGTCAGATCAATCCAAGCAGCCGCAGCAGGACGATAATCAAGATCACCACCAGAAGGACGCCGACGATGCCGTATGGACCGTACATGGTATGGTTCTCCCAACGCGAATTTCTCGCCGTCTGTGGATTGATCGGGGACTCAATCGAGCTTCACCGGTTGGTGTGCCCACGACATCCCACCAGCGGGTGAGAACGTACAGCGTCGATGAGTACGCGCGTGGATCGATATCCTCGCGACGGGCTACGTGGTGCCGTGTGGCTCGGAGCCTGACCAGCAAGGAAGCTGCGATGCTTGAATTGGATGCGACGAAGGCACGGGTACGGGACGTAATCGAGTCGCACGCCGCAGAGCTTGAGGCGATCAGCCTCGGCATCCACGGCAGGCCCGAGTTGAACTTCCATGAGTACCATGCTCACGACCTGCTCGCCGGATTCCTCGAGCGCAAGGGGTTCACCGTCGCGCGCGGCGCCTTCGAGATGCCGACCGCCTTCTGCGCGGTTGCCGGGAGCGGCTCGCCCACCATCGCCGTGCTCTGCGAGTACGACGCCCTGCCCGAGATCGGTCATGCCTGCGGCCACAATCTGATCGCGGCGTCCGGAGTTGCCGCTGGATTGGCGTTGAAGGAAACGCTGGGCGAAGAGAACGGAACGATCATCGTGCTCGGCTCGCCGGCCGAGGAGGGCGGCGGTGGCAAGGTGTTCATGGTCGAGCGTGGCGCGTTCGAGGGCGTCGACGCGGCGATGATGCTTCATCCATCACCCAACGACGGCGCCTGGCCGTCGGTCAACGCGATCCAGACGATGGAGGTTGAATACTTCGGTCGCAACGCCCACGCCGCTGCCCGCCCACACGAGGGCATCAACGCCCTCGACGCGATGATCGCTGCTTACAACGCGATCTCGATGCTGCGGCAGCAGATGCCGACTGACGCCCGCGTCCACGGCGTGATCACCAAGGGCGGTGTCAAACCGAACATCATCCCCGATCACACCGCCGCCGAGTTCTATGTCCGGGCTGCCGACGATACGAAGCTGGAGGATCTGAAGCGGCGTGTCCTCGCCTGCTTCGAAGGCGCCGCGACGGCGACCGGTTGCCGCCTCGATGTCCGCTGGACCGGCCGGCCCTATAGCAACCTCACGACCAACACCCCGATTGCGGAGTGCTACGTCGAAAATGCGCGACGCTTAGGTAAAACCATTCCGGCGCGTGGCCAAGGCGCCGGAGGTGGGCCGAGCACGGACATGGGCAACGTCAGCCATGTCGTACCCTCGATCCATCCGATGTTCGCGATCCCGACCGAGGCCGGCAACCACACGCCGGGGTTTACCGCGGCGGCGGCGACGGCGGAGGCGCATGCGGCGATGCGAACCGCCGCCACCGCGATGGCCATGACCGCCCTTGACCTCTATCTGCGCCCCGATCTCCTCGAAGCTGCCCGCGAGCAATTCCACGCGGCACATGCCGAACTCGCGGGGACGGAAGCATAGTCTTTCCATGCCTTCCATCAGACGCGCATCTTAAGGCGGGATGCTTGTCGCATGAGGCTCATTTCGCAGGCGACTCTTGTATGGTTGATACAAACCCCTCTCGAACCGCGGCCAGATCATCAGGTCCACCGAACGAAGACATGAGATCCGCTAACTCCGTTTGAAAGACGTCCGGGTCGCGAAGCAAGGCAATATGCCTGGCCGCCAGTTCGTCGACAAATACCCCGATCGGCACGCCTGCCATCGCCGCACCTCCACGAAGATCGGTTTCATCGTGCTGATACGCGGCGGCGGCCTGCTCGATCCGCTCCTCATGCATGCATCGCAGCACCCACTGACGCATGAGCGCTGACTCCGATGCTGCTTGTCCCTCAACCAGATCGGCCAGTTCCTGCGCTTCATCCTCGGTGAGTCGGATGGACTTCGTAATGTATTTAGCTCGCTTGGTCACTGGTGCCGCTCTCCCTTCCGATCCGCCAGTCGAGCGAGGACTCGCCGTGCCGGGTCCATGATCTGGGGACTGGTATTGTTGCCAATCAACTCAAGTTTCCGACCCGCACTTGTCAGTGAAATTGTCTCTTGCGCATAGAGCAGGAGGATGAAGGACGCGACCGACATTGTCCGGATGCCGTGCTGATTGGCATAGGCCAGCGGTCGGTAGTCGTTGATCAAGAGCCGCCACCCACGCTCGCGGGCCAGCGCAAGGGCCGCTGCCTCCCCAAGACCGAAGCGTGACTCTTGATGCGACGGTATTGCAACAGGCAGCAGGCCGCGACTCTCAAGAAGGCGAAACAGCTCTGCATGACCATAGCGCCGACGCGGATAGTACGGGTCCGGCGCGAGGATCTCTGCCTTCACGGCCGGCGGTACGTGAACGACAAAGAGGTCAAATAGATACGGAATGACATCGGCGCGATGTCCCACTGTCCAGAAAGACGTGTCAACAACAGACGGCTGCGCATCGCCCACGCCTCAAATGTAGACGAATGATGCAAGCCTGACAAGCAAACTATTATGCGTGTGCTTGCCGATTGCCAATGCTGCGACGGAACTCCCTCTCCTAATCTAAACGCGCATCCCCCGGCGTTTGACGCCGAGGCGGGTGGCTTCGACCTCGTACGCATTCTCGACCCAGTCGCAGAGCAACGGGCGTGTCTCGCGCGGGTCGACGATGTCCTCGATGTTGAACGCCTCGGCCGTGCGGAAGGGGGAGCGGACGGCGTTGAGCATCGCTTCGATCTCGGCTTTGCGGGCGATCGGGTCCGGCGAGTTCTCAATATCGCGGCGATAAGCCGCCTCGAGGCCGCCCTCGATCGGCAGCGATCCCCAGTCGCCGGAAGGCCAGGCGACGCGCAGGTTGTGACGGCTGTGGTTCTGGTGACCCGCCCCGGCAACACCGTAGACTCGGCGAACAATCACCGTCGCCCAGGGAATGGTCGCCTGATACACCGCCGCCAGCGCGAGCACGCCCTTGCGGATCGTCCCCGCACGCTCCGCCTCGACGCCGATGACAAAGCCAGGTTGGTCGGAGAAGTTCACCACTGGGAGATGGAAGGTGTCGCAGAGATCGACGAACCGTGCCATCTTTTCGGAGCCGGGGGAGTCCAGTCCGCCACCGTAGTGATAGGGGTCGTTGGCGATCACGCCGACCGCGTAGCCATTGAGCCGGGCCAAACCGGCAACCACTGACCGGCCGAAGTAGCGCGCGATCTCGAAGAAGCTGCCCCGATCGAGCACCATCTCGAGCATCTTCCGCACCTGATAGACGCGGCGGCGCTCGCGTGGGATCACCGAGAGCAGCGCCTCCTCGCGGCGGCTGGGCTCGTCGCCTGGCGCGCATCGCGGCGGCATCTGCCAGACGTTTTGGGGCAAGTAGGAGAGGAAGCGGCGGATCTGATTAAATGCGTCTTCCTCGGATTCCGCTTCGTTGTCGACGGCGCCGCTGCCGTGGGCATGAATGTCGGAGCCGCCCAGTTGTTCCTTGGGGATCTCGTAGCCCATCCCGGCGGCCACGACCGGCGGTCCGGCAACGAAGACCTGGGAGATGTCCTTGACCATGACGGAGAAGTGCGACGCACAGACCCGCGCCGCGCCGATCCCCGCCACCGAGCCGAGGGCTGCCGCGACCACGGGGATCTCCGACAACGATGCGACGAGGTGCTCCCAAGCGGTGTTGCCGGGCACGTACGTCCGGCCGATGTTCTCCAAGGTCCGAACGCTGCCGCCGCCGCCGGTGCCGTCGATCAGCCGGACGATCGGGATCTTGTACTCGCGGGCCATCCGTTCGGCATAGCCGGACTTGCCGCCGATGGCACCGTCCGCCGCACCGCCGCGCACGGTGAAGTCGTCCCCGCCCACGACGACGCGGCGGCCATCGATGCGGCCCGTGCCCATGACGTAATTGGACGGGCGAAAGGCGGTGAGCTCGCCGTCTTCGTAGGTCGGGACACCGGCAAGGACACCGGACTCACGAAAGGTACCGGTGTCGACAAGGCGATCGATCCGCTCCCGGATCGTAAGCTTGCCGCCCCGGCGCTGACGCTCGATGTTCTCCTCGCCGCCCATCCGATAGGCCAGCGTTTTTCTTCGCTCCAGTTCGTCGAGTTCCGGTTGCCAGACCATGTCCATCTCCCTCGCGTGTGCTGGGGTTAGTCTAGCCGAGCCGGGGGCGGGGGACATGTTCCGTTGAGCCACAGGAATATCGAGCAAATCGTGGAGGTAGGTCAGGCAGCACTGTGGCTGCTCGCCGGTACTGCTACAGTGGTGGTGCAGGCGATCCGCCGGATAGATGCATGACGATGCCGGGGATTTTGGGCCGGCCGCACGCCGGCTACGCGGTCACGGTGCTGGCGGTGGCGTTGCTCACCGCCGCCTTGATTCCCCTGCGCGACACGCTCGGACTCGTCAATATTGTCCTGCTCTTCCTCCTCGGTGTCGTTGGCGTCGCCACGCGGTGGGGATGGGGACCGGGCCTGTTTGCCTCGGCGATCGCCAACCTCGCCTTCAACTTCTTCTTCGTGCCGCCGCTGCACACCTTCACCGTCCAATCGCCGCGGAACGTTCTCGGACTGATCGTCTTTCTGGTGGTGGCATCGGTTACCTCTGCCTTGCTTGCCCGCGCGCGGGCAGGAGAGGCGGACGCCCGCCGCCGCGAAAGCGAGACGGCGATCCTCTATGAGCTCTCTCGACTGATCATCGTCCAGCCGAATACGGCTGCAACCTTGACGACGATCTGCGACCGCGTGCGCACAACCTTTGGTGTGGAGTCGTGTGCTGTCCTCACCCGACTGGAGCGGGAGTTGGCGCCGGTCGCATGGAGCGGACGATTTGAAGCTGCCCCGTCCACGGCCTATGAGCGTCGGTCGGCAGAAGATGCGTTTGCGCGGGCGGAGGTGGTATTTCTGAACGACCCGCGTGGCCGGCGGCGACCGCGCATCGTTGGCAGTCCGGGACGGCGCGATCGGATGGCGCCGGTTGCATTCCTCCCACTGCACGTGGCCGGCAGCGTCGTCGGCGTGCTCCAGGTCGTCGGCGGCATGGAAGCGCAGATTTTCACGAAGGACGAGATCCGGCTGCTGGAAGCGTTCGCCGACGAAGCCGCGCTCGCCGTCGACCGCGACCACCTGCTCCGGGAAGCCAGCCGGGTGCAGGTGCTGCAACAGACGGATCAACTGAAGTCGGCGCTGCTCTCTGCCGTCTCGCATGATCTGCGGACTCCACTTGCGTCGATCAAGGCATCGGTTTCCAGCCTGCTGCAGGATGACGTGTCGTGGGATGATGCGGCTCGGCGGGAATTCCTCACCGCCATCGACGAGGAAACGGACCGCCTGACCAGGCTGGTGGGAAATCTGCTCGATCTGTCGCGGATCGAAGGCGGCGCCCTCCGTCCCGAAAAAGATTGGTACGACATCGCTGAATTGTTGGAGACGGTTGTGGCGCGGATGGAGCGGACGCTGATCGGCCACCAGATGAAGCTGACCGTCGCGGAGGACATTGGCGAGGTGGCGCTCGACTATGTGCAGATCAGCCAGGTCGTCACCAATCTGATCGAGAATGCGGCACATGCGGCGCCGGTTGGCACGACGATCGAGGTGAGCGCACGGCGGCACGGCGACGAAGCAGCGATCATCGTCGAGGACGAGGGTCCCGGCATTCCCCCGGAGGAGCGGCAGCGGATCTTCGACAAGTTTTATCGGATCGTCAGGGATGGCCGGAAGGGTTCCGGTTCTGGTCTGGGGTTGGCGATCGGCAAGGGCTTCGTCGAGGCGCACGGCGGTACCATTCGTGCGGAGGCCGCGCCGAACGGCGGCGCTCGGTTCATTGTGACGCTGCCGGCGCCGGCGGCACCGGCGGCTCTCTCGCTACCAACGTTCGTGGAGGCGCCATGAGCGGTGCGCGGGTCCTGGTCGTCGACGACGAGCCGCAGATCCTGCGCTCGCTGCGGCTGATTCTGCAGGGGCACGGATACGATGCCGTCATCGCGGACACCGGCGAGGCCGCGCTCGACGAAATCGGCCGGCGGATGCCGGATGTGCTCCTCCTTGACCTGATGCTGCCGGGAATCGATGGTCTCGAAGTCTGCCGTCGCGTGCGGGAGCGTTCGTCGGTGCCGATCATCGTTCTCTCCGCCCGCGGGGAAGAGTCGATGAAGGTGCAGGCGCTCGATCTGGGCGCCGATGACTATCTGACCAAGCCGTTTGGAGCAGAAGAACTGCTCGCGCGGATCCGTGTCGCCCTGCGTCACACCGCCGGCATGCGCGAAGCCGCTGTTTTTCAGAGCCGCGCGCTGTGCGTTGACTTCGGTCGCCGGCGCGTCACGGTCGATGACCGCGAGGTCGCGTTGACGCCCAAGGAATACGACGTGCTCAAATTCCTGATCGGCAACGCCGGCCGGGTGCTCACCCACACCATGATCCTGCGGGCGGTGTGGGGACCGGAGTATACGGCGGAGACCCAATATCTGCGCAACGTCGTCCTCGGCCTGCGCCGAAAACTGGAACCGGATCCAGCCCATCCAGCATTCATCGTCACCGAACCCGGCATCGGCTACCGATTCCAGTCGTAAGCTTTGGCAGCAGACATCGGGCGACAGGAACCGTCGTTCACCCATGGCATCCGTGCTGGCCCAAGAGTTGAAGTCACGCGACGGCCTGGGAGCGCGGACATCCTGTCCGCCGGTGCTCTGACCTCGATGCGGACAGGATGTCCGCGCTCCCAGGCTGGTGATACTCGTGGGCGATCTTGACAATGGCGTTGTGAGCCGCTAGTATTCTTACAAATCATAAGATTCTATCAAAGCGTTCATGATGCCGACGGCGCTGCCGTCACCCCGGCGCCTTCTCGGGAACGGATCAGGAGTCCACCGATGTTTCTCTATAAGATGTGCCCTCGTTGTCGAGGTGATCTGAACCTGACTCTGGAGAATGATCTCGTCTGTCTGCAGTGCGGGCATGAGGTGCCGCGGCAGGCGGTGGAATCTCTCGTGAGGGAATACGTCACCGCCCGCCAGTCACGGCAAGCGCCGGCCGCCACGCACGTCCGCCGCGCGGCCTAGACTGGCTTCCAGATCCTCTGCAATCTACTGCAGCGATTGGCCGGCTCGACCGGCACTCTGCCCTGAGATCAGGTTCTGCTCCACGCCTGACCGCTTCATCTCGCCGGACGTCGATGATCCGGCTATCCTGATAACAACTTCGCCGGCGAGGTGATCTGCATGATTGCCGTGTCGAATGGACCGATCCTGGAGTCCGGTGATCGGCTCACACGTGCCGAATTTCACCGCCGCTACTGCATGCGCCCAGACATCAAAAAGGCCGAGCTGGTCGGTGGAGTTGTCTACGTGGCATCACCGGTCCGTCAAGAAGGCCATGGGGGCGAACATGCGATCGCCATTTTGTGGCTGGGAACGTACGCAACGCGGTTCCCGACCCTGGATGTCGGTGACAATTCGACTGTTTTTCTCGACGCGGAGAACGAAGTTCAACCCGATGCGTTCCTCTACTGGCGAGACCCCGCGAAAGGCGGCGCGCAGCTCTCAAGCGATGGATATGTTGTCGGGGCGCCACCCCTCGTTTTCGAAATCGCGGCAAGCAGCGCTTCCTATGACCTTCACGACAAACTGCGGGCCTATCGCCGCGCCGGCACGCTGGAGTACATTGTCTGGCGGACGCTTGATACGGCGATCGACTGGTTTCGACTGCATGAAGGTGAGTACGTTCGCGTTGAACCTGATCAGAAGGGGATGATCGAGAGCAGCGTATTTCCCGGTCTGCGCTTGCATGTTCCGTCGATGCTCGCCCGTGATCGGGCTGGAGTGCTCGCGGCACTCTAACCATGGCTGGCGATGCGGCCACACCCGCTCGTTTCTGTCTTCGGTGTGGTCCAGTTCATCAGCCGAGCGGCTTGCTATCGCCCGACTTCTTCTTCCGCTTGCGTTTGGCCGGCGCCGCGTCGCCGGTGATGTCGTGTGATAGCGGCTCGGCGGCGAGCGACATCGCGATCGCATCGATCTTCTGTTCGAGCATGGCGACGCGCTCCGCCAGATTGACGATATCGGTACGGCTCGGGAAGTTAAGGGAGCGGAGGTACTGCTCCATGCCGCGCGCGACTGTGGATTGCATCGTGATATAGCTCTCCATCGACCGCGCCATCATCTGACCGAACGATTCGGTGCCCATCAACTGGTTGAAGTAGTCGTTCCATTGCTGCTCGGCGCCGGCAGCCGCCTTGCGCCATGCCTCGATCATCTCCTCAGGACCGGGAACGGACCTTTCCTCGTTCGTCATCGTCGCTGCCTCCGATGCATCGTCCGGCGAGTTGGCGTGTGGACCATTCTACGCCCGGCTCTGCCGCACGGCAGGCGCCGTTGCTCCGCCGGAGTGGTGAGGATACGCTGAGCCGGAGGAAGTGCGCACGGAGGCGTCCGGACGTGGATGCGCTGGAACGGGTCATTCGTTCGATACAGGCCCCAGATGGTGCGGTCGAGGCTGCGGCTCGTGCCCGTCAATCGACGCTGACCAAGCCCCCGAACAGCCTCGGCCGCATGGAAGACCTGTCCGTCTGGCTCGCGGGGATCACCGGCGTGCCTCGACCGTCTGTCGGCCGGCCGACCTTGATCCTCGCCGCCGCCGATCACGGCGTCACCCACCGCGGCGTCAGTGCCTATCCGGCCGAAGTCACCGGCCAAATGGTTCGGAATTTCGCCGCCGGAGGCGCGGCCGTCAACGTGCTTGCCCGTCGAACCGGCGCCGCCGTTCTGATCGTCGATGCCGGTGTCGCCACCCCACTCGACGACGTGCCGGGCATTATTCGGCGGTCGCACGGATTCGGCACCGCCGATCTCAGCATCGGACCGGCCATGTCGCGGGAGACGGCGGCGCACTGCCTCGAAACGGGGATCGAGATTGCCGAGAGGGCCATCGCCGATGGCGCGGACATCATCGCCGTCGGCGAAATGGGCATCGGCAACACGACGCCGGCCGCGATCATCACGGCGGTCTACACCGGACTCCTTGCCGAGGCCGTCACCGGCCGGGGAACCGGCGTCTCTGATGAACGGTTTGCCGCAAAGGTGGCCATCGTCCGCGACGCGCTCGCATTCCATCGACCGGACCCAACCGATCCGATCGGCGTGCTCGCCGCCGTCGGTGGGTTCGAGATCGGCGTGCTCGCCGGGGCGATGCTCGCCGCCGCCGCCGCCCGTCGGCCGGTGATCGTCGATGGCTTCATCACGACCGCCGCCGCGCTGATCGCGAACGGCCTCACTTCTGATCTTCGGCCGTACCTCCTCGCCGCACACCGATCGGCGGAAGCCGGTCACACAGCGGCCCTGGATCACCTGGCGTTGGCGCCACTGCTCGACCTGGGCATGCGCCTCGGCGAAGGAACGGGCGCACTGCTCGCCGTGTCGATCCTTGATGCGGCCGCCCGATTGCTTGACGAGATGGCAACCTTTGACGAGGCTGGTGTCGCCGGCGCGGATGACGCAGCGGCAGGCCCGGACTAGCCGATGGTCCGCCGCTGGCTGTCGGCGCCGCTGCTTGCCTTCGGTTTCCTGACGGTGATACCGGTCCGTGGTGTGAGCTTCGATGAGGCGGGAACCGTTGGCCGCAGTCTTCGCTGGTTCCCGTTCGTAGGACTGCTCGTCGGTGGTGTTCTTGCGGCCGTTGACCGCCTGGCCATGACCGCGTTCTCACCGGAGATTGCCGTTGCCCTGGTTCTCGTGGCGAGCGCCGCCCTGACCGGGGCGCTGCACCTCGATGGCCTCGGCGATACCGCCGACGGCGTCTTCGGCGGCAGGACCCCGGAGCGACGGCTCGAGATCATGCGGGACAGCCGCATCGGATCGTATGGAGTCGTGGCCGTCGTGCTTGTGCTGCTGACCATGTATGCAGCGCTCGTCTCCACTGTTGAGCACGATCGCTGGCGTGCCCTCGTCATCGTTCCGACACTCTCCCGCGCCGGTATGGTCTATGCGATCGCCTCGTTTGCCTACGCCCGCCCAACCGGCCTTGGACGCACCTTCAAAGACCATGTATCGAGGAGCGATGTCGTGTTTGCCGGCATCGCCGGACTCGTCGTCGCCGTGGCCGTCCTCCGCACGGAAGGGGCTATCCTCTGGTCCGTCGGAGTTGTGGCGGCGTTGGCGATTGGCTGGTACTGTACCCGCCGCCTTGGCGGGCTGACCGGCGATACGTTTGGCGCGATCGCGGCGGTCACCGAAGCGCTGCTCTTCTGCCTCGTCGCCGCGGAGTGGTGGTAATGAAAGCTGACGCCGCCATACGTGGATGGGTACCACATCGGGTGCAGATCCTGGTCGCCGCGATCGCACTCGATCTCATCGTCGGTGAACCGCCGGCCGTGGTTCATCCGGTCGTACTGATCGGCAAGGCGATCCGCGCGTTGGAGCGCCGGGCGCCGGTGCGATCATCCGGCGCTCAATTCGCCTACGGGCTCGGCATGACCGTGGTCGTGAGCGGCGGCGCCTCGCTCGCCGCCCTCGCGCTCGAACGATCGGGCCGGAGATCGCCGTTGGGATTCGCCGCGTCTGCGATCGTGCTCAAGTCACTGTTTTCGGTCCGGATGCTGCTCCACGCAACAGAGCGCGTGCGTCGTTCCCTGTCCGACAGCGACCTGGAAGCGGCGAGAGGTGCGACGCGATGGTTGGTCAGCCGTGATACAGAATCCTTGAGTGGGCCGCTTGTTGCCGCCGCCGCGATTGAATCCCTCGCCGAGAACCTCACCGACAGTGCACTCGCGCCGTGGCTGGCATACGCTGGATTCGGCTTGCCCGGCGCCGCCGCGTACCGCGCGCTCAACACGATGGACAGCATGATCGGCTATCGCGGCCGCTACGAATACCTGGGCAAGGCAGCAGCGCGCGGCGATGACCTGGCAAACCTGATTCCCGCTCGGCTCGGCGCCGCCATGATCGCCGCCGCCGCGCCGCTTGGTCCCGGCTCTGTCGGGCGGTCGATCGCCACTGCTCGTGAGCATCACCGGCGTACTGAGAGTCCCAACGCCGGCTGGACGATGTCGGCGATGGCCGGCGCTCTGCGGGTCCAACTGGAGAAGGCCGGCGCCTACCGGCTGGGAGACGGCCCGCCGTCCGCAGCCAACGACATCCGTCGGGCGCAGCGGGTCGCCGTCGGAGCGCTGGCCCTGGGTGCGGTGGTGTCGGTATCCGTTGCCTGGATAATGGATCGAGGGTTACGAGGACGATAAGACATGCAACGCCACGGTGGACTGCGGACCGACGAGCTACGCGCCTTTGGCCTCGATCCGGGTGCGATGACTGACTTCTCCGCGAGCGTGAATCCATATGGCCCGTCGCCACGAGTGCGGGAGGCGCTGTCGCGCCTCGACCTCTCGCGTTACCCCGATCCGGACAGCCTGGCGCTCACCGAGGAGATCGCGCGGCGACACGGAGTTCCGCCCGACCACGTCCTCGCCGGCAACGGCGCCAGCGAGCTGATTCACCTGATCGTTCGCCTCTTCGTCCGGGGTGGGCAACAGGCGATCGCCTTTACGCCGACCTTTGGCGACTTCGAACGGGCCTGTCAGATCGCCGGAGCGTCGATCTATCCTTGGCGAGCAAACCCCGACCGGGACTTCCGCTGGACACTCCGCAACAAGGCCCAGGTGCTGCGCCGCGTGCTGCCACCGCTCGTCTACCTCTGCAACCCGAACAACCCGACCGGCGTCTATCTCGACGAAACGGAGGTTCGCTCCGTCGCCGATGGCCTGATCGGCGGACCGATGCTGCTCGACGAAGCCTATGTGAACTTCGTCGATGACCACTGGGACGCGACGCCGCTGACGCGACGGGGCCGTGTGATCTTGCTGCGATCGATGACGAAGGATTATGGCCTCGCCGGTCTGCGTCTCGGCTACGTCGTCGCCCATCCCGACGCGATCGCGGCGGCGAGGCGGCTGCAACCGGAATGGAGCGTCAGCGCCGCCGCCCAGGTCGCCGGTCTCGCCGCCCTCGGTGACGAGGAGCATCTCCGTCAGACGCTCGCCAGGCTTCGCGAGGCCAAGGCGGCGCTCGTCGATTCCCTGATCCGCCACGACTTTCCGGTGCATGCCGGCGCCGCCAACTTCCTGCTCGTCCGCACCGGCACCGCGACGGAAACCCGGCTCGCCCTGCTGCCCCGCGGGATCGCCGTTCGGGATTGCACGTCGTTCGGCTTACCCGAACAGATCCGCGTCGGCGTGCGCACGCCCGCGGAAAACGCCCGGTTGGTGGACGCGCTGGTCGCCGTCCGCCAAGAACGGCGTCAGGAGGTGCGACTGTGAGCCGCCAGGGACGGGCATTGATGATCCAGGGAACGGCGTCGTCCGTCGGCAAGTCTTTACTTGTGGCCGGGCTCTGCCGGCTCTTTCGCCAGGACGGGCTGCGCGTCGCGCCCTTCAAGGCGCAGAACATGTCCAATAACGCGGCGGTGACGCCCGATGGCAATGAGATCGGGCGGGCACAGGCCGTGCAAGCAGAAGCCGCCGGTGTGGTGCCGACGGTGGACATGAACCCGATCCTGCTCAAGCCGGAGGCCGACCATCGCAGTCAGGTCGTGCTGCGAGGAAAACCGGCGTTCACGCTCCAGGGCGGCGACTTCCTCACCCGCAAGGCGGACCTGTGGCCCTTCGTCACGGAGTCCCTCGACCGGCTCCGGGCCGACCACGACCTCGTCGTGATCGAGGGCGCCGGCAGCCCGGCCGAGATCAACCTCCGATCCGGCGATATCGTCAACATGCGGGTCGCGCTCCACGCGCAGTCACCGGTGTTGCTCGCCGGCGATATCGACCGTGGCGGCGTCTTCGCCCATCTCTACGGCACGATCGCGCTGCTCGAACCGGAGGAGCGGTCGCTGATCAAGGGCTTCATCATCAATAAGTTCCGGGGTGACATCGGCCTGCTCCGTCCGGGCATCCCGATGTTCGAGGCGCGCGCCGGGCTTCCGGTCCTCGCCATCGTCCCCTATCTCCGTGACCTTCGCATCGCCGATGAGGATGCCGTCTCGCTCGAAACCCATCGCGGATCGACCGCCGGCGCGCTCGACATCGCCGTGATCAAACTGCCGCACATCGCCAACTTTGACGACATCGATCCGCTGGAGCGAGAGCCGGATGTCTCCGTTCGCTACGTGAGCGCGGCCGAAGCGCTGAACACGCCCGACCTTGTCGTGATTCCGGGAACAAAGGCCACCATCTCAGACCTCCGCTGGTTGCATGATCGGGGCCTGGCGGCGGCCATCCGCGTGCACGCCGATCAGGGCGGCGCTGTCCTCGGGCTGTGCGGCGGATTTCAGATGATTGGCACGACTGTCGATGACCCGGACGGGGTCGAGTCGGAAGGCGGCATCGCCGAAGGGCTGCGGCTGCTGCACGGCACGACCGTCATGATTGCCGACAAGTCGACTCACTTGATCGAAGGAGAGGTAATGGCCGGCCCCGGCCTGCTTGCCGGTTCAGGCGTGGCGCCGCTGCGCGGTTATGAGATCCACATCGGGCGCACCGTGAGTCAAGAGCCGTCCCCGGTCCGGATGCTCAGCCGTTCGGGTGAACCCTGCGATCAACTCGACGGCGCGTTCAGCGCGGACGGTTGGGTGCTCGGCACCTACGTCCACGGCTTTCTCGACAACGATCTCCTCCGCGCCCGCATCCTCGGCAACCTCGCCCGCCGTCGCGGTGTCGCCTTCAATCCGGCGCCGCCGCTCGACCGCCAGGCCGAGTACGACCGCCTGGCCTCGACGCTTCGTGATGCCTTCAATCTGCCGGCGCTCTATCGGATCGCGGAGTTGGATGCATGACACAGGCAGGTCTGACGCTGATTATCGGCGGCGCGCGGGCCGGCAAGACAACCTTCGCCGAGCGGCTCGCCGCGCGACATAGCGGTACGGTCTGCTATGTCGCGACCGCCGAACCGCGTGATGACGAGATGCGCGCCCGCATCGCCGCCCACCGTTCAGCTCGTCCCTCGCACTGGACAACCGTCGAAGCGCCACTGGAGGTCGCAACAGCGCTCGCGGAGATCGAGCGGCCGAGCGCCGTTCTGCTCGACTGCCTCACGCTGTGGACCAGCAACCTGTTACTGCGCGACCTCGATCCAGACGCTGTAACTCCAGATCGGGCGCGGCGGGCTGAGACCGTGGCGGTGGCGTCGGTCACCGCGTTGCTCCGGTGGCAGTCGGAGACTGGGGTCGCCACGTACATCGTCTCGAATGAGGTCGGTCTTGGCGTCACGCCACCGTATGCGCTTGGCCGGATCTTTCAGGATGTCCTTGGCCGCCTCAATCAGCGCGTTGCCGCAGCAGCGTCGGAGGTCTACTTTGTCGTGGCCGGCATGGCGCTGCCGCTGAAGGCGCTCGGCGCTGCCGGCATCGACGCCCCCCCGCCGCTGCCGCTTGAGGATTCCGAACGTGCCAGATCAGCGCGGGGTACTCGCCCGTGATTCCCTATCGCGATAGCCTCCGCTCGCGTTCGACACCCTACGTCAACTACACACTGATCGGCATCAACATCGCCGTCTTTCTGTATGAATTGAGCCTGTCGGGAACCAGTGTGCGGATCGGCGGTGTTACCCTCTCCGCCCTGGATCGCTGGATGTATGACTGGGGCACGGTCGGCTGTCGGGTCGCGGCGACCTGTCCGATCGTCTTCGACCGTACCTTTGGCACCGCGCCCAATCCGTGGCTCACCCTGATCACCGCGACGTTCATCCACGCGGGGCTGCTTCATCTTGTGTTCAACATGCTCTTTCTCTGGATCTTCGGCGATAACGTCGAAGATGCGATGGGACATCTTGCGTATCTGTTCTTCTACCTGATCGTGGGTATCCTCGCCGGCCTCGCCCAGGTTGCGTCCGATCCCAACTCAACGGTGCCAAGCGTCGGCGCCAGCGGCGCCATCGCCGGCGTGATGGCGGCCTATCTGGTGCTCTATCCGGGGGCGACCGTTCACGTCTTGATCCCGATCATCATCATTCCCTGGTTCACCAGCTTGCCGGCCTTTGTCCTGATGATCGTCTGGTTCGCGATCCAGGTGATGAGCGGTCTTGCCGAGTTCGGCGCCCGGGCCACCGGCGGGGAAGGCGGAGTGGCCTGGTTTGCCCACATCGGTGGTTTTGTTGCGGGGCTGGTCCTCGTCTGGTTCTTCCGCACGCGTCGCCGAAGTCACGACGCCAACCGACCGCCGGATCGCCGTGACGTGAGTTAGCAGCCGTACCTCCTTTGCGTCTCGTGTCGATACACTGTCCTGGAAGACCTGACGATCACCGGAGGGGTTCATGCGCTGCCCGCTGTGCAATGTGAAAATGCGTGAGGTTCCGCGCCGAGGCGTCAAGATTGATGTCTGCCCGGAATGCCGTGGCGTTTGGCTCGACGCCGGCGAGATGGAAAAGCTGCTGGACAGCGCGGAACGATGGGAAGAAGAGGACTGGGAAGACCGCGGCCGCGACCGTGACAAACGCATGTATGACCGGGACTACGAGCACCATTCCTACGGCCGGAAAAAGCGCAAGAGCTTCCTCGACGATATCTTCGACTTCGGCTGACCGGGGTGCCACGGCCGTCGTGCCTTGACCGGCCGCGAAGGGAGCCGGGACAATGCCCATGTGCGGGTTGTCGGCCCGCATGACTGAGGTGGAGGGATTGGGTCATGCCGGCATTTCCATCGGTTGAATGGTTTCGCGCCGTGGCTGACATCGTGAACAACGACCCGGAGTATCGCAAGCTGGGCAATTGCGACGCGGCCGTTGGCATCGAAGTCGGCGACCGCACTTTCGAGTTGAGTTTCGAAGGCTACGAGATCACGGATATCAAGGAGATCAACTCGGCGGCGAGCGAAGACCTCGACTTTACACTGGTGATGTCGCCGGATCACTGGCGCGACATGCTCTTGAACATCAAGGAGCATGGCCGCGCCGAGCTCCAATACACGCTCAATTCAATCGATCTCGGCAACCCCGAAGAGTTTGCCCGTTCCAACGACTACTACCGTCGCGACCTCTTCTATCGATATAACCAGTCGTTCCAGCACTTTTTCGACGCATCGGCCAAGATCGACACACAGTTCGCGGAGCCTGCGCGCAGGTAGTCAAGCAACCTCCGTGACACCAACACGAAACGGCGCGGATTGAACCGCGCCGTCTTTGTGCATTCCAGTTTGTCTCGGGGCCAGTGTTCAGCCGAAGTGTTCGCGGAGGACGCGCTCGACCGCCGGCGCGATCGTCTCCCACGGGACACCCGGTTCCCGGCTGATCGTCACGAAGTCACGCAGGAAGAAGACGCTCTTGACGCCCGACACACCAAGCAACTCGCGCGCCATGGGTGAGGCGAACGCCTGGGTCGCATCGCTGAAGGTCTGTGCCCGACCCTCCCACACGGTTCGGTTCAGCGAGAACTTCAGCGACTGCGGGTTCGGCGTCGCTTCGATCCGTATGTCGAGGTCATCTGCCATGCCGGCCGCCTGCTCGATGCGTCGCTCTGCAGTGTACCACGCGTCCGGCAGTCGCCCCGGCGTGTCTATGCGATCTGGTGGATTCCTACCACTGCACGCGCAGGCCGCTACAGCCGTTGAAGTATAGCTCGTGAACGAACCTCTGCTAGCGTGATCACTGAGACCTCGCTCGATCGGAAGTGGCTATGTCGACGCGGGTGGTGCATGTTCTCGTCTTCTCGACCGTGTCCCTCTTTCGCGAGGGGCTTTGCTCCTTGCTCGAACAATCAGGGGCGATCACCCGTGTCGAAGGCGCCGGCGACTGGGAGAGCGTCCTTTCCCGTCTTAGCGCCGGAGACTTCGACACCGTGATCATCGACCGTGATGGTGAAGCGCCGGAGTCGGCGGTCGATGACCTGTTCGCGATGGCGCCACGTCTCCGGATCGTCCTCGTCAGCAGCCAGGACAACCGGCTTACCGTCCTCATCCAGTTACCAGCCGGCGACGTGCATCGGTCGATGCTGATTGCCGAGGTCGCTCAGACTGGGGCGACGTAAGATCAGCCGTATTCCAATGGTCTTGCGAAAGTATTTCCCAGAACTAACAGATCTACCGTACACTTCCAATCGGTCATACTGATCTGTTCGGGGCCGGATGGAGGACCGCGGGATGAGCGATGAGGGCGAGATCAAGGTGCTGCTCGTGGACGACCACGCTGTCGTCCGCGAAGGATTGCGGACCTATCTGGATCTGGAGGATCGTCTGGCGATCATCGGTGAGGCCGCAAACGGCCGCGAGGCCGTCGATAAGGTGCGTGCCCTGCGTCCCGACGTGGTGCTGATGGACCTGCTCATGCCGGAGATGGATGGCATCACCGCGACCAAAGCGATCAAAGAGGTCGCACCGGAGGTCAAGATTATCGTCTTGACCAGTTTTCAGGATGATGAGCACATCATGCCGGCGATCGAAGCCGGCGCCACCGGCTATCTGCTCAAGGATGTCAGCGCGCCGGAGTTGGTCAAAGCGATCGAGGGAGCGTTTCAGGGTCAGGCCCAGCTCCATCCGGAGGTCGCGCGCAAGTTGATGGAGCAGGTGCGCCAGCCCCGCCGCCGCCAGGATCCCGCCGAGGATCTGACGCCGCGCGAGCGGGATGTGCTCACACTGATCGCGAGCGGCATGAGCAACAAAGAGATCGCGCGTGAGCTGGTCATGACCGAGCGCACGGTCAAGGGCCACGTCAGCAATATCCTCGGCAAGCTCGGCCTGCAGGATCGCACCCAGGCCGCCCTCTACGCCGTGCGCCACGGTCTCGCGCCGGAACGCTGAGCATCACGACAGGAGTGAGAACGCCGTACCTGGGAGCGCGGGCGTCCGGCCCGCCGGTGACCGCCATAGCTTTGGACGTCGTGCGGGCTGGACGCCCGCGCTCCCAGGTGGCCGTGATCATCTCGACCATGGTCTGACAGAATCGAGTCGCGCGGCCGGGTTTCAGCCTGGATCAATGTCTAGGTCAGGCCCTGGTCGATTGGTTTGGTGAGTCACCGATCCCGCGAACGATTGCATGGACTCCGATGTCTGTCACACTTGCGACACAACACGCAGAAAGGAGGTGCAGGCCGTGGAGTTCATGCAGCGCGCGCAGATCGAGATCGTGCGGATCGAACATGACGAGCGGATGCGGGAGGCAGAACGCTTCCGCCGGGCACGGATGGCCCGGCAGGAGCCCAGCCCCAAAGCCGCCGCTCGACACGAGCGGCGGTTCTTCGTTTTCCGCTTCTTCACCAACCGCCCGAGCGAGGCCTGATGACGCGAATCCAATGACCACACCAGCACCAACCCGCCATCGCTCCTCGGTGATGGCACCACAACCCCCGCATCGTCTCTCCAACACGTTTGGCGATGCGGGGAATTCTTTTGTCCAGGGAACCCACCTCATTGACCGGGCCGACACTAGACCCGCCGTTACCGAACGTCTAGCGTGGAACCCAGGACGGAGTGCATGACCCAGGTACTCGCGGCGTTTATTGCGATTCCGTACGGCCTCAGCGTCTTGATGCGCGGCAGCGACGGCCTCAACCGAGGCACGTACACATCGCGCGAGGCGGGCCTGCTCGCGGCGGTCGGCGGCGCCCTGATCCTCACCTCGCTGGCGATGCTCATGGGCTTCCGCTACGCCGGATTCCTGACGGTGATCGCGCTGGTCGTGGGCGCAATTCTGAGCATTCGCCAGCAGTTCCATCGCCGAGGGTTCGTAACCGCACCTGAGATTGCGATGAAGTTTAGCTTGCCGGCCTTCCTTACCTTCTTGATCCTCGCGGGACTCTAGTTCCACTCACGTGAGATGAGTGGCTTTGGTCAACGTTGGGTGCAGGCTGGCGGGCATTGATCACATTGGAGAGTCAGATGAATCAATACGGACTGGGTTCACGCACATATCTGGTGCGGCTCACGGCCGCGCCCGGCCAGGACCGCACGTTTACCTTGCCGACCTCATCGACCACAGCTCTCGAACGAGGTTTCCGCCTCCTCTTCTACGAGTCCCGCGGCGAGGACAACGCCAAGGGCACACTGACGGGATGGGGCAGCATCGACAAGCTCTTGCCATCGGAGGAGAGCGTCACCATCTCGCTCCGCGACTACGTCGCGTTCAAACGCCGGGTGCCATTTACCGACCTTCGCGCCGACCCCCGCCGCGACCGTGATGCCGAGGTCCAACAGATCAGTGCCGACGTCTTCAACGCCGCCCTGGCGAAGGCGAGACGGTAGCGGACCCCTCCCCCGACCCCTCCCCCCGCTGACGCGCGGAGAGGGGTGCCTCGCCGGGTCTGGGGTGCCAACGTAGACCCGGCCAATCGCCAGGCTGTCGCGCGGAGGACGCTGGCACCCACGCCAAGACGAGG
>JBFXAN010000051.1:0-40074 GCA_050184225.1 Dehalococcoidia bacterium | reverse complement strand
TCGAGCCGCGACACCATCCCCGGCAGGACTTCCTTCGTGTGTGCGGCCGCGGCGGCGTGCATTGCGCTGCGCTGATCGGCCGTTGGTGTCCGTCGTGGCTGGTCGGTCCCCGGCTTCGCCGTGGCGCCGGTCTGGGTGCGGGCGGCCTTCGATTGGCCGTTGCCGGTGTTGCCGCCATCGACGAGACCCCGGAGGGAGGCAATCGCCGCCGTGATCTGCTTGCCCGCCGGGCTGTTACTGGCGATGCGGGGCACGGCGCTCGCTGCCTTCGTGGCTGTCTTCTTCGCCGGCTGGTTCAGGGCCGCCGTCTTCGCTTTGAGCGTGTCGAGGATGTCGGTGATGTCACCGGATCGGTTCACCATGGATTTACCTCCCCGATTCCGCCGGCGGCAGCCGCGTCCGGGCGGCGGCTTCGCGCTGACGGGCCAGTTGCTCGACACTCTGCCGGGCGAAGAGACGGCCGAGGCTGGTCACTTCGACGGGCACGAGATCGCCGTTCGTTGCCATCTGCCTGATCCGGTCTGGCGTGACGCCGAGGATGCGGGCGGCTTCGGCGGTGCTGAGGAGCTCGGGATTCGCGGCGACCATGGCGCCCTCCGACTTGTGTTGCATCTTCAACCCTACAATCCATGATACCGTCTGCGGCATCGGCCTGTCACGCTTCATGTCAATGTTGGTGATTCGATACGGCTACTGTTGTGATCGTGTCCGCCCGGCGGTACGGTTCGGAACACTCAGGAGCATGATGGTGCAGCGGATTGTGGTGGTCGTCCTGGTTCTGACAGCGGTGGGTCTGGCCGCCTGCAATCTCGACCGCCGATCGAATGATGCAGCGTCGAACCGCGCATCAGCCTCATCGCGCTCCTGCTCTGAAGATCCCGCAATTGAGCGGCTGCGCCAGTCCGTGGTTCGTATCGAAAATCAGGGTGGCCGCACGATCGGTGTTGGAACTGGTGTCATCGTCGACGCGACCGGATTGATCTTGACAGCCAACCATCTGTTCGAACGGCCGGGCCGGATCGTTGTGACCTTGCCTACGCAACGGCCGCTCGTCGGTCGAGTCGTGAGCCGAGATCCAGGCGCCGATCTCGCACTGCTACAAGTGTCACGAACCGGACTCACGCCGGTCACGTTGGGCGATGAGCGGACGCTGGACGCCGGTCGGCGTCTGTTTACGCTGGGCTTTCCCCAAGGTGGGGAGGGACCGGCCGCCCTGAGTTCCGGTCGCTTCACCGCATTGGGCACGGTTGACGGACGCACAGTGGTTCAAATGGACATGGCGCTCAATCAAGGCAACTCCGGCGGACCGGCCTTCGATGCGTGTGGTGAGGTGTTCGGCATCGTCAGTTTCCAACCCAAGGATGATGTCACTACGTCGATTGCCGGTGCATCGACTGACGGCCGGCGGTTGCTTGACAGCTACCGCACCGGTGCGGCACGTTCGAACAGTTCGGTGCCCGCCACCCCCATTCCAACGGCAGTATCAACTTCGAGTCCAGTCCAACGACCAACGCCGCAACCCATATCGACGCAGCCACCGGCATCAGCATCCGCACCACCTGGACCACCTATCGACGGACGCTGGACCTATGTCGGCGGTCCTGACTCAACACCGTGCGTTAACTTGCGCGATGCGCCTGGTCCACGGGGGCACATCGTCGACTGTCTCGTGCCAGGGTCCGAGATCATTCTGCTTGAAGGCCCGGTCCTCATCGACGGATTCCGGTGGTGGAAGGTGAATCCAGGTGGATGGATGGCCGACGCCTTCTTCGTTCGTGACACGCCCACGCCCCTGATACCGCTCGGCGGAGGGGCCGTAGATCCAGCTTTGGCGGGGACGATTGGGGCATGGGCGTTCACCAATAGTAGCCACTACCCGTACATGGGACCGTGTGATCGCGCCGACTCGGTTCGTGACGCGGGGAAGCTCTGCTCCATCGTCACGATGCTCTCGCATCAAACAGCCTCGGTGCTGGTCGCGCTCGTCGCATCAGACGGCGGCGCGATCGTCACCGTTCGGAGAGGTTCCGCCGCTTGGTCTGTCCAAACCGCGATCCCATTCGGTCTACCGATCACCCGCTACCCTCCAGCCACTGCAACGCCGCCGTCCTCCCCCGCCACGCCGATCGATACGGTTCGGCAGTACTACCAATTACTGACCCAACAAGACTGGATGCGGGCGTGGCAATTCTTGAGCGCTGGCTATCATACGCAGCGACCCTACGAGGTATGGGTAGGGGACTTCACCACGATTCCCTATCTCGCGCTCGCGTCGCTGCAATCCGGCAGTTCGATTGCGCACGTTGTCGCCTACGTCGATGCCACGATCACCACACCGAACGGACCCCAGAATCAACAGTGGATTACTGATTGGTACCTAACGCAGGAGAACGGCACCTGGAAGCTGGACACTGGGATCCGCCGCTGACCGGTCAGGATTACGGCGCCCGGTGTGGGCGCGGGCTCGGTTCTCACTCATGTGGCACCTTCTTCGTGCTTGGCCAGCAGCGCGAGCAGAGCAGCACCCCGCCGCCGAGGATGACGAGATGACGGCTCCAACGCCGGCAGACGGGACAGCGCAAATACCACCCCGATCGGCGGCTAATACTCTCGACGCTTCGATAGTCGACGTGATCGACGGCGCTCATCGCAGCACCTCGCGGAGTCGTTGCCGTGATCGCGATCTCGCCCGTTTATTGCGCTGCCGCCGGCCATGCGCCGCCGCGAACGGTTTCCGGTTGTGGCCGCGCCAGGTCGGCGCTGATGCCTGCCAGAGATCGCGGTCACGGTCGGCGGGCATCATGCATCACCTCGCATCTGGCACTCGTAACAGGTCGGTCGATGTGGCGCCGTTGGCCCATCGCACTGATCGCAGGTTGGATCGGCCGATCCGAACTCCACCGTCGGATCGGTGCTGCGGCCGCTGAGCGTTTCCTCGCACGCCGCGCACAGCTCCCCGCGCGTGAGCCGTCCGCACAACGCACACCGGTTAAAACCCTCTGGTGGATCGTTGATACGCGACGTATCAACTGAACCTGAATTGACGAAATGACCGATAAAGGTAACCGGGGCGGTGTCCGGTGTATCAGACTCACTCACCCCACGATCCTTGAATTGACGTGGCGTCAATTCAGGTTCAACGTGGGGGCAATTGCGCTCGTTCGGGTGACAGTGCCGGTGTGGCTTCGGCGGCTCCGGCGTCGGGGTGAATCGGGTCATCGCCTCCAAGAACGTGGCCGGGCCGCCATGCAACCGGACGAAGACACCGCGTACGACTTCACCGGTTGCTTTGTTCGTCACCCAGCCCATCCGCCGATCCAGCAACCCGCCGTCCGCCAACCGCTTCAGGTGACGCGAGGCGGTTTCCGACGGCACACCGGCGGCCGCGGCCACCTCGGCCGCCATCCACAGGTGGGTATAGCCGTCCGGCTCCGGCTCCTTCGAGGCGATCACCGTCGCCAGCGCGATCGCGGTGTCGGCCAGCCGCTTGACGCCTGGATTCCGTCGCACCCGCGCGTGCAGGCTCAACATCTGCTCCTGTTGCTTGGCGATCTGGCCGATCGTCTCACTGCCCAGCGGCGAGGGCGGATTGCGCCATGTGTAGATCGGACTGCGGGCCACGAGTGCATCGAGCGCGGCGCGGTTGTGGGTGGCGAGAAAATCATCAAGCCCGACCTTCTCACCGCCTGGTACCTGGGGCAGGCGCACGACCGTCACCTGGGCGCCGAGGTGGATCAAGAGTCCCAAGAGCCGATACTCGGGTTCGTAGACGCCGGGCTTGGTCGCGGCATCCGAGTCGAAGGCCAGGATCACGCGGCGGTGCGACAGTGGGATCGAGAGCAGATCGCGGATCACGTCCTCCGGCTTCCAACCGTAGGTACCGATTACCCCGACAATACAGAGTCCGGCGCTTGCGCCGGCGTCGGCCTTCTTGATGCCTTCGGTGATCCAGAGATCCCCGTCACCCAACAGCCGGGACCGTGCCACAATCGGCGGCACGTCGAGCCAGAGTCGCATCCCCGCCGGCGTCTCGTACTTCTGGGTACTGCCGTCTGCCTTCGGCCGAGGACGGTCGTACCGAAACTGATAGCGATTGTTCCGACCGTCCAGACTGAAGCCGGGGATCAGCAGGCCCGGCGGGTGACACTGATAGTCTGCGAACCCGCACCGGAGGAGATCGCCAAGATCGGCGCCGGTGATGGAGCGGTAGCCGCGGGCTTTGATCGCTGCGGGTGCGATTGCCGCGCCGGTCAGCATCGCCGTGTGGACGGCGGTCAGACCGGCGCGGTGTCGCGGGGAGTCCGGCGCGCTCATGACGGACCCCCGATCGGTGATGCGTCCTCATCGAACTCGTCCGCGAGATCCGCGACGGCCTCGCGCCATGTCTCGGTGGCGGCGCCGGTCGGCAGTGCCGCCATCACGTGCTCGCGCAGGTCCACCGGCGGCGCAACGTCCGGGTCTACATAGTTCTCCAGCGCCCTGGCGATCGCTGCGTTGATGACCGACTGGCGCCGGCTCTCCTGAACGTAGTTGATGTACGCCTCGGCCAGCGTCACCGCATCCGGTACGACCTTCCGCACACCGTGGTCGATCAACTTCTCTTCCAACCAGGCGATGAACTGGTCGCTGGCCATGGCGTTCAACTCGACCCGCTCTCCGATCCAACCGCCGTGCGGAAGGTGGCGGACCAGGAACTCACGCTCTGCCGCCGTCGCGCCGCAACGCCGCAGTTCGAAGCGGGGATCGGCGGCGCCGTGGTACTCGACTGGCTCACTGATCAGGCCCATCGCCTGCACGTCCGTCAGCCGCAACCCGAGGTCAATCACCTTCGGCGTCGCCGTGAACTGATACCGCCGGGCGCTTTCCGCGATCGTCCGCGCGATCGTGAAGCCGGACTTGTCGAAATCGCGGACGACCAGGATCGTCACGCCACGTTGCGAGAGGTGATCGATCAGTTCCCGCGCTGCGATCACCGACACGCCCTTGGTGGACATGATCGCCAGGTCGAACCGCTCGGCGATCTGCATCCGTTCCAGTAGCGGGGAGAACCCTTCCTTCTCGACGAAGAGCGCGGAGTTGTAGCGGTGCTGCGGACCAGCGCCACGCTGCCAGTCGGCGATGTATTGTCGAACTTCCAGGGTTCCCAGCGGCACCCGGCGGCCGGAGTGCGGCTCGACCAGGTGTCCACGGGCGTCGTAGACCACATCCCACCCGGCGGTGAGGTCCGGGTGCTCGTCGATAAAGTCTGGGAGCAACGTCTGTGTGAAGTAGCTGTCGTGCTTCCAGATCGTGCCGCCGGTCAGGTCCAGCACCAACGGCCGCGCCGCGTACATGATCTGCCGGGCGAGCGCGAGTCCGGTGCTGCCGCTCGCCTGCCGGTACGCCTGCTCCATCACCGCGTAGGCGGCCTCTTTGATCGACCACTGCCGGCGCCGCTGTGATCGACGCAGATCCTCAAGCTCGCGCTGCTGCACCCGGTCCTGCCGGTCCGCCTGTCGCTTCGCCCGCTTCCAGTTCTTCGTGACCGACCGGATCGCCTCGGCGAGGTCGGTCTGAACGGCTGCCGGCAACACCAATCGCGTCTTCCCTCGGTCCACGTATTCGAAGCGGGGGCAGGCGATGTGCAGCACCAGCGCGACGGGATCGTGCCGATCAACCCGACACTCACCCAGCAGGGCGGCGATCTGCGGGATCGGGGGGCCGAGCGCCGGCGACCAGTTGAGCATCACCGCGATCTCACGGGGGAAGTCAGCGCAGTGCGCATCGTTGATGCCGAACCCTGCTTCGATCACGTAGGGGAGATCGTCGACGACGCACTCGAACTTCTTGATGCGGATGCTTGCCGGCGCCGCGCCGAAGGTGTCAGTGAGGACGCGGCGGAGATGCGCCTCGCCCAAGATCCCAAGCGCCACCGGCTTGAGTGCCCGCGCCTGGCTCTGCATCACCCGGAGGAGCCGATCGACAACATGCTCATCAACATCGTCATCGTGAACGAGATCACGGAGAGCGGCGCCGGTGAGTCCGGCCTCAGTCGTGACGGCCTTCTGCTTCGCCGTGCCGGCGAGGCCGGCGAACTCGGCGATGAACTCGCGGACCGTCCGCGCCCGGCCGCCGTCCTGCTCGTTCGCTACGTAGGCGGCGATGAGGGAGCGGAGTCGCTCGACGGTGTACCAGTGCGGATCGGTCGGCGACGAGGGTAGCCACTTCGACCACGACGGCTGTGTCGGCTCGATCACGAGGTCGTCGTCGTCGGGCAACCGCACCGCAAACCGACCGTGGGGATTGCAAGCCGCATAGCACCGCAGCAGCAGCACGACATCGGCGACGTTGGTGTTGTAAAAATGACCGACTTCCGACCCGTCCAGATAGCTAGCTACCCCAGGCCAGGAGAGCCGGATCTCGGTCCCGGTTTTTACAACGGAGGGATGCCGGGTGACGCTGATCCGAGGCGCTTGCTTGATCCGGTCGAGGGTGATGTCGATCCGATAGCGGATGCCGCCGGTGGCGACATCAATCCGCCCCTGCTCGCCGTCGATGACGAACGGCGCCGCCCAGGCGCATTTGAGCGCGTTCCCGAGCTGGCCCCGCGTTGGGGATACGTAGGCGGCCTTGTCGGAGACGCGGACGAAGTAATCGAGTGAACGGTAGAGCGTCGTCTCCGGCAGGCCGGGGCCATTGTCGCGGACCATCACCAGGTTGGGCTTGACCGTGATGGTGATTTCCGGCGACGTGCCGGTGGACTCGCAGGCGTCGAGCGCGTTGTCGATTAGTTCCTTCACCAGTGCGAGCGGCCAGAGTGTGCGCTCGTGGCCGATCTGCATACCGAGTTCCTTCTCGGTGAAGAACTCCAGCGCGCGGCTGATCGTGAAGGTGGCACGATCGAGGGTGGCGAGGGTGGTCATGGCCGCACCTGCCTTGCCCGACAGCGCCGCACCGGCCGGAGCCGATTCAGCAACATCACTCGCAGCCGCGTGGCGGCCAGTGCCTCGCGCAGTGAGCGGATCTCGTCGTCGCGCTCGACGATCGCGTAACGCAAGCCCGCGCAGCGCGGACAGGTGTGCGTCGGTGTCGTGGATGCTGGCGTTGGAGGGCGGCCGAAGCCGCCCTCCCGAATTGGGTTGTCCATACTACGCAACCCCCAGTGCGCAGAGCGGCGAGCAACGATGCGAACGCCGGCTCGTCATCGGGGCAGCGTCAAGCCAGGTCTCGGGAAGGGCTGCGCAGCCGCACGCCCAACCGCCGACTGGTCCGAACGGAGGAGTCACGCGCGCCCAGCGATCCCGCGCGTGACATCGGTCACAGGGTCGAATGTGGGTGGGATCGAAATCTGCTGGGGGAAGCGTTGGGGAGAATATGCTAGACTGGTTCACGAGATGGTCTCCTTGGTCCTGGGGTCGTCTCGGTCGTCTCCGCCGGTGTTTGCGGCACCGGCCTCGTCACTACCGCCGCCCTCTCGGGGGCGGCTTTCTTCTTGTTAGTCGCCGTCCGGGCCAGCCAGGAAGGTGGGTCCTTGTGGTGCGATCTGTCGGATGCCGTCGCGGATGACGATGGCGGCCTGGTCGCGAAGGCGGCGGCGTTCGGCAAGGGCCAGATCCTGCAGAGCAACGTAGGTCGCTGGGTCGAGGCGAATGGTCAGTTGCATGACGTTGACCTCCTGGTGATATGAGATCACACCGTCGGTGGGTGTTTGCAGGGGCGATTCCTCGGTGTTTACTGGTGTGTCTGTGTTTCACGGAGACGTTCGACTGCGGCGCGAAGAATGTCAGGGGCGGTGTCTCTTATGAGTTCTTGGATCGCGACTTCGAGATCATCCCAACGCGAAAACCCGAGCCTCCGCCGTCGATCTCGGAACGTGCTCAATTCGCTAAAGCCCATCTTGGCTGCAAGCGACTCTTGTCCTGGGAGGCTTCGCCCGCGAAGTTCGTCCGCGATACTCTGGTACGTCACTGCTGCGTGCCAGAGGAACTGATCGCGCTCAAACGAATTGGAATCCTCGCGGTCGCCAGTCTCCGAGGTCGAATCCACTCCATGTGAGATTTCCACCGCGCCGATCCCCGATTCCGCTCGGCTGACCAGCACAGTGATCCACAATTCAACCTCGGTGAGGTAGTCCAAACGGGCGACGAACTGACCGTCTACGACCGATTCAGCGGCCATGCGACACGCCATGTACGTCTGACTCGCGGGTTCAGGTACATCGCCGGGTGCGAGTTCGATACCGAGCGCCTCAGGCGGCAGAGGATCATCCTCGATCAGGGTCCAGAGATACCAGTACGTCTGGTTTGCGCCCGGCGCCTTCAGTCCGATGTACTCCGATGCGAGGCTAGTTGCATGGGGATCGCCGTGCTCGCGCGTGACAACTGGACTGAGGAAATGCGTGGGGTTCGTCGCGGGGAGCGGCGGGAACAACGCCATGATCTCGTCATCGCGGCGTTGGGTTGCGCCCTGGATGAGGTTGAACAGCCATGTACCGAATTCATCGTGCGTCCCGCGAATCTTCAGGTGGCGGGTGCTGATACCGTCGAGTCCAGCAGCAAGCCGGACGTGAAGATCGCGATCATCGAGATCGCCTGATTGTAGGTCCGGTCTGCGTTCGGGTACGCTGCTCATGTGATCGGCCCTCCAGCGGCCGGTTGCCATGCCGCCTGGCGTTGCGAGCGTCGAGGCGGCTTTCCTCTTCCGCCGGCGTTCTCTACAGCGCCGCCTCGCGCTGGCGCTCGATGAATGCCTCCACGTCACGCACGGCGAACCGAACCGACCGCCCAATCCTGACAGGGGGCAGTTCGCCCCGCTGCATCACCGCGTAGAGTTGGGTTCTGGAGATCTTCAGCGCGGTGCATGTCTCCTGGACATCCAGGAGCAGCCTCACGTCCGATGTAGGAACCATGGCAGTCTTCCCTCGCTTCGACTTGTGAATTGACGGCTTCGTGTTCGCCATTGTACGCTTCTGTCACTAGCGTATCAGTTCGTACAACTCGTTCAAGACTGCGTGACGAAATGAAGTGATGAAATGGCGAAGCGAAAGCGATACATCGACGGCGACGTGCAGGCTGCGATTGAGGAGTTAGCGCAGGACCAACCAACATGGACAGCTACCCAGATCTATCGTCAATTGGAACAGCGAGAGGAGCTGCGCGGCAGGCTCCCGACCGTCCGGACGGTGCAGACGATTGTCAAGGACGTGCGTCCGCGCGACACATCCGCCGCTTGGTCCCTGGCCATCGCTGGCCCGGACGAAGCGGCGGCCGTTCTCCCTGTGCTTGCTGCCGTCGTGGAATCGACACGCGGGGAAGTGCGCACGCTCACCCAGCGCGAAGCCGGATGGATCGCGAAGCTGCGAGCCGTGGCCGCGGACTTGCCTGCCCGGGAGACGTATCGACTGGCTCGGCTCTTCATCGCCCGTGAGGATCGGAGTGAGCCAAGCGCCGATCTCGATCTGTTCATTGCCTTTGCGCCATGGCGCAATCGGCAGGCAAGCGACCGGTATGACCATCTGCTCTTCACCATGGAGACGCTTCCTCCATTCGGCGACACGCGAGATGCGGTGGTGCGCATTTTTCGGCAACTCGCTGCGGAGAGTGATTGGTACGAACGTGAGCGCCGGTTCGATGAAACTGACCCAACGCGCCCCCTACAACCAGGAGAGCAGGACAATGAGTAAGCGCGGTAACAACGAGGGCACCATTCGCCAGCGGTTGAACGGCTTGTGGGAGGCGCGGGTCACGCTCCCAAACGGCGAGCGCAAATCCTACTACGGCAAGACGCGCGCTGAGGTCCAGCGCAAGATGACCGCCGGCCTCCGCGATGTGCAGCAGGGACTCCCCGTCCCCACGGGCCGGCAGACGGTCGGACAGTTCCTCGATCGCTGGCTCGCCGACGTGGTGAAACTGAAGAACCGGCCCCGCACCTACGTGAGTTACGAAGAGGCCGTGCGCCTGCACCTGAAGCCCGCGCTTGGAAAGCTGTCCTTGGAGCGGCTGACGCCCCAGGTGATTCAGACCGCGCTCACCAGGATGATAGAGAATGGCGTCTCAGCCCACCGCACCGCCTACGTGCGGAACATCCTCCGCAACGCGCTGGGTCGGGCCGTGAAGTGGGGACTCATCCCCCGCAACCCGGCAGCCCTCACCGATGCGCCGCGATGGAACCGCCGCCACGTCGAAGCGATGACGGACGC
Source organism: Dehalococcoidia bacterium (assembly GCA_050184225.1). Classification (GTDB taxonomy): domain Bacteria; phylum Chloroflexota; class Dehalococcoidia; order CAUJGQ01; family CAUJGQ01; genus JBFXAN01. The sequence continues at coordinate 29,897 of JBFXAN010000051.1, read as the reverse complement.
CGAGGCCCGCGCGTTGCTCGCCCTCTTCGACGGTGATCGCTTCGGTGGCATCTACACCACGGCGCTGGCGCTGGGACTGCGGCGGGGTGAAGTGCTAGGGCTCCGTTGGTCAGATGTCGACTTCGACGCCGGCACACTCGCGATCGGCGGCCAGTTTCAGTACTACGATGGCGCCTGGTGCTACATGGAGCCAAAGACCGACCGGAGTCAGCGCACGCTCGCACTGCCGGCGTTCCTCAAGGCCCGGCTGCAAGAACAGCGCAGTCGCGTTCTTGAACAACGGCTCCGCGCCGGCCCGCTCTGGCAGGATCACGACCTCGTCTTTCCGACCGACCGAGGGACGCCACACCACGGCGAGAACATCTCCCATCGATTCGCGCGTCTCCTCCGGCAGGCAGGGATGCCGGCGATGCGGATGCACGACCTCCGCCACGGCGCCGCCAGCCTGCTGCTGGCCCAGGGCGTGACGCTTCGGGAGATCATGGAGATCCTCGGCCACGCGCAGATCAACATCACCGCCGACCTCTACACGCACATCGCCCCGGAGATGAAGCGCCGCGCCGCCGTGGCGATGGACGCGGTCATGACCGGCTAATCGTCTGGGTTGGGGTATGCGTTGGGGTACGCGGCCCTTGAAGCATGAGAACCCGTCCACCATTGGACGGGTTCTGAATCTAATTCGGCGGTTGAGCGAGCGCTGCGCTGAGACTTACCACCAGACCTTGCTATCAATGTCTTCCGGCAGATCCTCGTAGTCGGTGGTCCACAGGTTGGTGGAGAGATACTTCCAGCCGCCATCGGCGAGCAGCACGACGATCTTCCCGCGGTCCATGCGCCCGGCAACCCGCTGTGCCGTCTTGATCGCTGCGCCGGCGGAGATGCCCGCAAAGATCCCCTCGCGGTGGGTGAGTTCCTTCGTCGCGGCGAAGGAGGTGCGGCTATCGACGACGACTCTGCCATCGAGGACGGACTCGTCGAGCACCGGCGGAATGAACCCCTCTTCCAGGCTGCGAAGCCCTTGCACGAGATCGCCGGGGTGGGGAACGGTGGCGATCACCTTGATCTGGGGGTTGTATTCTTTGAGATATCGCCCCGTGCCGGTGAGCGTCCCGCCGGTGCCGAGGCCGGCGACGAAGACGTCGATGTCCGGCAGGTCGCGCACGATCTCGGGGCCGGTTGTCTCATAGTGCGCGAGCGGATTCATCTCGTTGCCGTACTGATATGGCATGAAGAAGCGCTGCGGCGCCTCGGCGACCATTTGCTGCGCCACGACGATCGAGCCGTTCGTCCCTTTGAGTCCGTCCGAGTAGACGATCTCGGCGCCGTAAGCCTTCAGCAGTTGGGTCCGTTCCTCGCTGACACTCTCCGGCAGCACGACCATCACGCGGTAGCCCTTGAGCTTGCCGATCATCGCGAGGCCGATGCCGGTGTTACCGCTGGTCGGCTCGAGGATGATCTTGTCCGGCGTCAGCAGTCCATCCTGCTCGCCCCGCACGATCATGTACTTGGCGATGCGATCTTTGACCGAGCCGGTCGGGTTCTGCCCTTCCAGCTTGGCGTAGATCTGAACCTCAGGCTTCGGCGACGTGCGCGGCAACTCCACGAGCGGCGTGTTGCCGATCATGTCAATGATATTGGCGTAGATCATAGCTGCTGCGCTCCGATGCAGAGTGACGGACAAAGGGTCGTGTGGCTGTCGAAGGCTCCCCTCATTCGCCGACTGTCACTCGACACCGCCCGCCAGCGCGGGAAGAATGCTGACGATATCGCCCTGGCTCACCGGGGTCTCGAGTTGCCCGAGATAGCGGATATCTTCGTCGTTCAGATAGATATTGACGAAGCGATGGAGCTTGCCGTCTTCCTGCATCACTTGACCGAGAAATCCGGGATACGCCTGATTGAGGTCGATGAGCACCTCGCCAACCGTCTTCCCATCAGCCTGAACCGACTTCGCCCCGCCTGTCATCTTCTGCAAGACCGTCGTCACGCGCACTTCAACAGACATTCGCTCACTCCATTCGCCGGCAGTGGGCAATGGGCAATCGGCAATGGTGAGTTCGTAACCCCACTGCCGATTGCCCATTGCCGATTGCCCTCTTATACGTGGGATGGCTCGCGGGCCGGGGCGCCGCAGAAGGCCTCGTAGTCGATTAGTTCCGTGACCGTGGGGTGATCGCCGCAGAGCGGGCAGTTTGGATTCCGTCGCGTCTTGACGATGCGGAACTCCATCGACAGCGCATCGTACAGCAGCAGCCGCCCCACCAGCGGATCGCCGACGTTGAGGATCTTCTTCAGCACCTCGGTCGCCTGAATCGAACCGATCGTAGCGCACAACGCCCCAAGTACGCCCGCCTCGGCGCAGGATGGCACCATCCCCGGCGGCGGCGGCTCTGGGAAGAGACAGCGATAGCAGCCCTTACCAGGTTCGAAGACCGTCGCCTGACCGTCAAACAGCAGGATGCTGCCGTCGACCAGCGTCTTTCCCGCCAGATACGACGCATCGTTGACGAGATAGCGCGTCGCAAAGTTATCGGCGCCATTCACAATGATGTCGTACTGGCTGATGATCTCCATCGCGTTGTCCGATGTCAGCGGCGCCTCGTGGACGACAACGTTGACATCCGGGTTGTAGGCGGCGAGTGACTCTTTCGCCGACTGCACCTTCGGCTTGCCGATGTCGTCGGTCTGGTGCAGGATCTGCCGCTGGAGGTTGGACAGATCGACGACATCGAAGTCGACGATCCCGAGTGTGCCCACGCCCGCCAGTGCGAGATAGACCGCGTTCGGCGAGCCAAGGCCGCCCGCGCCGATGATCAGCACCTTGGCGTTCATCAGCTTGCGCTGTCCGCTTGGTCCGACCTGGGGCATGATGATATGCCGCGAGTAGCGCGTCACCTGGTCGGCCGTCAGCGGTCGGGCTGTCGGCTGCGGAACTGACGTCTGCGTGCCGTTAACTGTGTCGCTCATTGCATCACCCTCTGAGCCACCGGCGATTGCCGGAATAACCGCCACCTCGTCCCCGTCCTGCAAGGACGTGTCCGTGCCTTGCAGGGCGGAGATCTCTCGATTGTTCACATAGATGTTGATGTGCGCTGGAATCTCCGTTCCGCCATCGGTGATCTGGGCGCGCAGGCCGGGAAAGCGCGCGTCGAGCTCGTCGATCACCTCCGCGACCGTGCGCCCGTTGGACTCGACGTTGGTCCGGTTGCCCGTCAACCGCCGAAACGGCGTCGGGATGTAGACATTCACCGGCATGACTTTCCCCACCTAAAGCGCGACGCTCAAGTAACGCTCACCCGTATCACACAGGACCGTGACCACCCGCTTCTCTGGTCCCAGCCGGCGCGCGACCTCGATCGCCGCCCAGACGTTGGCGCCCGAAGAAATGCCCACGAGCAGCCCCTCTTCTTTGATCAGCCGCCCCGTCATCAACAACGCATCTTCGTCGCGCACCGCGATCAACTCGTCGTAGACCTCGCGGTTGAGCACGCCTGGCACAAAGCTGGCGCCGATGCCCTGAATCGCGGTGAGTCCTGCCCGACGCCCCGCCAGCACCTGCGACCGTGCCGGCTCGACCGCGACGATGCGAACCCCCGGCACTTCCTCGCGTAGGACTTCGCCGACGCCCGTGATCGTGCCACCGGTGCCGACCGCCGCGACAAAGGCGTCCAGCCGGCCGGCGGTCGCGTCGATGATCTCGCGTGCCGTCGTTCGTCGGTGGACCTCTGGATTGGCCGCGTTCTGGAACTGTTGCGGCATGTAGTAGTCCGGATGCTCGCGCAGCAACTCCTCCGCCGCGAAGACCGCGCCGCTCATTCCCTCGATCGCCGGTGTCAGGACAAGCTCTGCCCCAAACCGGGCGAAGAGCCGGCGACGTTCGACGCTCATGTCCTCCGGCATCGTCAGGATCAGGTGGTATCCCTTCACCGCTGCGACCATCGCCAGTCCGATGCCGGTGTTGCCGCTCGTCGGCTCCACGATCGTCGCGCCGGGCCGGAGCAGGCCGCGCGCCTCCGCATCCTCGATCATCGCGAGCGCGATCCGGTCCTTGACACTGCCGCCGGGATTGCGCGCCTCCAGCTTGGCCAGCACTTCGGCGCCGCCCGCCGCCACGCGATGCAGACGGACGAGCGGCGTCCGGCCGATCAGGTCGAGGACCGAGTCGGCGATCAGGTCGGAGGCCGGCTGAGTGAGGGTCATGGACGATACCGTGGACTAGATCGAGTAGCGGGGCGCCGCCGTCGCCTCACGCTCCTTTTCGGCAAGGTCGGCGATCGTGACGCTTGAGAGGATCATGTAGGTGGCCCGGCGTACTTCCTCCCAGACATCACGCTGGGCGCAGACGCCGGGCTTGGTACAGGAGGCATCGTCCAGGCAGGCGATCGGAGACAGCGAGCCTTCCAGCGCCTCGATCACTTCACTGATGCGGATATCGAAGGGATCGCGCACGAGCGCGTGGCCACCCTGCGGTCCACGCACCGAGCGGATGAACCCCGCCCGCCGGAGCGTGGTCAGCAGCTGATCGAGGTATGGCTCCGGAATGCACTGCTTGCGTGCGATCTCGGCACTCTGCACCGGACCTTCGCCGTTGCGATGCGCCAGCTCCACCAGCGCTCTGATCCCGTAATCACCTTTTGTCGAGACGCGCATCGCGCCGAGCCTCACTCACACTGCAAACATGACTAACTTAGTCAACAACATAGCAGATGTGAGCTGGTACGGCAAGTGATTCGCGGCGCGTCGATCGAGCCGCGCTCGATCGCGTGCGAGGCCGTCCCAGGATCGGGCGGCCTCAGGTATGTATTCCGTGCCGCTGGGTTAATCGGCCGCGTCGCTGTACGTCAGCGTGCCCGCCGCCTCGGCATCCAGACGCCACTCCCGCAGCGGCTCCAGGGCGATGTCATACGCCTGTTCGACGGTTCCCGCAACATAGCGAACGCCGCCCGACGTGATGATCCACCCGTTCTCCGCCGGCTCAATCTTCAACTCGAACGCCCCCGGCTCACTCTCTGACTTCTTCCGCGCCATACCCGATCCTCCTCACCTTTCGGCTCGCGAGCAGGATCGTAACAGCCGCACCCACACACTCCGCTGTCGGGTATGTCAAGCGGTTCGGGAACCGCAAAGACGCAGAGGACGCAGAGAGATTTCGGATGGAATGGTGTATCTCAAACCTCTCCACAAGAACCTCAGCGTCTCTGCGCCTCTGTGGTTCAAGAAAGTATGGTCAGTCAGCAGCGACCTGTTCGTCTGCTGGTGGGAGGGGAGCGACGTGCCAGATGTTGCGGGCGTATTCGGCGATCGAGCGGTCGCTGGAGAAGCGGCCCATGCCGGCAATGTTGAGGATCGCCCGCCGCGTCCATTCCGGCTTGTCGAGAAAGTCCACCGCCACCCGTTCCTGCGTTTCGACGTAGGCGGCAAAATCGGCCAGCAGCAGGTATTCGTCCCGGTTCAGGAGCGAGTCGACGATCGGCTGGAAAAGTCCTGGCTCATCCTGGCTGAAGCGGTCGGACTGGATCGCGTCAATCACCCGTCGCAGCATCGGATCGGATTCATAGAGGTGGCGCGGGTTGTAGCCGCCCGCCCGCCGCGCTGCCACCTCGGCAACGGTCAGACCAAAGATGTACATGTTCTCGGCGCCGACCGCCTCGGCGATCTCGATGTTCGCCCCGTCGAGGGTACCGATCGTCAGCGCGCCGTTCAGGGCGAGCTTCATGTTGCCGGTGCCAGAGGCTTCCTTGCCGGCCGTCGAGATCTGTTCGGAGAGGTCGGCAGCAGGGATGATCCGTTCCGCCAGCGTCACCCGGTAGTCGGGCAGAAAGACAACTTTGAGCTGGCCGCGAAGCGCACGGTCGGCGTTGATCTCCCGGCCGATATTGTTGATCAGCTTGATGATCAGCTTCGCCATCCAGTAGCCGGGCGCGGCCTTGGCGGCAAAGACATAGGTGCGCGGCGTGATCTCCGCACCAGGGCTATCGAGCAGACTGAGATAGAGATGGATGATGTGCAGCGCGTTCAGCAACTGCCGCTTGTATTCATGCAGCCGCTTCGCCTGGACGTCGAACAATGACGCCGGCTCGACCCGGACGCCGACCGTCTCGGCGATCACGTCCGCCAGCTGGGCTTTGTTGGCGCGCTTGATCGCGGCGACGTCCTGACAGAAGGCGTGATCATCGGCATATGCGCGCACCTCTTCGAGGCGGTCGAGATCGGTGATCCAGCCGTCGCCGATCCGGTCGGAGATCGCGGCAGCCAGGCGCGGATTCGCCTGGAGCAACCAGCGGCGGGGGGTGATGCCGTTGGTCACGTTCGTAAACTTGTCCGGCCAGATCCGATGAAAGTCGTGAAACACCGTTTCGGTGAGCAGCCGGCTGTGGACCGCGGCCACGCCATTGACCGCGTGGCTGCCGACGACGGCCAGGTTTGCCATTCGCACGCGCCGCTCGCCCGTTTCATCGATCAGGGATACGCGGGAGAGCGCGCTGTGGTCGTGGGTGAAGATGGGAGCCGCGACGTGGTCGAGGAACCGGCGGTTGATCTCGTAGATGATCTGGAGATGCCGCGGCAGGATGTATTCAATCAGCGCGACCGGCCACGTCTCCAACGCCTCCGGCATCAGTGTGTGGTTGGTGAAGCTCAGCGCCCGCGTCGTAATCGACCATGCCTGCGTCCACGGGATGCCCTCTTCGTCGACGAGGATCCGCATCAACTCGGCAACGGCGAGCGCCGGATGGGTATCGTTGAGCTGGATCGCGTTTCGATCGGCGAAACCGTCCAGTCCCGCATGCCGTCGCTTGTATCGCCGGACAATGTCGCGGAGAGCACAGGCAACGAGGAAGTATTCCTGCGTGAGGCGAAGCTCCTGTCCCGCGCGGACGACATCCGATGGATAGAGGATCTTCGAGATCGATTCCGACGCGATCTTCTGTTCGACGGCCCGCGTATAGTCGCCTTGATTGAAGATGCGAATGTCGAACTCGTCTGAGGCGCGGGCGGCATACAGCCGCAGCCGGTTCACCGTGCGGCCGGCGTAGCCGACGATCGGCAGATCGAACGGCACACCGACCAGCGTCTGCCACTCCATCCAGGTCGGATTGTAGACCGAGCTTCCGTCTCGGCCGCCGACAACCCGGCCCTTGAGCGGGACGAAGACCTTCTCGTCGGTGTGCTCGATCAGCCAGGGGCTGCCGGAGGCGAGCCACTGATCGGGCCGCTCGACCTGATAGCCGTTCTCGAATTCCTGCTTGAACAGACCGTACTCGTAGTTGATCCCGTAGCCGTAGCCGGGGATCCCCATCGTCGCCATCGAGTCGAGAAAGCACGCGGCCAGCCGGCCCAGTCCGCCGTTGCCGAGCGCCGGATCGGCCTCCTCTTCTCTGATCTCCTCGATGTCGTACCCCAAGCGGCCGATCGCATCCCGACAGACGTCATCGACCCCCAGGCTGATCAAGTTGTTGGTCAGGCTGCGGCCGATCAAGAACTCCATCGACAGGTAGTGAACCAGCTTCACATCCCCGCGCAGATAGCGGTATTCGGTCTCCAGCATGGCGTCGACCGCCAGATCGCGCACCGTGAAGGCGAGACTCCGATAGAGGTCGCCCATCGTGGCGCTATCCCATGTCCGGCCGAGTGTGTATTTGAGATGTGAGAGGATCGTCAGTTCAATCGCATCGTCCGAACGATCGAGGGACGTGGTCAGTCCGGCGGCGGTACGATCCATCCGTTGTGTCATGGGTCTCTCAATGCGTCGCGGCGAGAAGGAACTGCCATCGCGTCCGTCCGCCGGTATGCAGTTTCAGCTATAGATCCCCATCATTAGTATCGGAAATAGTCACGCCGGACGCCATCCATCGGCGGGCGACGCTGCGTGAGGAAGGCACGGACGAACGCGGATGCGGACTCTCGCGGCAAAGGTCGCACCGCAGCGAAACACACAGTACGCGGCGCTGGCGTCAGCCCTGGCGGCGCCGGAGCTTCGATTAAGCCCGCTAGGCCCGATCATCGACGCGATCAGAGCCATCTCCATCGCGGGCCAGGCGTACCTGCTGGTCGACCTGACGGCAGATCTGACCGGATCACAAACGGCATCGCTCGGCCAGACCGGCGCCACGAGTGAGTTCTTCTGGTATCACGAGTCTGTTGGTGGCGTCACCGGACCGTTTCTGCAGCCGATCGAGACACCCTCATCGGCCGCCCTCCCGGCAGAGATCGTCGAGGCGCGACGATACCGTGGCAAAACGAACGAGTTGTTCAGCCAGGTCATGATCAACATCGCCCGCTGGTCGTACATGGGCAGCCCGTCGCGCCTGCTCGACCCGCTGATGGGCGGTGGCACCGTTCCCTTCATTGCCCTGCGCCTCGGTCTTGATGCCATCGGGATCGAGCGCGACCGGGCGGCGGTGGAAAGCACAGACACCTACCTGACCGCCTTCCTCCGAGAAGCCGGCATCCGCAATCAGCGGAAAGCAGAACGGGCCGGTGGAGGACGCCGCACCATATTCACCATCCATTCCCCTGCATCTGGACGGCCGCTCCACGCGGCGCTGATCCACGGCGATACGCGCGAAGCGCCGGCGCTGCTCACCGGCCTGCCTGGCGGCGCACGCGCCGACCTGCTTGTGACGGACCTGCCGTATGGCATCCAGCATGAGGGACAGGTCGAGAGCCTGGTGCGAGAGGCACTACCCGCGTGGCACGCGGTCGCGGCTGCTGATGCGGTCCTCGCTCTAGCCTGGAACGCGACCCGGCTCCCGCGCGACCGGATGATCGCGTGGCTCGAAACCGGCCACCGGTGGCACGTGATGCGCGGCGGAGCGTGGGAATCGCTCGCGCACAGCGTCGACCGGGTGATCAAGCGACGCGATGTAATCGTGGCGCGACGCGGCGGCGCGGTCTAGGATGGCAGGTCAGAGTTAACCGGAGGTTCCCCGGCCCCGGAACCAGGCACGCTCAGTCCGCGGGTCGGATCGGCGATGCCTCCGTCGATGCCGCTCCCTCCTGCCGTGTCCACCAGAGCGCGAGCGCGGTGCGGCTGGAGTGACCCAACTTCTGATACACCCGACCGAGGTGGGTATGCACCGTGCGCACGCTCACGCCAAGCGCGGACGCGATCTCGTCGTTGCCAGCGCCCGCCGCGACGAGGCGGCACACATCCCGCTCGGTGTCAGTCAATCCACCGGTTGCTGAGGCGGAACGTGTTCGCCGTGGGATGGGCTGACGAGCCGCCCGCAACGCGCGTGCCAGTTGTTCGCGGGCCGTGCTCGCTTCGATCGCCCGGAGACGTTTGTACGCGCCGGCGAGATCCCCCGCATCCCGCAGAGCCAGCGCCGCCTCGTGGGGGCAGGCCATCGCGTCGAGCCTCGCCGCGACCGCGCATAGCGCGCCGGTGTCGCCCCTCGTTCGGGCATCAGCGTAGTCCCAGAGGACAGACAGCGGTGATCCCACCGCCAGCCACGTCGGTGGTAACGGTGGTCGGCGTTGTGCGATCGACAGACCGATCGCGGCGATCCCGGCAATGCGCGCATAGCGGCGGCGGTTCATTGTTTCGTAGATCCCTTCGGCCAGATCACCGAGCGCGGGGTCGTCACCAAGCATGGCGGCCTCCAACTGCGCCAGAGCGTGATATGCCTGCGCTTGGAAGGAATCACCGGGCCGGGAATTGGTGAGCAGCGCGCGCGCCCGGTCGAACGACCCAGCACGCGCCTCGACAAGAACGCCGGCACAGAGGAGCACCGCGCTCTCCACCGATGCCGGCGCCGGCGGTGTCAGATTGACGGCCAGTTCCCTCGCTTCTGCATACCGGCCGCGTTGAACATGCTCGAGCACGCGAAACGGCGCAATCAACGGCTGCCAATCCAGCTCATGCCGATCGAACACGCTGACTGCCCGCTGGTAGAGATCGGCCGCCGCATCATGCAGGAGCGAGAGCACGCACTCTTCGTAGCCGTTGGCCAGGGCGCTGGCGGCAATGCCGGGCGTCAGCCGATGATCGTTGACCAGACGCAGCACCGTCTCGAGAACCGAGAGACCAGCCGGATCGCCGCTGTCCAGCAGCGACACCACACGGAATCCTTGAACCTGGGCGACGACTCCGGACGCGGAGCTTGCATCATCCAGTGCAGCGGCGATGCGCAACGCCTCCTCGGCGGCAGCAGCAAGCTGTTGCGGCCGGACATCGAGCGCGGCACGGGCAACACGCGCGGCGGCGATGCTTGCACGAAGCGGGGTCGGCGGAAGATCAACGAGAAGCCGCTCAGCCTCCGTCAAGTGCCTGTCGTCCGCGGCGAGATCTCCCCGCATCCGGGCGGCGCGGGCGGCGAGTTGGTGGAGCGCGGCCCGATCCTCCTGCCCGCCGCCTTCAATCGCGAGCGCCTCGTCAACAAACCGAGTGATCTCGGTGAGCCGGCCCAGATCGTACGCCTCCCGCGCCGCGTCGCGCAGGGCTGCGCGTCGCAGCTCCGGATCACGAGCGAAATGGACCGCACGCTCGAACTGCGCGAGTGCTTCGACGTGTGCGTCGAGTGATCGTGCCTCGCGGCCCGCGCGCAACGACCAATCAACGGCACGAGCGTCGCCCGCCTCGGCGAAGTGCATTGCTACTTCTGCCAGACTCGAATCACGCATCGCGATTTCGGTGGATCGGGACGTCGTGCTCGGATCTGGAACTCGGAGCGACAGCACCTCCGCGATGCGCCGATGAGCATCTCGACGCTCGGCATCGATTAACCCATCCCGTACGGAACGGCGGAGGATCTCGTGGCGAAAAGTCCAGGCGTTGCCGTCCTCGCGCAGAATTCCCCCATCACGCAGGGCCGTGAGGTTCCGGCGAAGCGCGGGTGTGTCGCCACCACACAGGTCTGCGACAAGGGAATGAGGCAGTGGTCGCGCTGCCGGCGCCAGCGCGCAGAGCAACGCTCGGGCACCGGGATTTGGTACCTCCAGACGGTCCAGCCGCAGGTTGATCCGGTCGCGCGCCATCGATACGGCGCCGTTGCCGCGCGCCAACGCCTCCGCGAACCACGGATTGCCGCCGCTATCGTCGTAAATCGCATCAACCTCCGGCGAAGGGACGGGCCGCCGCCGAAGGTCTGCGACAAGCTGCGCCACAGCAGCACGCGAGAGCGGTGGCAGATCCAACCGCTGGGCGTCACGCTGGGCAACTAGTTCGGTGGCACTAAGCGCGAGCGCGGGCGGACATTCCTCTGGCCTGTAGGCCGCGAGCACCAACCAGGGGCGTGCCGGGCACATCTGTGCAAGTCGAACGAGCACCGCAATTGTCCCGTCGTCGGCGAAGTGGAGGTCGTCGAGGACGAGGAGTGCCGGTGCATCGCCGGCGGCGTGCGCGAGCTTTGACACAGCCCGCTCCACTGTCGCACTACGTTGGGGCAACGGATCAAATCCCGGGATGGCACGTACGATCGGGATGTAGGGGTCTGGCGGCGTCACCGGATCGGCTGCACCCCAGAGCACGCGACTGCCGGCAACACGGGCGAAATCACGGGCAAGCCGCGTCTTGCCTCCGCCTGCCTCGGAACAGAGCAGCCAGACCGAACCGCGACCACCTATCGCTGCACGCCAGGCGGTCTCCAGCAGTGCGAGCTCGTGTTCACGCTCCAGCAACGTCGCGGCGAAGCCCGTTGAAACCATGCGCCGTCCTCGACCCGGACGAGGGCCGGGACGATTCTCCCGGACCTTTACCACCGGCAACAACGCGTATGCGTGCCGGCATTCTGCGCGCAGTATAGTCCGACTTCACCGCGTCCTAAAAGTACGTACCACTGCCGACTGATCGACGTGCGAGGCGGATACAGAATGGTCGCATGAGCGCCATGAGCGCTCTCAGGACGGGCGAGGTCCTGAAGCCACATCAACACACCAAGGAGAACGACTATGCGAACGATTCGGATCACAGTGTTGAGTGCCCTTGCCATGACAGCCGTCGGTGTCATCTCCCTTGTGGGGAGTCAGCCGGCCGCGAAGGCTCAGGAGACGGAATCGATTCAACACTTTTGTGGCGATCAAGCCGCCACCATCGTCGGGACCGAAGGGCTGGACAATATCCGCGGTACCGACGGACCTGACGTCATCGTCGCTCTCGGCGGCGGCGGCAATATCTACGGCGCGGGTGGAGATGACATCATCTGTGGCGGCGACGGTATCGATCGGATCGTCGGTGGGTCTGGGAACGACACCATCTACGGCGGCGGCGGCAAGGACTTCCTCTCGGGAGACTCTGGCAATGACGCGATCTATGGGGACGACGGGGACGACGTGATCACAGGAGGAGCCGATTTCGACGTCCTCGATGGCGGCGCTGGATTCGACACGCTCCATGGTGGTCCGGACGACGATGTCTGCCTCGTCGGTGATGACGGTGGCAACGCGGAGGACTGCGAATCGGATTATCTCCCCTAGGACCTGCGCAGGCGAACCTCACCTATCAGCTGGGTGTCCGCCGTCACGCCCCAACCTCTGCTACGCCATATACTCCTCGGGGGTCGCATGACTCTCGAGGAGGTGTGACTGTGGAGCTCTCCGAACATGCTCAACAGAACCGCGTCTTTTGGGATCGGATCTCCCAGGACTATCAATCGACGCACAAAGAATTCATTGGCCGGCCGGAACCGCGCTGGGGCGTCTGGCAGATCCCGGAGTCGGAGTTGCAGATCCTCGGCGATGTCGCCGGCAAAGATGTGCTGGAATTTGGGTGTGGCGCGGCCCAATGGTCGATCCTCCTCGCCCTGCGCGGCGCCCGCCCCGTTGGCTTGGACAATTCCGAGCGCCAGCTCGACCATGCCCGCGAACTGATGGCCGCCGCCGGCGTCAATTTCCCGCTGATTCACGGCAGCGCCGAACAGGTGCCACTGCCCGATGCAAGCTTCGACATCGTCTTCTGTGACTATGGCGCGATGACATTCACCGATCCGCGGCTGAGCGTGCCCGAAGCGGCGCGTCTGTTGCGTCCGGGCGGCTTGTTCGCCTTCAGCCATCTCTCGCCGGTATGGGACATGTGCCTGTCGATCCCCGATGACGCGATTGGACCGACCCTGGTCAACGACTACTTCAGCCTGCACCACTTCGACGATCTCGCGGGATCGATCACGTTCCAGCTGCCGTACGGTGAGTGGATTCGGCTCTTTCGGCGCAACGGTTTGATCGTCGAGGATCTGGTCGAACCACAACCGTCTGACACGGCAACGTCAACCTATCGCGACGCATCAGAGCACGCGTGGGCACGACGCTGGCCCGCGGAGATGATTTGGAAGCTACGCAAGGGAGCCTGACGATGACCGAGCAGGGGCTTGCCGGAGTGCTACCGGCGCTGGAACGTCGCGTCGCCGCGCTGGTGCGCGAAAGTCATCTGCCGGGAGCGGCTGCCGGCATCGTCCGCGGCCGCGACCTGGTCTGGAGCGGCGGCTTCGGCTTCGCCGATGTTGCGACGCATCAACGTCCGCATGCCGGCACCCTCTTTCGCGTGGCATCGATCACGAAGACCTTTACGGCGACGGCGATCCTTCAGCTCCGGGACCAAGGCAAGCTTCGGTTGGACGACCCAATCGTGCGCTATCTGCCTGAGTATGCCCGCGTGCAGACCCGGTTCGGCACGATCGAGGACACCACCTTTCGACGGCTGCTCAGCCACCGCTCCGGACTGATCACCGAGGGTCCGTTCTCCTACTGGGACACACTCGACTTCCCATCGATCGATGAAGTGCTGGCAAATCTGGGAGAAACGGAGGTCGCGATCGAACCGGACTCGGCATCGAAGTACTCCAACCTTGGCTTCGCGTTGATGGGAGAAGTGGTCGCCCGGCTCTCGGGACTACCCTACGAGGAGTACATCCAGCAACGGATCTTCGATCCATTGCAGATGACATCGAGCACTTTCGCTCCCAACGGCGCGCTGCGTGACCGGCTGGCAACCGGCTACAATCCGCATCCGTTTGAAGACGAGCCATCCCCCGCCGGGCATACGAGCACGCGGGGTATCATCGCCGCGGCCGGCCTCTATACGACGGTGGAAGACCTGGCCCGCTGGATCGCGTTCCAGTTCCAGGGTGAGGCGGGCGAGCACTCTGCGAAGACGGTGCTGTCCGGCCGGACGGTCGCGGAGATGCACCAGCCGCAGGACATCGACCCGACCTGGAGGATGGCGCGCTGCCTCGGCTGGATGGCGCAACGAAACGGAGAGCGCATCTATCACGGCCACGGTGGCAGCATCCACGGCTTCATCACACAGATCTTGTTTAGCACCTCCCACAAGACAGGCGTGATCGTGTTGACCAACGAGGGACGGCACTCCGTTGCAAACGCGATTGCCGTCGAAATGCTGGACCGTCTCGGCGATACCCTCGACGCCGTCTCCCCTATCCTCGACTGGCAACCGCCGAAGCCGGCGCCGGCGGCGTGGAAGCGCTACCTCGGCCGGTACGAATATTGGCGCGGCGGACTGATTCACGTTGAGGCTCGCGACGGTTCGCTCGTCCTCGCCCTCCCTCCCGGCATACCCTCATCGCTGCACGCCCCGGCGCCGCTCGAACCGACCGATGAACCGCATGTCTTTCGCGTCGTCTCCGGCCGCGCCGCCGGCGAGTTGCTCGTCTTCACCGAATCGGCCGGCGGCGACGTCACCGGCTTCACCCTCGCCGGCTTCCGTTACGCCATCCTCCACGCCGCCCACGAACAGACCCCTCCCCAAGGCGTTGGGGAGGGGAGAACTGAATAACGTGTGCCGGCTGAAACGTGGCCACGGTCACGCCAGACGTGATACTGACAACCCACGGTTGAACGAGCCTCCCCGCCCCAACACCTTGGGGAGGGGCCGGGGGAGGGGTATCATCGTACGAGTGTGCTACCCCTGATAAGGACGGTGACGCTGGGCATGACAAGCATGTCGAACGAACAGCGCGATGCATTTCTCCGGGAAACCCGTATTGCCACCCTGGTGACACTCGACAACGACGGGTCGCCCGTTCCGGTTCCGGTGTGGTTCGAGTGGGACGGCCAGCAGGCGCGGCTGTTCACCAGCCGCGGGTCGCACAAGATCGCCCGCATCCGTGGCGATGCCCGTGTCAGCCTTTCCGTTGCCGAGCCGGTGGGCGTACCCGAAGCATGGGTGAGCATCGAAGGCACGGCCACCGTCGAGCAGGACGGCGGCTATGCGCTGGCCGAGCGGCTGGCACGCCGCTACTACTCCGCCGAGAAGGCGGCAGATGTGCTGCCCAGATGGGAGCGACTCGCCGAACAATGGGTCGTGGTCGTGATCGAACCGCGCCGAATCCGCTCGTCGGCGCCGGAGTGAACGGGAACGGAGCGATGCAGGGAGCGAGAGGCCGCCTGATCGAAGACCTCGGCGACGGTTTGATCGTTCGTCACATCACGCCGGCGGACTCTGACGAGCTGTGTCGTTTCAATGCCGAGATCCAGGCCGATCCAGGCATGCCACCCGAAGAGGAGATCAGTGTCTGGACCCACGACCTGATCCACAATCCACCTCCCACCTTCACGATCGACGACTTCACTGTGGTCGAGGACACCCGTACGGGCCGCATCGTCTCGACACTGAACCTCATCTCACAGACTTGGTCATACGCGGGTATCCCGTTCGGTGTCGGTCAGGTCGAGATCGTTTCGACCCATCCCGACTATCGTCGGCGTGGACTGGTGCGCCGGCAGTTCGAGATCGCGCATCGTTGGAGCGCGGATCGAGGACAGCTCGTGCAGGTGGTCAGCGGCATCCCCTGGTACTATCGCCAGTTCGGCTACGAGATGTGCGTGACGCATGGCGGCGGACGCATCGGCTTCCTGCCCCACGTTCCGCCGCTCGACGCCGCATCAGAGGAACCGTTCCGCGTGCGTCCCGCCCGCCCGGACGACGCCGCCTTGATCGAACAGATCGCCGGCCATGCCGCCTCGCGGTACCTGCTCTCGTGCGTCCGAGATGAAGCGCAGTGGCGATACGAGATCGCGGGCCACAGCGAGCGCAGCTTGATTCGCCGTGAACTTCGGATCATCGAGTCCGCCTCCGGTACGCCGGTCGGATTCCTCGCCCATGCGTTCATGCTGGTCGGGTGGTTGTTGATCGCCGGACCCTATGAATTGCAGCCCGGCGTCTCCTGGACCGCCGTCACCCCAAGCGTGCTCCGCTACCTGGCCGCCACCGGCGAGGCGTTCGCGCAACGGACGCAGGGCGCTCGGTTTCAGGGATTTCGGTTGAGCCTGGAATCGGAGCATCCAGCGTATGATGCGATTCCCACGCGGCTACCTTCGCAGAGCCGGATCGGCGCCTGGTATATGCGTGTTCCCGACCTCGCTCGCTTCCTTCGTCACATCGCCCCGGTGCTGGAGCGGCGGCTTGCCGAATCCGGCGCCTGCGGCTACAGCGGCGACCTCCGGCTGAACTTCTACCGCTCCGGTCTTCGGCTACGCTTCGACGCGGGGCGGCTGTCGGCGATCGAACCGTGGCCGGACCATGACTTCCGCGGCGCCAGCGCGTCGTTCCCAGACCTGACATTTCTCCAGGTTCTCTTCGGCTACCGTACCCTGGAAGAATTGGAGCATGCCTTCGCGGACTGCTCCGTCCCGAACGAGGAAGGCAGGGTTTTGCTGCGCATTCTCTTTCCAAGGCAGGCGTCATTCGTCTGGCAGGTGAGCTGAGAGGGGGTACGAGGGGTTGGCGCGACACGACGATATTGTCGATGACTATCACGGCACTAACGTTGCCGATCCGTATCGATGGCTCGAAGATCCGGACTCGCCCGAAACCCGAGCCTGGATCGAAGAACAGAACGCAACCACGTTCGCCTATCTCGACGGAATCCCGTCTCGACCGGCGATCAAGGAACGTCTCACCCGTCTCTGGAACTACGAGCGCTACTCGTTGCCGTGGAAGGACGGCGGCCGCTATTTCATCTTCCGCAACGATGGTCTGCAAAACCAGAGCGTCCTCTACACGATGAGCGCGCTCGACGCCGAGCCGCGCCTGTTGCTCGACCCCAACCTGCTCTCTGCCGATGGCACCGTGGCGCTGTCGTCGGTGGCGGTCAGTGAGGACGGCCGGCAACTTGCCTATAGCATCTCGCAGGCCGGATCAGACTGGCAGACCTGGCGGGTGCGCGATGTGGAGACGGCAACCGACCTGCCCGATCTCCTCAACTGGAGCAAGTTCTCTGGCGCCGCCTGGACGCACGACGGACGCGGCTTTTATTACTGTCGCTATCCGGAACCGGAGGACGAGACGACCGAGGTCAACTATTTCCAGACGCTCTACTATCACCGTCTGGGAGACGCGCAGGCTGAGGACCTGCTCGTCTATGAGCGACCGGACGAGAAAGAGTGGAGCTTTGCGCCGGCAGTCACCGACGATGGGCGTTATCTTGTCATCCACGTCGGTCGTGGCACCGACCCCAAGAATCAGGTATTCCTGCGCGACCTCGCGGCGGACAGGCCGGTCGTGGAGTTGATCACCGGCTTCGACGCCGCCTTCGACGTGATCGGAAGCGATGGCACTCAGTTCTGGTTTCGCACGGACCTCGATGCGCCGCGGGGCCGCATTATCCTCGTCGATATTCGGCAACCCGAACGGAGGAATTGGCGGGAGGTGATCCCGCAGTCAGAGGAGACGCTGGAGAGCGTCGGCTTCGTCGGCGACCGGCTGATCGCGACGTACCTCAAAGATGCGCACTCGGTGGTGCGAATCTACCACCGTGATGGTACGTTCGAGCGCGAGGTCGTCCTTCCTGGCATCGGCACCGTCGCCGGTTTCGGCGGCCGGCGGACGGACACCGAGACGTTCTACGTCTTCACCGGCTTCACCTCACCCGGCGCCGTCTATCGGTATGACGTACCCAGTGGCGCAAGCACGCTTTATCGCCGTCCCAACGTTGACTTCGATCCGGATGCGTTCGAGACCAGGCAAGTGTTCTATACGAGCAAGGACGGTACGCGCGTGCCGATGTTTCTCGTGCACAAACGGGGTCTGGCGCTGGATGGAAACAACCCCACCTACCTCTATGGCTACGGCGGATTCAACATCTCGCTGACGCCCGCTTTCTCACCGTCGATCGTCCTCTGGATGGAACTCGGCGGCGTCTACGCTGTCGCCAATCTGCGCGGCGGTGGTGAGTACGGTGAGGAGTGGCACCAGGCGGGAACCAGACGCAATAAACAGAATGTCTTCGACGACTTCATCGCCGCCGCCGAGTGGCTGATCGACCGTCGATACACGTCAACCCCGAAGCTGGCGATCGGCGGACGCAGCAACGGTGGCCTGCTCGTCGGCGCCGTCATGACCCAGCGGCCGGAATTGTTCGGCGCAACACTGCCGGGCGTCGGCGTGATGGATATGCTTCGCTTCCAGAAGTTCACGATCGGCTGGGCCTGGGTGTCGGACTACGGATCATCGGACGATCCCGATGAGTTCAAGGCAATTTATGCCTACTCGCCGTTGCACAACATCCGCCCCGGCACCGCCTATCCGCCGACGCTGATCGTCACCGCCGATCATGATGACCGCGTCGTTCCCGCGCACAGCTTCAAGTTCGCGGCAACGCTGCAGGAAGCGCAGGCCGGCGCTGCGCCGATTCTGATCCGGATCGAAACCGACGCCGGACACGGCGGCCTGACGCCGGTCACGAAGATGATCGAGGAACAGACCGACGAGTGGGCCTTTCTCGTCCAGGTTTTTGGAATAGAGCCGGCATGATACTCAGCCGACGCGAGGAGACTGACCGAGCGGCCGTGGCCGTTGGCTCGCCCCGGTCATGAGCGAGTTGATGATCGAGGTCACAAAGCAGACGGCACGACGCTTTTTGCTCGGACGTTCCGGCCTCTGGCCCGGCCGGCGGTGGGCCGCCAAGGAAGGCACCGCCGCCGCTGCGCGGTCACTGGGTGCCGTCCAGATCGACCCGCTCAACGTCGCGGGGCGCAATCACGATCTGGTCCTGCAGGCGCGGGTGGCTGACTACCAACCGGAGCATCTCGACGAGCTCGCCTATGCCGACCGCCGATTCTTCGACTACGGCGGGACTCTGTTTCTCTACCCGATGGAGGAACTGCCATACTGGCGGCTCCATATGCAACGGCAGGGCAACACGCCGCGTTGGAAGCAGGTGGCGCAGGACCATGCCGATGCCCTCGCCGCCGTGCGGGCGGAGCTGCGCGCGCGCGGGCCGCTTGGCAACCGTGACTTTGCGGGCACGGTTCGCGTCAACAGCTATCGTGGCTCCAAAGATACCGGTCTTGCCTTGTACTACCTCTGGATCACCGGCGAACTGATGACACACAGCCGCCGCAATTTCCAGCGGCTCTTTGGCTTTCGCGAAGCGATCGCCCCGCCGTTCGATGGTGAGATCGACGAGGCCGAGATCGAGTCCTACTTTGCTCGAAAGTCGCTCGATCGACATGGGCTGACGTCAGTCGGCGATTGGGCCGGATCGATGGGGTATTACCTCGGAACGCGCAGCTATCTGATTTCGGGAGGTGGACGCGCGGTCGCCCGCCGGAAACTCGATCAGCTGGTCGACGAAGGCATCGCCGTCCATGTGTCCGTCGAAGGGATCAAGGAGCCGTACTACGCTCCCGCGGAAAGTCTCAACCCGCTGCACGATCTCAGTGCCGGCAGGACCCCCGATGCGTGGCGGCCGTTGGATTCGACGACCGGCGACGAAGTATCCTTCATCGCCCCACTCGATGACATCATGCACCGACAACGGGCGAACCAGATCTTCGACTTTGAGTACATCTGGGAGGTATACAAGCCCGCACCTCAACGGCGCTGGGGCTATTACACTCTGCCCGTGCTCTGGCATGACCAACTCGTCGCGCGGATCGACCCGAAGCTGGACCGTACGACGCGAACACTGACGATCAATGGATTCTGGATGGAGGACGCCGCGCTGCCGGACAACCCGGCGTTCGCACAGGCATTTGCCCGCGGGCTGGCGCGGTTCATGCGCTACTGCGGAGCGACAAGGGTTGACTGCAATCAGTCGCTGCCGGCGTCCGTCGAGTCGGCGGTCCGCTCGTATACCTGAGCGCTCGTCATTGCGCTGGCCCCAGCCGCACGATCGCCGCACCCGCCACCGAACGCTCGCCGGACTGATTGTGAAACCAAAGCTCACAATGCAGCCGGCGCCCGGATTCCGTGCCGTCCACCCGCGTGACGGTACCCCCGATCAGCAGCGGTACGCCGGGAACATCGGGACGCCGGTAGGAAGCGCGGAGCGACTCGAGTAATGCCCCGGCGCCCGCCCACGCCAGCACGGCATCCGCCAGGAGCGAGAGTTTCAGCGGACCGGGAATGATCGTGCCAGGGAGTCCGGCAGCGCGGGCCGCCTCCGCATCCAGGAAGATCGGTGTGCGGTTGCCGGTGATGTCACAATACCGTCGTACCTGCTCCAGCGTTGGCGTGAACACCCGCGCTCGTATCTGGTCGCCTTCACTCGCCGACCGCGGATCGACGCCCTCAACCGGGGCAAGCGGTGGCGGACGATACGGTTCCCCCGGATGCTCCTCGCGCGTGCGCAGACCCTCGCTTCGGTAATAAGCCATCGATCGCCGGGTCACCGCGACCGGTGCATCGTCCATGTCCTCGAACACCCACTCATGACGGACCGACAACATATGACCGAGGCGGCCACCGAAGCGCTCAGCCAGGTCGGCCAGCCGGTTGGCCGCTGTCAGCGTCTCGCCGACTCGGATGGCGCGGCGCATCTCCCAATCTTCGCCGGTGACAAGGCTGTTCGCCGGAAGACCCGGCAGCGGTGACACCTCTCGACCTGCGTCCGGCATGAGCAGCACCGCCGGCGGAACCTCGTCAGGTCTTTCATCCGGCGACCGGTCCAGCATCTCCCAGGTCTGTCGAACGAGGGCCGGCGTCACCGCAATGGAGATGCGATCGGATCGGATACCGACCCGCCCCGCTAGTTCCGGCGTGATCAGGCTTTCATCCATCTCGGCTCACACTCCTACCGACCGCTGCACTGATCCGCGAACGCCCTGGGAGCGCGGGCATCCTTGCCCGCATCGGAGTCGGGCAATGGTGCGGGCAAGGATGCCCGCGCTCCCAGGAGGACGCTCCCTTTCTCACACGTCAATCACTCAGCGCCATGCGATCACCGCGCGCGCGACGCCCGGAACTGAGCGCCGAGCCAGTCGATCACATCCGCCTGACTTGCGTCGAGTACACCATTGTGATCCGCGTCCGGGTAATGGTGCAGGCGAACGTCATCCCCTCTCATCTGCAGGCGCTTGACAAATAACTCAGTCATGATCGGCGGCACAAGCTGGTCGGCGCCCCCCTGCCCGACGAAGATCGGTGCGTCGACTTTCGCATGCCCCGGCACGTTCCTCGCGATCAGCGACCGCCACGTCTGATGCAGCACGATGCCGAGCGGATTGAAGTAGTGATGCGGCGGCTCACTCATGAACGGCGGATACATGTCCAGACCGCAATGGTGTTTCAGCGTCTCCACGGCATCGAGTCCCGCCTCGGTGAGTACTGCGTCCAGAGGCGCATCGGCATAGATCAAGCTCCATGAGTACATGGCCGCGACGAGAAAGGCGACACCTGGAATCGGCTGGCGGACCATGGCGATCCCCGCCGCCATCAACTCGAGCTCGGCGGCCGGCGCAAGCAGGACCACGCCGGCGACGCGCTGCTCCGGTGCGTACTGAGGTATAATCTGGCCGGCGAACGCCGCCGCGTGGCCGCCCTGAGAATGGCCGAAGATCAGCAGCGGGTCCGCCGTCCGCAGGTCCGGCAACGCCCGCGCCGCCCGTGCTGCATCGAGTACATTGCGGCTCTCGACCTCACCGACGAGGTACGCGGGGTCGCCGGGTGCGCCGAGTCCTTGATAGTCCGCCGCTGCGATCGCATAGCCGGCATCGACGTACGGCGCGAGGATATCGAAATAGCTCACCCCATTCGGGACCGGAACGTCGGGGTCGATCGACGGGGCACATCGCCGGTTGATGCCAGTCGTCCCGTGCGCGGACGCGATCAGCGGGAATCCGCCCGACGGTGGATCGCGATCCGGCGCGGCAATCATTCCCGACACCATGATGTCCTCGCCGGCACGGGTGGTCGAGTGGTAGAGCATTCTCCACGCGCGGATCCCCGATCGTGCCCCGATCGGTTCGATGCGGATCAAGTCGCCGGGGGGTCCGGGGAGGAGAGGGTTCGGCGGATCATAGAAGGCCGGAATCTCCGGTTCACCGACGATAATGGTACCCTCCAAGTGGTCAGTTGAGTCGATTGCCGTCCATATCATAGTGAGTCGCCGCGACATACCGCAGCCTCGGCCGCATGAGCCGGTTTGATCCGTAGACACACGGCAAACGTTGATCGTTTGTGGTACGTGGAGAATCGCGCGCGCCTCATGCTGGCATGTTCTGGCCATGCAGGAGCGATCCGGTTGCGCGTGCATGGCCGGCGTGCAACGGCCAATATCATGGACGTGTGAATCGACCTAGATGGACGAGGTGACATGGAGTATCCCGGCGCCTCAGCGGATCTCAACCTTGATGGCGTTGCCCGATCGGTTGTGCGTGCGGTGTCCCGGCTCCTTCGAGTTCCTCTCGTCGCCCTCGTCCGCCGTGAGGAAACCGGCGCCTTCGCCGAGGTCGTGGCTTCGGCCACGTCACCGCCGATCGATCCATCCACCGCCCGCGACCTCCTGGGCGCACCGCGCGGCAGCGGGGCGGTCATCCGAATCGCCGATGTTCATACCGAACACGGCACTGTCGCCGGGGCGATGCGGGCGCACAACCTGCGCTCGCTCCTGCTCGTACCGGTTCAAGTCGATGCCGGCGAAACCGGTTTGATTCTGGCCGGCGCGCCCGAACCACACGCCTTTACCGAGAGCCAGGAGGAGATTGCCGTCACCATCGCTGAGCAGGCGGCAGCGCTCTTCGCATGTGTCCGGCAGTTGGAACTGGAGCGGGCCGACCGGCGACGCGCCCAAGCGCTGCTGGAAGTAGCCCGGGCCATCACCCAATCATCCGATCTCGAACAGGTGTTGCCTGAGATCTGCCGGGCGGCGGCCTCATTCTCCGTCGCCCATCGGTGCGCCACTTTCCTGACGGACGTCTCCGGGAGGCCGCGTCCGGTAACGGGTTGGGACCGGTTCGACGGACCTCAAGACGAGCGGCGCGAGCACTTCATTTCGTTCCAAACCGATCTGCTGCAGAATGAGCGCGCCGCAACATCGGCCGAGGTCGCCGAGTTCATGGCCCAGCTGCCGCTCGTTCTTGACGACGTATCAAAAGGGCCTCGGCTGGTCCAGCCATGGGCCGAAGAGTTCGGATTCCGGTCGGTGGCCATCTATCCACTCACGACGCGGCAGGGCATCGTTGGCATCATGATTCTTTCCGCCCACGACCGTCAGGTTCACTTTCCGGTCGGTGAGGTGGAAACTATGTCGGCTATCGCACTCCAAGCGGCGGCGGTGATCGAGCACATGTACCTCCTGGAACAGGTACGACGGCAGGCGGAGCGGGACAGCCTCACCGGACTGTACAACCGTCGGTTCGTCCTGGAGATGCTGGAAGACAGGCTCCAGGAAGCAGAACAGACCCACGCACCGCTGGCCGTTGCACTGCTCGACATCGATGGCATGAAGCGACTCAACGACACTCAGGGCCACGCGGCAGGGGATGCGCTGCTCCAACATGTTGCCGCTGCCCTCACGCACAGCTTTCGCGAGTCGGACACCATCGCACGGTATGGCGGCGATGAATTCCTCGTGTTGATACCGGGCGCACCGGTCCATGTCGTCGTCGAGCGCTGTACGCGGCTTCTCGCGGTGATCGCCGAAGCAGAACCAGCTGTCGGCGCCAGCATTGGCGTCGCCTTGTTTCCCGCCGATGGGATTGACGCGAAAGTCCTTCTCGATGCCGCCGATCGGGCGATGTACGCGGCCAAGCGCGGCGGCGCCGGCGGAGTCGCGCTCGCTCACGACCAATCACCGTAGAACGTGATCCACGCACGCGCTGACCTGGACTCGTTTGCTTCGCCTCGTGACGTGATCGTCGGCCGATCTGTCGGTAAGACCACGGGTTCGAATGCCTTATATCGTTACCGTCGCAGCGCCGGCGGATGGCGGCACTCCGATCGCCTTCTGGAACCGGCCACGCATATCTCGCGTGCGCCATCCGCCGAGCAACCGCCGCAGCCGGCGCCGCTGCTCGCGGCGGAGCGCGGCGTAGTACCGCATCAACGCGGTGCGGTCCTCCACCGTCGATGCGAATGCCCCATCGACCAATTGCTCGGACCAGATCAATCCCACCGACGAGTCTTGATGACGGCCGAGAATATCCTGAAGCCGCTTGAGCCGCTTCACCTGTGGCCGGAGACGGGGAAAGACGGGCGCGCCGATTTCCATCTCATAGCGCAGCTTCTTCACATCGATTCGGACCTCGTGCACCGCCGCGTCGGTGGACTCGGGCAGCAGCCGATCGAGCTCATCAAAGAGCGCGGTGATGTGCTCGTGCAAGATCGCGGCCAGGGCGCCGCGTTGCGGCGCGGCATCATCCGCCAGATCTTCCCGTATCTGCTTCAAGGTCTTGATCGCGTCACCGACCCGCCCGCGCCGCTGTGCGCCCGCTGCCTGTTTGTCAGACGCTTCGCGTACCGCCGTACGAAATCGATCGGTGAGCCCGTCGATCGGTCCTAACTCGCCGGCGATCACCTCGAGGTCGCGGGCCTGGTCGAACGCCCGCCGAATCGACTTGGCCGCGTCCCGGACATCGCGCAGCCGCGATCGCCGAAGCACGTCCTGGCTGACGCGCGTCCCCGCCTCGAGCCGCCGGCACGCGACACGCAGATCGTGGACGGCCTCGTCCTCGGCAAGATCGGCGTCCGCCCGGCGCAGCACGTCGTCGATCAAGGCGGCGAGCGGTCGAGGCGTACGGATTCGACGACGGGTTCGCGGTTTGTCAACGGTCGTCATGGCGCCGGACCTCCCAAAGCCACCGGGATCCCGGCGCCGCGGGCCAGGTCCAGGATTATCTCCGCGTCCGCGTCGGCCAGCATGTGAAAGTGACCGGCATCGACTTCACGGTGCAGCCATCCATCGGACCGAGCGCGCGCCGCGGGCACGGCGTACCCGCTGCTCAGTTGCAGATAGGCACAGGGCGCATCCGGCCAGCCAGGGAAGACCGGCAGCGGTTCGGTCCAGAACGGCAGATCGCGCGGTTGCATCTCCTCGATGATCTGTCTCCGAGCGTGATCGTCGGGAAGAACCTCGACAAGATCCTCATCGCGCCAGCCGGGATAGCGGCCGCCCTCGCGCAAATGCTGCTCCAACGTCGCACCCATCTCCGGCATCTCATCGCGCAACAGGTCGAGCCGGCTGGCGCCATCGACCGGAATACCCGCGTCCACGAACAGATAGAGCGCCACATCACGCTCCGCCAACTGCCGGATCGCGGGCAGGAGCGGACCGGCGCCGCTGTGCCCGACCAGCACCAGCGGCCGGCCGGCCGGCAACGCCTGGACCATCGCCGCGACCGCAAGCGCATCCTGATACCAGAATGGTCCGCTCGTGGACCCACGATCTCGTAGCACCGGCACGGCCACGCCGGCGCCGCGTGAGCGCAGCCGAGCCGCCACGCCGGACCACGTGCGTGGCCCCACCAGCGGACTATGGATCAAGACAAAGAGCGGTGCCGCCATCGTCACTAGCGCCGTGGCGAGGGTGCGGGCGCGGCCGCATCGATCGCCGCCAGTTCGTCGGCGGACATCGTCCAACTTACCGCCGCGACGTTTTGCTCGACCTGTTCTGGTTTGGTCGCTCCGGCGATCACACTCGAAACCTGTGGCTGCTGTGCCAGCCAGGACATCGCCAGTTCCAGCATCGAGTGGCCGCTGCCCTCAGCGATCGCCTCCAGCTTCTGCAACGTTTCGTAGTTGCGCTCGTTGAGCATCCGCCCGCCCATCGGCCCCGCGAGGCGCGTGCCCTCCGGCGCGGGTTGCTCCGGCCGGTACTTGCCGGTGAGGAATCCGCTCGCCAGCGGGAAGAACGGCAAGATGCCCAGACCGTACCGATCGCAGACGTCGATCAGTTCGGCATCGAGGCGGTTGAGCAAATTGAAGTGATTCTGCAGCGATATGAACGGCGTCAGATGCTCAGTCTTCGCCACCCACGCCGCTTCGACCGCCTGCGCGGCGCTGAAGTTCGAGTGGCCGACGTATCGCACCTTGCCACTGCGCACCAGATCGTCCAGCGCCCGCAGCGTCTCCTCGATCGGCGTGCTCGGGTCGGGATTGTGGATCTGGTAGAGGTCGATGTAGTCCGTGCCGAGGCGACGAAGTGAATCCTCTACCGCATCGATGATGTAGCGGCGCGACCCACCGGACCAGTGCGGACCCTCCCCCATCGGACTGCGGAACTTCGTCGCGATGATCACGTCGCGCCGCTTCCCTTGAAGCGCGCGTCCGAGATACTCCTCCGACATCCCACGGTTGCCATACACATCGGCGGTGTCGAACAGGTTGATGCCGAGGTCCAGCGCCGTATTGACCACCGACGCGGTTTGGTCGGCATCGATCCGGCCGCCGAAGTTGTTGCAGCCGATGCCTACCACCGAAACCTGCAAACCGGAACGGCCCAGATGGCGATACTCCATGAACGCAACCTCACCAAGAGTCCCGGCATCCGGTCCGGGCTGCAAAGAGTTTACGTCAACAGGAACATCTCGCGCTCTGTCAACCTCGTCCCGCGGCCAGTTGAACCAGGCGCACCACTCAGGATGTTGCCGCGATCACGGTCGTTGCCGCCGTCATCTCATCCGTTGCCGCTCGCACCGCGGCGCCGGCCTGAACGCCCTCTGGAACGCTCTCGATCACCGATGTGATCCGGCCCTTGATCGCGGCATGCTCGCGCTTGGCGAAGAGACCGTCGAGCAGGTTGCAGCTCTGGAGCAGGCTGATCAGGACAGCGGTGCGCGGGTCAGGTGCTTCGTCCTCCAATATGGCCGCCCGCACCCGGTCGCGAAGACCCCGCTCAACCGTCGGGTCATCGGTGGGCAGACGCTCGAACGGAAAGAGGAAGAGCACGCGATGCTGATCCTTCCGGAGGATGCCCTGCGCCACCAGCCGATCTTCAAGCCGATCGCGTAGCCGCTTCACCTTGCTCGTCAGCCTCGTGACCCATTGCTGGGTGTCACGCGACGTCCGGCTGGTCGCGATCTGGGCGAGCGCGTCGTCGAGGATGTCGTCACCGGTCGGTGTGCCGTCGAGCACCGCGACCGCCTGTTTCTGTCGCAGCGCTACGTTGCCACGCAGGGCGAGGTCCGCAAGCAGCGCCCCGGCCAGTCCATAGGGCAGCGCGGCGGCGCCCGACCACACCGTTGTACCCTTCTCGTCATCAAGCGCGAAGAGCAGTAGTTCTTCCGCAATCGTTCGCATCGCACTCCCTAATGGGACGAAACCGTCCCCGCTTATGCGCCGGATTCGTGGTCGCGAAGCCAGGATGCGACGCGTGGCCACAGGTTCTGGTGAGCCTGCCGCCCGGCGATCAACGAGATGTGACCGCCGGGCAGTTCTACATATTCTTTGTCTTCGCTGCCAACCACATCAACCAGCGCCTTGCAGGCCAGCGGCGGCGCAATCTTGTCCTGTTTGGCCGCCACGACCAGGATCGGTTGTTTGACAGCGGGAAGGTCGACCGGCACGCCGCGCACGGCGAGTGTCCCCTTGAACAGCCGGTTCTCCTGATAGAACCAGGTGATCCACTGCCGAAAGAACTCACCGGGGAATCCCACCCACTCATTCGACCAGCGGTTCATCGCCCGATAGCCATCGACGTATTGCTCGTTCCACAGATTCCACCAGAGGTTGACCGCCGAGCCGGCATCGTTCGTAGGTTGGAGCATCTTGAAGCCGAGCTGGACGTACTCCAACGGCGCGTTGTCGAACGTATCGATCAGCTTGTCGACCGGGAAATTGTCCTTCGCCGTCCACAAGCCGAAGGAGCCGCCGTGGGTAAAGTCGATCGGCCCAACCATCATCACCAGCGCGCTCACCGGCGCATCCGGATGC
This sequence comes from Dehalococcoidia bacterium, assembly GCA_050184225.1. GTDB lineage: Bacteria > Chloroflexota > Dehalococcoidia > CAUJGQ01 > CAUJGQ01 > JBFXAN01. The sequence goes on along the minus strand of JBFXAN010000051.1, from coordinate 1,855 downwards.
GTCCCCATATAGGACATCGCCATCGGCACGCCCATGCAGTAGCCGAAGAGATTGATCTCCTTAGCGCCGGAGTGACGGACCGTCCGGCGCACCATCGCCGGGATCACATCCATCACCGCGTCCTCCAGGCCAAAGTCGCTGTCCTCCGGCCCCAGATCACCCCAGTCGAGCAGGTAGAAGTCGAAACCCTGGTTCGTCATGAACTCGACGAAGCTCGCCCCCGGCTGGAGGTCGAAGACATAGGTCCGCGAAATGCCGAGATAGGGGACAAAGAGGATCGGTGTCGCTGATCTCGTCCCGCCGGCGGCGCGGTAGTAGTAGAGCCGCGCCTTCCCTCGCCGGCCGACGATCTCGCGTGGCGACTGCCCGACGCGCGCCTCCGACTGGTCCAGCATCAACTCGACACCACGCGAGATGCGCTGCGCCGTCCGCCGTGCCTCTTCCTGCACCCGATCCGCGCCTGTGGTCATCGTCTCCACCTCCGTCCGACCGTAAAGAGCCGCCTGCGCTAGCGCTCGTTGAGCGCGTCCTGAATCCCTTCGATCTGGTCGGCGATCGCATCAAGGCGTGCGTTGACGTCGTTCAGCTGCCGCGCCAACCGAACGAAGTCCGATCGCGAGGGAACGTTGATCGCTTCGAGCCATCGCTGCATCGTCTCTTCTGTTTGATCGCGGATCGGCTTCTGGACATCGAGCATCCGGTTCAAGGTCTGGCCGGATGTCGCCGCGAAGTTCGGCGAGTTCATCGACTCCTCGAGAAACGTTGCCCACGCGCCGAGCCAGCGGTCCATCGATCGCTTCCACGCCTCCGATGGCGTCGGCGGTGGCTTCTCACCCTCCGCTGCCGGCTGCGTGTATCCGGCCCATGCCCGCGCCCATTCCTCAAAGGAGTCCCGCCATGCCGTAGCGAAGTCCGGGGGATTGCTGGTGGTCATCGGAGATTCTCCACTGCGTCGATTGCCGACAAGGTGACGATATCCTACGCCCCGGCGATATGCATTGCACGAACCGGCGCGCGAACGAGAGCCAGCGCAGTCCTCCGGTTCAGCCGTCGCTCACTCTCGTCGTCTCGCCGGACTCAACACGACGGAGGAAGTCAAGTATCAGCCCGCGCATCGCTGACTCCTGCTCGCGGTGCAGGGCATGACCAGACTCAGGGAAGAGGTGCACCTCCGCCTGCGGAATCGCGTCCTTCAAGATCTGGGCATGCACAACCGGCACCACATCATCCTGCTCGCCGTGCATGATCAACACCGGACAGCGGATTTCGTCGAGACGTTGCGATATGATCTCACCGCCCCCATCGAGCACGGCCGTGTAGCCGGCCACCATCCGGTCGAGTATGCCGGGCCAGTTGAGCGGTCCCTGCGCCTCGATGAAACGCTCGACCGCGCGCTGCGGCCAGACGGAAGCATCGGCCAGCACCGGCCAGATCGACCGCTCTACTTCCAGGAGTTTCGCCTCACCACCCCAGAGCGCGAGGCTTCGCACCAGGTCTGGCCGCACTACCGCCAGCACCAGCGCCACGATCGCGCCATCGCTCCAACCCAGCACATGCACCGGCCTGGCATCCAACGCGTCAAGCAGCGCGGCCATATCCGCCGCATCGCGTTGATAGAAGTCGATCGGATAATCTCGCGGCGGCGCCGATCCGCCATACCCGCGCATGTCCGGAGCAATCACACGATGTCGCCCGGCAAAGAATGGGATCTCCCGCCGATAGTGCAACAACGCCGTTCCCAACCCACCGTGGAGCAGCAACAGCGGCGCCCCGCTACCGGCGTCTTCGAAGTGGATCGTCGTGTCAGGAATATCGATCGTTGGCATCAGTCACCCCTCCCCCGGCCCCTCCCCCC